>CBDUBY010000224.1:0-5825 GCA_965365505.1 uncultured Pyrinomonadaceae bacterium | reverse complement strand
TCGGCGGCACGGGCAAGATTCTCAAACGCGCTCTGCGCGAAGAAATTAAAGTTTAATTTTATAAAACATCAGTTAGATTGTATAAAACATCAGTTAGACTGTATAAAACATCGTGTTGATTACAGCGCACATCGTATTAATTACAGCGCACATCGTGTAAATTACAGCTAACACCGTGTAAGTAAGTGATTACATTGTGTAAATTACAGCTAACACCGTGTAAATTACATATTACGCCTTGTTGATTACACATAACATCGTGTAATTTACATAAAAGTAATGGGACAAAATAATTTTATCGAAGTTTTGAGTTCCGACTTTAGTCGGCAGCCGCCGGCAAAGCGCGGCGGTTAAAGCCGCGTGAACGCGGAACTCAGAACGAAGCCGAACATCTTTAATTTAGTTCTGTCCACTTAAGTGATCGGGCAGATTAATTTTATATTTAGCCACAGATTTTCACAGATGCACTCAGATACAGGCAAGATAAAATCAATTTGTATTTACCCTAAAAATCATCCGTGTCCATCTGTGTAAATCTGTGGCTAAAAAATCTTATAAAATAATTTTGTGTGATTGCTTACTTAACATTGTGTAACTTACATATAACATCGCGCAGATTACACATTCACGATTGATTTCATCGCCGCGCGATGAAAACACATTCAAAAATATGCTTTATTTGAACATAAAACGAGTGTTGCGGCTGCGCGGCATCGAGAAGCCGAATCAGTTTATAATAAATCTGGGATTTGCTCCGGCGACGGCGCGAAACATATTGCGAAATTCAGTCTGGCGAATGGATTTTGCCCATCTGGAACGCTTTTGTCTGGCGTTGAACTGCACGCCGAACGATTTGCTCGAATGGATGCCGGAAAATCAGCCGAACGCGGAAACGCAAGCCCTGTTTAAATTAAAACGCGAAGGCACAGAAGATTTATCGAAACTGCTCAACACGCTGCCGATTGAGCAGTTCGACAAAATAACGGAAATTTTACGGGAGTTGAAAAGCAAATGAAGACGCGAGTTTTATTTTTCGGCGCGACGGCGGATGCGGTCGGCGAGCGGGAAATTGAAATTGATTTGCCCGACGGAGCGCGAGCCGAAAACGCCTTTGCGCGCGTCGTCGAAAAGTTTCCCGCGCTCGAAAAACATTCGCTTTTGTTCGCCGTCAATCAGGAATACGCCAGCGGCGGCGAAACAATCAGCGACGGCGACGAACTCGCCGTTTTCACGCACGTCAGCGGCGGTTAAAATGCTCAAAAAAAACGCGACGGACTTTTATGAAATTACCTTCGACGCGCTCGATGTCGCCCAGATTGCGCGGCGCGTCGTGCCGGAAACGTGCGGCGCGATTGTCACGCTCGACGGTTTCGTTCGCCAATTTACCAAAGAACGCGAAACTTTATATTTAGAATATGAAGGCTACGAGCCGATGGCTTTGAAGGAAATGGAGAAGCTAATCGAACAAGCGCGGGAAAAATTTGAAATCGCTCACGTCGGCATCGTCCACCGGCTCGGACGATTAGAAATCGGCGAAACGAGCGTCGTCATCTCGGTCGCCGCACCGCATCGCCGCGCGGCGTTTGAAGCCTGTGAATGGTTAATCAAAGAATTAAAGCGCACTGTTCCGATCTGGAAAAAGGAAGTTTACGCCGATGGCGAAACCTGGATTGAGGGCGAATCTTCCAAATAAAAAGTCAAGAATTATTTTCTATCTTGTCTTCCGCGCTCGTTTGCTTCGCCGTCAAACCTGTCATATTATTTCAATTGTTTCCACTCCAGTTTTATCAAGCAAGAAATATCGAACACGGGTAGTTTAGATTTTCGAGTTCTACGTTTAATCAATTCAAAAGAGGATTTTCTATTATGCGAAAACTATCGTTGTTTTTATGCGGATTATTTTTATTTGCAGCGAGCGCGTTTGCCCAATCGCAGGCGACAACCGGCAATATCGAAGGGCGCGTCGTTGATCCGAACGGCGCGGCTGTCCCGAATGTGACCGTCAATGCCAAAAGTCAGGACACGGGTCTGGAGAAAAACGCTGTGACGAGCGATGACGGAACTTATAAAATTATTTTACTGCCTCCGGGCGTTTACACCGTGACGACCACCGCCGGACAAGGTTTCGGCGAATCGAAATATGAAAATATCCGCGTGACGGTCGGAGCGCAGAACGCGCTCGAAATCACCGTTTCGGCGAGCGGTTCGGTGAATGTCGTTGACGTGAACGCCGAAGGTCAGGGCATTGAAACGACGCGCACTTCGATTTCCTCGACCGTGGACGAAACGCGCGTGACGAATCTGCCGACCAACGGGCGCAACTTTCTGGATTTTGTCACCTTAACGCCGGGCATTGTCCGCGACCCGACTCGTTCAGGCGATTTAGCGGTCGGTGGACAGAAAGGAACTTTGAATAGTTTGCAGATTGACGGCACAAGCTCGGACAATACTTTCTTCGGACAATCTTCCGGTCGCGTCGGTTCGGGACGCGCGCCGTCGCAATTTTCGATTGATACAGTCAAAGAATTTCAGGTCAACCAAAACGGTTTTTCGGCTGAATTCGGACGCGCTGCCGGCGCGGTCGTCAACGTCGTCACCAAATCCGGCACGAACCGTTTCACCGGAGCCGCGTTCGAGTATTTCCGCGACGAATCATTGAATGCCCGCAGTCCGGTTTTGGTTTCGGCAGGTCGCCCGCGTCCGTCGGGGCAAATCAATCAATTCGGCGGCACGTTCGGCGGACCGATTCGCAAAGATAAAATTTTCTTTTTTGGAGCTTACGAAGGTCAGCGTTCTGATTTGCCTAATCCGGTCGTCGTGCGTTCCTTGCCGTTCGCACCGGCGAGCGTTCAGGCTCTGCTCGGACCGAAAGTCGCTGCTTATAACATCAACCGCCAACAGGATACGTTTCTAATCAAAACCGATTTCATCATCAACGATAACAATCAATTCTGGGTCAGATTCAACCAGCAGAATTTTACGGGAACGAATCTCGAAAACTCCGGCACGCTCTCGGCGGAAGAACACACCGGCAACAGCAATGTCAAAACTTCGGCGTTGACATCGAGTTTGACTTCGACGCTTTCCGCCAATTGGTTCAATGAATTTCGCTTTCAATTCTCGCGCGATAAAGAGCCGGGTTTAGCTAATTCCAACGACCCGGAAGTCAGCGTGACAGCGAATGCAGGCGGAATTAACGACGGAACTTTCAGCTTCGGGCGCAACAATTTCAGCCCGCGCGAAACGACCATCACGCGCTATCAATTCGTCAACAATCAAACTTACATCACGGGAAATCACTCGGTAAAATACGGGTTCGATTTTCTGTTCGACCGCATTTTCAATTTCTTTCCCGGACTTTTCGGCGGTTCCTATACATTTACGAGCTACGCCAATTTAGCCAGCCGAACGCCTTCGCGCTATCGCCAAAGTTTTGGCGGCGCGGGAACGACCGGCGGCACAACCAAGCCGAACAGTTCCGAATACGGATTTTTTATTCAGGACGATTGGCGAGTGACGCCGAAACTGACATTGAATTTCGGCGCGCGCTATGATTACCAAAGCATCGCCAAACCGCCGATTACAAATCCGAATCCGGCTTTGCTCGCCGCCGGATTCAACACCGGATTTCGTCCGAACGACAAAAACAATCTCGCGCCGCGTTTCGGTTTTGCATATAGTTTCGACAATAAATCGGTTCTGCGCGGCGGTTACGGACTTTTCTACGCCCGCACGCCGTCAATCGTGACCGGCACGGCGCATTCGCAAAACGGCATTCAAGTCGTGGCGATTGATATAAACTGCACGGCGACTCCGCTGTTGTGTCCGACTTATCCGAATGTTTTCTCCGCCGTTCCGACCAACGTTGCGGCGGTTACGCCGAATCTTTATTTGTTCGACCGCAATTACAGCCAGCCGTTCACGCAGCAGGCGCGTTTGCAATACGAGCGAGAGCTTTTTGCGAACACGAATGTTTCGGTGCAGTATACGATGTTTCGCGGCAGTGATTTGACCAGAACGCGCAACGCGAATCTGAATGCTCCGGTCGCCACCACAGTTCCGGTTTACAACGGCACGACTCCGACCGGCGAAACTTTTACATTTCTACGGCATCCGGCAGCACGTCCGATTCCCGCGTTTCAACGCATCAGCCTTTTTGAAAGCACGGCGGAATCTTTCTATCAAGGTTTAACTTTTGAACTCAATCGGCGACTCGCCAATCGCTTTCAATTTAATATGAGCTACACTTTGTCGAAAGCCAAAGATGATAAACCTGACCAGACTTCGGTCGTTCCGGGCGGCGGCGACGACGCGAAAATCGCTGAAAATCAATTCGATTTATCAGGCGAATACGGACGTTCGGATTTGGACGTGCGCCATCGTTTCATCTTCAGCCCGGTTTATGAAACGGGAACTTTTCGTCGCAGCGAAAACAAAATCGTCCGCGCGCTTTTGAGCGATTACGTTTTCACCGGAATCCTGACGGCGCAATCAGGCTTTGCATATTCGGCACTGGTTTCGGGCGACCCGAACGGCGACGGTGTTACGTCAACCGACCGCGTTCCGGGAACGCTTCGCAATCAGTTTTCAACGCCTTCGACGTTTCAAATTGATTTGCGCGTCGGTCGCGCCATACGCTTCGGCGAGCGTATGCGGCTGACGCTGTTCGCTGAAGGATTCAATATCTTTAATCGCTCGAACGTTCAGCTCGTCAACAACACGCGTTACGCTTTCAGTGCCGCCGGAACGGTGAACGGCGTTCCGCTGCCGGCGCGTCTTTCGACGGCGGCGACAAACTTCGGCACGCCGCGTCAATTCGTTTCCGGCTCGCCGTCGTTTACTTTCAATTCGAGCTATAACCGCGAATTTCAACTGGGCGCACGGTTCGATTTTTAGGAAAAATCGAAAGGGCAAAAGGTAAAAGGCAAAAGTATTTTTGATTATACTTTTGCCTTTTACCTTTTGCCCTTTTGCCTTCTTCATTGAATAAAACGCTTTGCGTTTATTCAATGAAGTCGCTTGGCATTTCGCGTTCGGTTAATTTGTTGCGAATAATAATTCGAGCGCACATATTCCAGCGCAAAATCGCGTCGTCGTTGCCCGCCGGTCTCATCGCTTCGGCGCGCTCGAATTTGTCCATCGCCTGTCGGAAAAAATCATACGCCGTAGATTCCGAGCCGTGAGCGGTTTTATTGAGAACGGCTTTGGCGCGTCGCTCATAAACGATTCCGGCGTAATAAACGCGCTCGTATTCGTCAGCGATGCGCGATAAGAAATCTTGAATCTGCGCGTCGCCGATGTTGTAGCCTTTCGCAAAACGGTCGCTCATCGCCAAGACGAGCGTGACGATTGCGTCTTGATTGTCCGGCTCGACTTCGAGAATATCCAGACAAATACTTTCAGCCGCGCCCGGTTCGTTGAGCAAACGGTAATGCTTCGCTTTTTCGAGAGCCGACGGAACGGCTTCGGCGGTTAAAGATTTTATTTCAAACATAATTCAAATTTTAAGTTTCAGGTTTTCAGCCACAATCAAACGCCCGACCGCGTTTACTTTTTCTTACGAAACAAGTTCAAAAGCATCGCAATCGGATCATAAAACTCACCGACCACGCGCTCTTTCAGCGGAATAATGGCGTTGTCGGTGATCGTAATTCCTTCGGGACAAACCTTCGTGCAGCACTTGGTAATGTTGCACAAACCGATGTTCGATTCGTCCTTCAAATCCTTCAAACGGTCTTCGGTGTCGAGCGGATGCATCTCAAGTGCCGCCGCGTAAACCAGAAAACGCGGTCCGATAAATTCTTCGTGCTTGTGATGGTCGCGCA
>CBDUBY010000223.1:0-5861 GCA_965365505.1 uncultured Pyrinomonadaceae bacterium | reverse complement strand
TTTGCTCGATTCTTATCCCGAACTCACGTTAGTTTACAAAACGACAAATAATTTCGCGCCGTTCCGATTTATCTGACAAATTCAAAAAGCGCGTCCATAAATCGGTCGAGCGTTTGAATGTGCGGAATGTGTCCGACACCGGCGAGTTCGACTAATTTGGAATCGGGAAATTCGCCGCTGATTTTCTTTCCAAGTTCGGGGTATTGCCCGTATTTATTTTGCGCTTCTTTCGACAGACGATTTTTGCCGACAACGGTTCTGTCTTCCTGCCCGATTATCAAAAGCGTCGGCACTTTGAGATTTGCAAATTCATAAACAACCGGCTGTTCGTAAATCATCAGCGATGTCAGCGCGTTAGCAATCGCCGTCTGCTGGAAATCCGCCTTTGTTAAACTTTCGGCTTGCGCCTGAACGTATTGCTCGTATTCGGGTTTCCAAATCGGGTAATAAGTTTGCTGATATTTTTCCATCGAATCGTAAGTTTGCGCCTTTTCCGCCTTCAGCAAATCTTCAAACGGCGTGTATGGAACGAATGTGCGATAGTCTTCCAAACCAATCGGATTCTCCAAAATCAATTTGCTGACAGTTTCGGGAAACATCAGCGCAAAGCGCGTCGCCAACATTCCGCCCATCGAATGTCCGACGATGATTGCTTTGTTTATTTTTAACGAGTCGAGCAGTTTTTTATTATTCAGCGCGAGCAGATGAAAACTGTAATGCACGTCGGGTTTGTCTGATTTGCCCCAGCCGATTTGGTCTGGAACGACGACGCGAAAACCGCTTGCCGTTAATTTCGCGGCGACATCTTTCCAATAATATCCGTTGAAGTTTTTGCCGTGAAAAAGAATGACCGTTTCGCCGTTCGGTTTCGTCGGCACGGCATCCATATACGCCATTCGCGCTCGCTTGTTTTTGATTTGCAAATCGAGATATTTGACCGCGTAAGGATATTCGACGGTGCGAATCTCCTGCGCGTCGGCGAGTGAAAACGCGCCGAGTGTGATGGCGAAAAAGAGCATTATAAAAAGGCGATTTATTATTCTCATGTTCTTTTTTTATCACATTTTTATTAGCTCGCGCCAATCTTGATAAAAAAGTAAGGATTTGGTAATCTACACATTACTGTTCAGAGTAAAAAGTTTAAGGAAGCAAAGAGTATGAAAATATCAGCACAGGAAGAATACGGTTTGCGGTGTCTGGTGCAGCTCGCCACGCTCGGCGCGGACGAGTCTTTAACCTTAAATCAAATCGCCGAGCGCGAAGGAATTTCGGTTGCCAACGCCGGAAAATTAATGTGGCTTTTAAATAAAGCCGGATTCGTTTCGGCAACGCGCGGCACCAAAGGCGGTTACACATTGGCGCGCCCGGCGGCGGAAATTTATCTGAACGAAATTATCAGAGTTTTAGATCAGGAAGTTTTGAGCAAACACTGCGAAAGCTACACGGGCGTTTTGGATGTTTGCGTTCACAAAGGCGACTGCGGCATTCGTCCCGTGATTGTCGGGCTGCACGAGATTGTCGAAAACGCGCTGTCGCAAATAACCCTAGCTCAATTAGTCGGCTCGGAAGCGTCGGTCGTGGCGACTTTTCATCAAATTCAAAAATTGCAGACGAAAGTTATCAACACAAACTTACACGGATAAATCGAGAAATTATTTTCATTCATAAATATCAAAAACAATGTCAACAGCAACACAAGAATTATTAGCCAACCGCGAATATAAATACGGTTTCACGACCGACATCGAAACGGAAACCATCGCCAAAGGTTTGTCGGAAGATACAGTTCGCCTTATTTCATCAAAGAAAAACGAACCCGAATGGCTTTTGGAATTTCGCCTCAAAGCGTATCGTCATTGGCTGAAAATGAAACAGCCGGACAATTGGGCGAATTTTCAATATCCGAACATTGATTTTCAAAACATCAGCTATTACAGCGCGCCGAAACAGAAAGCGAAAAAGGCGAGTATGGACGAAGTTGACCCGGAACTGATTAAAACTTTCGAGAAACTCGGCATTCCCTTGAGCGAGCAAAAAATGCTGGCAAACGTCGCGGTTGATGCCGTGTTCGATTCGGTTTCGGTAGCGACAACTTACAAGAAAAAACTGCTCGAAGCAGGCGTGATTTTCTGCTCGTTCACCGAAGCGGTCGCCGATTACCCGGAACTGATTCAGAAGTATCTCGGCTCGGTCGTGCCGTCTTCAGATAATTACTATGCGGCTTTAAACGCGGCGGTTTTCTCCGACGGCTCGTTTGTTTTCATCCCGAAAGGCGTTCGCTGCCCGATGGAGCTTTCGACTTATTTCCGAATCAACACGCAGGAATCGGGACAGTTTGAACGGACATTAATCGTTGCCGAAGAAGGCGGATATGTCGCATATAACGAAGGCTGCACCGCGCCGCAGTTTGATACTAACCAACTTCACGCGGCGGTCGTCGAACTCGTCGCTTTGGACGATGCGGAAATCAAATACTCGACCGTGCAGAATTGGTATGCGGGCGACGAATCAGGCAAAGGCGGAATTTATAATTTCGTCACTAAACGCGGCGCGTGTCGTGGGAAGAATTCAAAAATTTCGTGGACGCAGGTCGAAACCGGAAGCGCGATTACTTGGAAATATCCGTCGGTGATTTTGCAGGGCGACAATTCCATCGGCGAATTTTATTCGGTCGCGCTGACCAACAACGCGCAGGTTGCCGACACGGGAACGAAGATGATTCATCTCGGCAAAAACACGAAATCCACGATTATCTCGAAAGGAATTTCCGCCGGAAAATCGAACAATTCGTATCGCGGTTTGGTCAAAGTGATGCCGAAAGCGACGGGCGCGAGAAATTATACGCAGTGCGATTCGATGCTCATCGGGCAAAGCTGCGAGGCGAACACTTTTCCGTATATCGAGGTGATGAATAACACCGCGCGCGTCGAACACGAAGCGACGACTTCCAAGATCAGCGAAGAACAATTGTTTTATTTACAGCAGCGCGGCATCTCGCAGGAAGACGCGGTTTCGCTAATCATCAACGGTTTCTGCAAAGAAGTTTTCCGCGAACTCCCGATGGAATATGCCGTCGAAGCGCAGAAACTTTTGGGATTGAAATTGGAAGGAAGCGTTGGTTAACAACAAAGGAAATGCTAAAGTTCGCAAAATTTTATAAAAATATATTTTTAACTTTGGTTGTTTTGTCCATTTTGGTTTTTATGAATGGATGTGCATTTTTTGAAACCATAGAAAGGCGAGTTAGTGATGAAAATTTTATCATGCTTGAAAATACTCCTTCACCAAACGGAAAATTTAGAATTTTAATTTTTCAGTACGATACAGGCGGATTTGGATATAGCAGAGTGTTTTGGGCAATTACTCCAAGTGAATTTGAAAATCTTAATTTGGTTGAATGTGAGCTACCTGACGGTTATAGAACAGAAGGATGGACAAATGAAAATGAGTTATTAATTTCAAAGTGGAAACCATATTACTATATTGAAAAAGAAGTTGATATTGAAACAGGTGAAGTTTTCAAAGATGTAAAAGTTAGACTTATTGAAAATTGCTCGAAACATCCGCTTGGAAAAGAAAATTGTCAATAATTCAATCTGAAATTATTAGAGATACAACTGATGAAAAAATACAAACCGAAGTACTACTAATCGGCGACATTTTAAGTTTCTGAGATGTAAATGTATGAATTTAGCAATCGAACTCGAACAACAAACGGACGGACGCTGGATTGTCGAGATTGACGCGCTTGACGGCGTTTTGGTTTATGGTGAAACGCGCGAAGATGCGATTTGGAAGGTAAAAACTTTGGCTTTTCGTGTGATTTCCGACCGTTTGGAAAACAGTTAGATGTTTTAGGTCGCTGAAAGCAATAAAGATAATAGCGTAGGGTGAAACCCTACGTCAGATTGATAAACCGTTCCGACGCTGAAAGTGTCGAACAATAAACGCGAAAATGTTCGTCGCCGTCAGCGACAAAAGATTTATGAATTTAGCAACAGCTGAAAAAGAAAAAATAGTCGAGATTTGCGAGCGCAACGGCATTGAATTTTGCGCGTTGTTCGGTTCGTTTGCGCGTGGTGAAGCGACTGAAGAGAGCGATATTGATTTGCTTGTGCGTTTTTCAAAGCCGATTGGTTGGAAGTTTTATGGAATTGCGGAAGATCTGCAGGAAGTTTTGGGCAAAAAAGTAGATTTGGCAACCGAAAACATGCTGAACAAATATATCCGCGAAAGTGTGTTGCGAGATTTGCAGGTAATTTATGAAAAAGCCGAATGATGCTGACCGCTTAAATCATATTCTGGATGCGATTGCCAAAATCGAAAAATATTTAACGGGTTACGATTTAGAAAAATTTAAGAACGACGAAGTGAAAATTGATGCGGTCGTGCGAAATATTGAAATCATCGGCGAAGCGACAACTTGCTTGGATAGAGGTTTGAAGGCGAAATACCCGAACGTCGAGTGGCGTTTCGCAACTGCTATTCGTAATCGTTTGATTCACGGTTATTTCGACGTTGACGCGGAGATTGTTTGGAACACGACGCAAAACGATTTGCCGAAATTGAAAACGGAAATCGAAAAGATTTTGGAGAGTTTGAGTTGAAGAAAATCTATTTACCAGACGCGCCCGAACCGAAAGGGCATTATTCGCCAGCCGTTGTGCATAACGGCTTAATTTTTGTGTCGGGACAGTTGCCGATGAATCCGCAGACGGGCGAAGTCGAAACGGGCGCGATTGAACAGCAGACGGAAATCGCTTTGCGAAATGTCGAAGCGATTTTACAAACTGCCGGAAGCGATTTGAATCACGTTTTGCAGTTCACGATTTATGTTTCCGAGATGGAACTTTGGGATAAGGTAAATGAAACATACGCGCGGATTTTGGGCGGGCATAAACCGGCGCGGGCGATTGTGCCGGTGAAGGATTTGCATTTCGGGACGAAGATCGAAATTCAGGCGATTGCGGCGGTGAAAGAGTAAAAATGAATCTGACAATTTATCAAGTTGACGCTTTTACGAAACAGGTTTTCGCGGGAAATCCGGCGGCGGTTTGTCCTTTGACGGAATGGCTCGCGGACGATGTGATGCAGCGAATCGCGCTCGAAAATAATCTTTCGGAAACGGCGTTTTTTGTTAAAAAAGACGGCGTTTATGAAATCCGCTGGTTCACGCCGACGATTGAAATTGATTTGTGCGGACACGCGACTTTGGCGAGCGCGTTTGTGATTTTTAATTATTTGGGCGAAACCGAATCGGTTATCAAATTGCATTCGCACCGCAGCGGCGATTTGAGCGTCGAGAAGCAAGGCGACAGATTTGTTTTAGATTTTCCGTCGTATCCGGTTGCCGAATGCGAATTGCCCGACGGCGCGGCGGAAGCCGTCGGCGCAACGCCCGCGAAATCATTTGAAGCGCAGGGAAATATGTTGTTTTTGCTGCTCGCGTCCGAAACGGAAATCAAATCTTTGCAGCCGGATATGTCCGCCTTGAGTAAGTTGAAATATGACGAAGTGATTGTGACGACGCGAGGCGACGCGAGCGACTTTGTTTCGCGGATGTTCGCGCCGCGAATCGGCATTCCCGAAGACCCTGTGACGGGCGCGATTCATTGCAGTCTGATTCCGTATTGGGCTGAGCAGCTCGGAAAAGAAAAACTTTATGCCAGACAAATTTCTGCCAGAGGCGGCGAGTTGTTTTGTGAATTAAATGGCGACCGTGTGAAAATCGGCGGCAATGCAACGCTGTATTTGAAAGGAGAAATTTATGTCTAAAATCGCCATCGTTATTTTCGATAAATTTACCGACGTTGATTTGTGGCTGATGTGGGATTTGCTCAACCGCGTTCGCGTCGCCGATT
>CBDUBY010000222.1:0-5886 GCA_965365505.1 uncultured Pyrinomonadaceae bacterium | reverse complement strand
ACTCGATGCGGAATTGGCGAGAACCGAACCTGACCCGGAAATTCAGGATTTGATAAAGGCGAGCGACGGGTTGAATCTCGCGCTCGATTATCTGCCCGGTTCGATTACGTTCGACGCTCTGATCGCTCCGCCCGATTCCGCGCTGGCTTCAAAAATCGTTTGGTTCGACGCGCTGACGGCGAATGTTGACCGTACGCCGCGTAATGCGAATATGCTCGTTTGGCACAAGGAATTGTGGCTGATTGACCACGGCGCGGCTTTTTATTTTCATCACAACTGGGATAAATTTTTATCGAACAGCCGCAATCCGTTCAAACAAATCAAAGATCATATTTTATTGCCGTTCGCTGGTGAAATAGAAAAAGTTGATGCTGAATTAAGCGCGAAATTAACGACGGAAGTTTTGCGGGAAATCGTCGCGCTTATCCCTGACGAATGGCTTGAAAATCCGAGAGAAAAACGCGAAGTTTATTTCGAGTTTTTAACGAATCGTTTAGATGCGCCGCGCGAATTTGCGAAGGAGGCGATTGATGCTCGAACGCTGCCTGTTTGATTACGCCGTCATTCGCGTTGTGCCGCGCGTCGAGCGTGAAGAGTTCATTAACGTCGGCGTGATTCTGTCTTGCCCGGCGCAAAAGTTTCTTGAAGCGCGAATCGAATTCGACGCTCAGAGATTAAAGATTTTTGCGCCGACGCTCGATGTGGAAATGATTCAAAGTTATCTCGATGCGATTCCGAAAATCTGCGCCGGTGAAAAGGAAGCCGGAGAAATCGGACGACTTCCGCAGCGGTCGAGATTTTACTGGCTGACCGCGCAGCGCAGCACGATTATCCAATCATCGCCCGTGCATACCGGATTTTGCCGCGACGCGCGCGAAATGCTCGAACATCTGTTTGAACGGATGGTTCGATGAAAAAGAAGCCGCGCTTTTTTAACAACGCTTCACGCGCAAATTTGTTATCATCGGTAATTTCTTATGAAGGAAACGCAAACATCTTATCCGCGCAGTAAAATCAAAATTCTGCTGCTCGAAAACATCTCCGAATCGGCGATTGCGGAATTACAGCAGAGCGGCTACGCGGAAATCAAACAAATCAAAGGCGCGTTGAGCGAAACGGATTTAATTAAAGAAATTCGGGGCGTGCATATTTTAGGCATCAGGTCGAAAACGCGCGTGACAAAATCCGTTTTAGAACGCGCCGACAAGCTGCTCGCCATCGGCGCGTTTTGCATCGGCATCAATCAAGTTGATTTGAAAAGCGCGACCGAAAAAGGCATCGCCGTTTTCAACGCGCCTTATTCAAACACGCGCTCGGTCGCCGAATTGGTTATCGGATTGTGCGTAATGCTGATTCGCAAAATTGCGGATAAAAACGCGGCGGCGCACAAAGGCGTTTGGCTCAAAGAAGCGAAAGGCTCTTTTGAATTGCGCGGAAAAACGCTCGGCATTGTCGGTTACGGAAATATCGGTTCGCAGGTTTCGGTGATGGCGGAAAGTTTGGGAATGAACGTCGTTTATTACGATGTTTTGACGAAACTGCCGCACGGCAACGCGAAACAAATTCGAGATTTGAATGAGCTGCTGAAACAATCCGATATTGTAACTTTGCACGTTCCGTCCGACGCGACGACGCGGAATATGATAAACGAAAAAACGCTGGCGGCGATGCGTAAAGGCAGCATCTTTTTGAATTATTCGCGCGGCGATGTCGTTGATTTGAACGCACTGGAAAAGTTTGTCAAAAGCGGCGCAATCAGCGGCGCGGCGATTGATGTTTTTCCCGAAGAACCGGAGAAAAACGGCGACAAATTCGTCACGATTCTGCAAAATCTGCCGAACGTGATTTTAACGCCGCACATCGGCGGCTCAACCGAAGAAGCGCAGGCGAATATCGGGTTGGACGTAACTTCAAAACTGATAAATTATTTGGAGTTGGGAACGTCGAGCGGCTCGCACACCGTTCCGCCCGTCAACCTGCCGCCGCAAGCCGGAACGCACCGCATTCTGCATATTCACGAAAACATTCCGGGCGTTTTGAGCGAAATAAACTCGCGCCTTTCAGAACGCGGCATCAACATCGTCGGGCAGTATTTGAAAACGAACGAGGAAATCGGCTACGTGATTTTAGATATTGATAAGGGTTTGTCGAAGAACGCTTTTGAAATTATGAAACAGGTTAAGGGAACGATAAAAACGCGAATGGTTTATTAAAACGGAAGCGCAACTATTAACTGTTCGCTGTTCCCTATTAACTGTATTTTCCAAAGAATCTTTGAAAACAGTTAATAGCGAATAGTGAATAGCGAACAGCGTCGGATTTTCCCGATGTCTGAATCTTAGTTTTTTACTATTGACTTACGCATCACAGAAATTTCATTTCAGAACTCGCCCTTAAAAATTATGAAGATAGTAATTCCCGGCGGAACGGGACAAGTCGGCACGATTCTCGCCCGCGCTTTTCACGCCGACAATCATGAAGTCGTTTTACTGAGTCGGAGCGCGTCGGAAAAATCCGATTATCGCGTGGTGCGTTGGGACGCGGAAACTCTGGGCGATTGGGCGCAGGAATTTGAAAATGCTGACGTGGTTGTTAATCTCGCCGGGCGCATTGTAAATTGCCGCTACACGCCGGAGAATCGGCGCGAGATTTTAGAATCGCGCGTCAAGTCAACCAAAGCGGTTGGCGAAGCGATTACCCGCGCGAAAAATCCGCCGCGCGTTTGGCTGCAAGCCTCGACCGCGACGATTTACGCGCACCGCTACGACGCGCCGAATGACGAAAAAACCGGAATTATCGGCGGCGATGAACCGGACGCGCCTGACACCTGGAATTTCAGCATTGATGTCGCAAAGAGTTGGGAACGGGCGGCAAATGAAATCGAAACCACGAAGACGCGCAAAGTTTTACTGCGTTCGGCGATGACGATGAGTCCCGACGCGGGCGGCATTTTCGACGTGATGCTCGGACTCGTGCGAAAAGGTTTGGGCGGCACGGCGGGCGACGGACGGCAATACATTTCGTGGATTCACGACGCGGATTTCGTGCAGGCGATTCGCTGGATTATCGAGCGCGAAGAATTAAGCGGCGCGATTAACATTGCCGCGCCGAATCCTTTGCCGAACCGGGAATTTATGCAAATTTTGCGCGAGGCTTGGGGAACGCGAATCGGCTTGCCCGCAAGCGAATGGATGCTCGAACTCGGCGCGATTTTTATGCAGACGGAAACCGAATTGATTTTAAAAAGTCGCCGCGTCATACCGACGAGATTACTCGAATCGGGATTTAACTTTAAATTTCCAAATTGGAATGAAGCCGCGCAAAATCTTTGCCAAAGATGGCGCGAAGAAAACAAATAATTCAGCGCAATTCTCTTTTCAAAATCTTGCCCGTCGCCGTCATCGGCAGAGTTTCACGAAATTCGACAAAGCGCGGATATTTATAACTCGCCATATTTTTCCGACACCATTCGACGATTTCCATTTCATTAATATTCGCGTTTGGTTTCAGCACGACGAAGGCTTTAACTTCTTCGCCGTGTTCGTCGCTCGGTATGCCGATGACGGCGACGAGCGAAACGGCTTCGTGCGACATTAAAACTTCTTCGAGTTCGCGCGGATAGACGTTAAAACCGCCGCGCAGAATCATATCTTTCACGCGGTCGGCGATATACAAAAAACCGTCCGCGTCGAAGCGTCCGATGTCGCCCGAATGAAACCAGCCGTTTTTGATGGCGGCGGCGGTCGCTTCCGGTTTTTTGTAATAGCCTTTCATAATGTTATGCCCGCGAATGACGATTTCGCCGAGTTCGCCCGTTTCCACATCGTTTCCGTTTTCATCAACGACGCGAATTTGAATTCCCCAAACTGGAAACCCGACCGAACCGGCGCGAGCATTGTCAACTTTATTGAAAACGGCAACCGGCGAAGTTTCCGATAAACCATAACCTTCGATGATTTTCGTGTTAAATTTTTTCTCGAAACCGTGCAGAACTTCAACCGGCATCGGCGAACCGCCGGAATTGCAGAGGCGCAGATTGGCGGAAATTTTCGCTAAATCAAACTTATCGGCATCGGGGAAATTGAGCAATGACCAATACATCGTCGGCACGCCGGCGAAAAAGGTGACGTTGTGTTTTTCCATTTCCGCGAGTGCGCTTTCCGGCGTAAAACGCGGCAGTAAATTCAAAGTCGCGCGGTTGTAAAAACCGGCGTTCATCTGCACGACTTGCCCGAACGAATGAAAAAGCGGCAGTGCAATCAAAGTAACATCGTGCGGATGTTTCGGATACATCGTGTCGGAAAGACGCGCGTTCAAAACCACGTTCAGATGCGTCAATTCCGCGCCCTTCGGCTGTCCGGTCGTGCCGGAAGTGTAGAGAATTACAGCCGTATCTTCGGGATTTGTATCAACCGATTCAAATTCGGTCGGCTGATTTTCGATGAATTCGGCGAAAGTTTTCGTGTTTTCATACGGCGACTTTTCCGCCGGATTCTGGTTTATCAAAACGAAATGCTCGCACAATTCGGTTTGGCTGAAACCATCGAAACCGAATTCGCCCATCGGCAAATCAGCCGCGCCCTGGAAACAGAAATAAATTTTCGCGTCCGAATCGTTTAAGTGATAAGCAATCTCGCGTCCTTTGAGCAGAACATTGAGCGGCACGACGACCGCGCCGGTTTTCAAAATGCCGTAATAAATTATTGGAAAATACGGCAAATTCGGACACGACAGCGCAACCTTATCGCCCGGTTCGATTTTAAATTCGCGCCGTAAAGCGTTGGCGACCTGATTGGCTCTGGCTTCGATTTGGGCGTAAGTCAATTTGGTTTCGCCGCAAATAACGGCGATTCGTTCCGGCACGGCGCGCGCGCTGTCTTCGAGTAGAATTGAAAGATTTAACATAAAATTTTAAGAATTATTTAGCCGCAGATTTACACAGATAAGCACAGATAAGAAAAAATTTTTGTTATGCAAATCTTATTTATTTTGTTTCTATTATCCGTGTCCATCTGCGTCCATCTGTGGCTAAAGCTGTTCTATTTTCGGCATCGAACGCGCGATTATTTTTACAAAATCAACTTCGGCGGGCAGAGTTCCGAAAGTCGAATAATTTTCCAAAAGACGCGCATTGCAAAAACCGTCGGCGACAAAATCCGGCGCGTTCTTTAATAAAACCGACGCTTGCAAAGCTAACGCTAATCGTTCGATAACGCGCCGCGCCCGAAATTCTAAATTATCGAAATTCAATAAATCGCGTTCGATGTTTCTGACATAAAAATCAAAATTCGCATTCGCGCCGCTCGCCGATTTTATCTCGTCGAGCAAAATCCCGACTGATTCTTTTTCCTTTTGCATCGAGCGCAAAACGTCCAAACATTGAACATTCCCCGAACCTTCCCAAATCGAATTAACCGGCGCGTCGCGGTAAAGGCGCGGCAATACCGATTCTTCGACATAGCCGTTGCCGCCCAAACATTCCATCGCTTCTGAGGCGGCGAAAACAGCGCGTTTGCAAATCCAGAATTTACCGATTGCCGTCGCAATGCGCGTGAAAATTTTCGCCGCGTCGTCTGTCTTCGATTCGTCGAAGCCGCGAGCCAGACGAAAAGCGAAATGTGTCGCTGCTTCGGATTCCAGAACTAAATCAGCCAGCACGTTTTGCATCAACGGCTGTTCGATTAAAAATTTCCCGAACGCTTTTCGATGAGCGCAATGATGCAATGTTTCGGCGACGGCGCGGCGCAAAGTTCCCGCCGAACCGACCACACAATCGAGGCGCGTGTGCCGCACCATTTCCATTATGTTCGCTACGCCGCGACCTTCTTCGCCGATGATTTGCGCGTGTGCCTGATGAAATTCGACTTCGCTCGAAGCGTTCGATTT
>CBDUBY010000221.1:0-5904 GCA_965365505.1 uncultured Pyrinomonadaceae bacterium | reverse complement strand
TTTAACCATTGGGTCGAAGGTTCGAGTCCTTCTCGGATCACCATTTTTATCAATAGTTTAGGGCATCTTTTATAGATGCCCTTTTCTTGTTTGCGCACCTGCTTAGTGCCGTAATCGGACTTGTCGTATAGTTGTTAAAATTCGCCGGTTTATATAAATTTTTGAAATTCTTATTCGAGAAACATTCAAAATTCTAAAAATTTCTTTTTTGATAATGCTTTCCGCGTGGCGCGGATTTCTCCACTCGCCGCCGCTGACATCGGAGTTCAAAATGCACTTGTTGCGGCTGCCGCTGGTCGGCGATGTCACCCGCTTACGCCGCCGAACAAATGGTTAGAACTTCGGTATTATTTTCGATGTCGGGTGCGATTTTTAAGCGCGTCGGCAATCGCAGACATTTACGATTATGGAAGCCTATGACTGTATTAGCGTATATAGGAACAAGCGATTTTGAATTTCGAAAGCACCGACAGATGTGTAATTGGTGAGCGACAAAATCTTTTCAAAACCGCTTGCGACGACTGTTCGCGGAAACTCTTCTTTTTCCGCCGTTCGTGTTGCTTCGCGGATTTCTTCGCCCTTCCGTATTCTGTCGCTCAGTTTCACCCTGCCGGATAATACCACGGACGGCTTCCCAAAATTGCGTCCGCGACAGCGCGGCAGCCGCGTCCGCCGATTGATAAAATTCCTGCGCCGTCTTGTCGGCGGCTTCGTGCCGTCCGATAATCTCAGTCCAAATGTCTGATTTCAAAATCGCGCTTTTAATAACGGCTAAGCGCTGCATAGTAATTCCTTTCGGACGCGCCTGATTTTTTTCGGCGGTCAGGAAATTCCAAAACTCGATTTTCTTGCTTTCTTTAATCATTATTTTCGTCTTCTGATAATGATACTATTTTCTGAATATTTTCGACGGCAGCGGCGAACAAACCGCGCAGACTAAGAAACGTGCCGATTAAACTCGATGAGAATTTGGTTGTCGCTGTGGTCAATCCTTCAAGCAAACTTTCAAAATCTCCGCGAGCTTATAAACGTCAGCGAATGAATTATAAAGCGGCACAGGGGCGACGCGAATCACGTCCGGCTCGCGCCAATCGGCAATTACGCCGCCGGTCGTGATTCGTTTGAAAAGATTTTTGTCGGCGTTTCTGACGCGAATCGAAAGCTGGCAGCCGCGCTCGGTTTCGGCGGCGGGCGTGATAACGGAAATTCTTTCGTCCCTGATTTCGCCGAGCAGAAATTCCAGATAGCCGGTCAGTTTTTTTGATTTCTCAACCAACGCTTTCATTCCGGCTTCCTGGAAAATATCGAGCGAGGCTTTCAGCGCGGCGAGTTGAAAAATTGGCGGGTTTGACAACTGCCAGCCTTCCGCGCCGCGCATCGGCAAAAACTTATCGCCCATCAAAAATCTGGTTGTCTTTTCGTGTCCCCACCAACCGGCAAAACGCGGCAAATCGAACGCTTCGCTGTGGCGTTCGTGAACGAAAACTCCGGCGATGCCGCCCGGACCCGCGTTGAGATATTTATACGAACACCAGGCGGCAAAATCCGCGTTCCAATCGTGCAAATTTAATTCGACGTTTCCCGCGGCGTGCGCCAAATCAAAACCGACAATCGCGCCGATTCGGTGTCCGATTTCCGTGACGCGCCGCATATCGAATTTCTGTCCGGTGTAATAATTTACGCCGCCGAGCAGAACCAGCGCAATCGAATCCGCCTTCTCGACAATCGTTTTTTCCACGTCCTCGATTCGTAAATAGTTTTCACCTTCGCGCGGTGTTAATTCAATCAAAGAATCTGCGATGTCGAAACCGTGAAACTTTATCTGTGACTGCACGGCGTATTGGTCGGACGGAAACGCGCCCGCTTCGATAACGATTTTATATCTTGTTTGGGTCGGGCGATAAAACGAAACCATCAGCAAATGCAGATTGACCGTCAGCGAATTCATTACGACCGTTTCAACCGGTTTCGCGCCGACGACGTTCGCCATCGAATTTGTGAGAAATTCGTGATACGGCATCCACGGATTTTTCGCTTTGAAATGTCCCTCGACACCGAGCGTTTCCCAATCTTTTAATTCCTGCTCAATATATGAGCGAGTGGTTTTCGGCTGAAGTCCGAGCGAATTGCCGGTTAAATAAACGACGTCTTCGCCGTTTGATTGTTTGGGAATGTGAAATTTGGCGCGAAACGCTCGAAGCGAATCGGCTTCGTCCATTTGGCGGGCGAAAGATTCGTTGGATTCAAATTTTAACGATTGACTATTTATTGGCATAGCGGTTAGCCAAATTATAATTGACTACCGACGATTCAAACCAATGCGCTTGACCGATTAAACTTTAAATCGTTTTTCAAAACTATCAATGTGGTTTCGGGGTTTAAGTTTTATTCTTTTACTTGCTCTGAATCTGGAGTTATAAACGAAAAATTACCGTAATAAATGAAAATTAAATTTCTGATGATACCTGCCGCGAATTTTTCGCGCCTTGTAAAGTGAAGGAATAAAAAACCTTCTAAAAATAAAATTCATACAAAACAAAGGAGTCATTATGAAAAAAGTAATTCAAGTATTTTCAATCTTAAGTCTGGTCGTCGTCTTTTCAATTGTTTCCGCGCAGGCACAAACAGTCAAACAATACGCGGCGGAAATTCCATACGGCTTTAACATCGGTGAAAAGTCTTATGAAGCGGGCGGTTACGTCATCAAAATCTCGAAAATTTCGGGCAGCATTATGTCTTTGACGCTCGAAGACACAGAGAAAAATGAACTGCAAACCATTTTGGTTCGGGAAAACGGCAACGTCGCCAAGCGCAAACCGAAATTAGTTTTTACCACCTACGACAACCATCGGTTCTTAACCGGAATGTCTATGCAGGAAAGGGGCTTGTCAATACTTATGTCGAAAGACGATAAGATGCTTGCCAAGTCACGAGGCAAATCTGCTCCTGAACCGACGGCAATCGCATCGAATAATTAGCAGGTTTGATAGATTGCAAAAATTAGAAAGGTTAGAGTTATCGGGATTTCCGCCCGTAATTCTAACCTTTTTATTTGCAAAGCAGTCTAAAACAACTTGATAACTCAAAACATCAAGTCGAAAGTTTTGTTAAAGTTTTTACCCGAAAATTTTTTCTTCCAGGTTTAGCCACCGCAACGCCGCGCCGTGCAGCAATTTTGCTTTGGTTTCTTCGTCGAACGCCATTGATTCAATTAATCTTCCGGCAACGTCTTCGCCGAGCGGAAACGGATAATCGGTTCCCATTGCGACTTTATCCGCGCCGGCTAAATTTACCAGAAAATCGAGCATCGCCGCATCGTGAACGAGCGAATCGAACCAAATTTTGCCGAGATATTCACGCGGATTGACATGGTTATCAACCGCGCATAAATCCGGTCGAACGAGAAAACCGTGTTCGATTCTGCCAACCGTCGCCGGAAACGAGCCGCCGCCGTGCGCGAAACAAACGCGCAGATTCGGCAAGCGCTCCAATACGCCCGAAAAAATCAAACTGCAAATCGCCCGCGAAGTTTCCGCCGGCATTCCGACCAGCCACGGCAGCCAGTATTTACCCATATCGCTCTCGCCCATCATTTCCCACGGATGAACGAAAACCGCCATTCCGAGCGTTTCACACGCCGCGAAAAAATCGAAAAATTGCGCGTCGCCCAAATTCAGTTGATTGACGTTCGTGCCGATTTGCACGCCGACTAAACCGACGCTTTTGCATCGCTCCAATTCTCGAATTGCAAGTTTTATGTCCTGCATCGGCACAGTTCCCAAACCGACGAATCGCTTTGGAAAGCTGCCGACGATTTCGGCGATGCCGTCGTTCAAAAATTTTGCGGTTTCCGCGCCGTCGTGCGGCTTTGCCCAGTAGTTGAACATTACCGGAACGGTTGATAAAACCTGCACGCCGACGCTTTGCGCGTCGCATTCTTCGATTCTTTTTTCGGCGCTCCAAAGATTGTCTTCGACTTCGCGGAAAAATTTCCCGTCGTCCTTGAGCATCCGCGCGCAGCACGGTTTATGATGTTCGAGCGTGACAAAGCCGCCGTAGCCGAATTTATTTTTCCAGCCGGGAATTTCCTTTGGCAATACGTGCGTGTGAACGTCAATTTTCAGCATTCGTCTTTTTTGTCGGCGGCTTAGTTTTCTTCGCTCTTTCGTCCGAATCTTTTTTTGCGCGCATTAACGACAGCGAAAGTTCGCGCAGTTGGTCAACCTGCCGCAATCTTTTGGTTATCGCTTCACTCGACATATCAATTTTCTTCATTTTCAATCCTGTCAATGTCAATCAAATCTTTCGCTCTGCCCGCCAGAGTTTTCATTTTTATCAAACCCTGACGCGAAACAATCCACAACTCTCGATTTTGCCAGATTAATTTTTCTTTCGTTTCCCAAACGTCTTCGACTTTCGGCGTGACCAGCAGCAAATCGAGCGACAAAACCTCGCCGTCATCGTCAATTTTGGAAACCCGCCGAATCTCGACGGCTCGTTCCTTAAACGAAATATCAAGTCCGCGAATGTCGTAGCCTTTTTCCGCCGTGATTTTATAAGCCTCTTCAAGCGATTCGGGGCGAATCAAAACGTCAATATCAAATGTCGCACGCGGGAAACCGTGAATCGTCAACGCCAATCCGCCGCAAACTGCGTATTCGATTTGGTTTTCATCGAGCGCCGAAATTAACTGTGATAATTCGTCTAAAAGCGTCGCCATTTTTACCAAGAATGATAGTAATACATAAATTCTCCATTCGGTTTCAGATAGAGATTTAACCTTTCACCTTCGGAGTAAAAATGAAAAATTGTAGCAAGCGATGTTTTTTCCATCGCGTCTTTTTCAAATTTCAGATTTCTCAAATATCGGTCGGGATTTGCTCCTTTTATAACACGCGACCAAATTATTTTATTTTGCTTGTCTGTCGCAACGAGAAGAATCTTATTATTTGATTCTGAAATTGATAACTCTCCAAAATTGGCTGTAATTTTCTCCAAAGGCTTCGACTTCGACACACTCTTTGGAATTTCGCCGTATAACGGTCCGTCGTCCCAGCCGTATGTCATTCGCGGCAGCGATTGAACATCCTGAACCAAAACGTAAAAGTCATCACGAATAAAATTTAGCTTCTCCTCGACTGATTTGTTTTTGATTGGTGAAATATCTTTAATTCTGACTTTGAAGTAAAGCGTAGTGAGTTTATCAAAGCGTTCCGTATCTATTGATTTATTACAGACAGGATGAAAATCCTTTAAGTAACGAACCAAAATCGGAATCAAAAATCTTGTGTCATCGTATTTTACTGAGTAATCAGTTTTGAGAAGATCGTTGATTTCTTCGACCGACCAATCAATTTCGTCAATCTTATCTAAGCCGAAAAAATCGAGATGTTTCACTTCAAAGCAATTTTTCTCAGCCTTTTGTGCGAATGTATAGTTTGTAAAAATTAGAAATGCGAAAATAACAAAAACTAGAAATTTCATTTCACTTAATATACTCATTATTTTAGGTAGATTATGAAATAACCGGCGGCGCTTGCATCACGCTCCCGCAGTTTTTGCACGTTCGCAAATTCTCGTCACCGTAAAATCGTTTGAAAACGCCCTGAAACTGCGTCGTGATGTCGGTCAGTTCAAAGTATTCTTCATACAATTTCTCGTTGCAGTTTTCGCAAAACCACAGCAATCCGTCGCGTTCGCCGTCGCGTCGTTTGCGTTCAATCACCATTCCGATTGTGTTCGCGCCGCGAATCGGATTGTGCGGAACGCGCGCGGGCAGCAGAAACATTTCGCCTTCGCGAATCGCCACGTCAACCGCTTTGCCGTCTTCCTGAATTTTGACGACAATATCGCCTTCGAGTTGATAGAAAAATTCTTCGCCTTCGTCCCAGTGATAATCTTTGC
>CBDUBY010000220.1:0-5920 GCA_965365505.1 uncultured Pyrinomonadaceae bacterium | reverse complement strand
AAGATACGTTTCGCCCGCCGTGGTTTCACCGCAATTATATGTCGGAATTTATGGGTTTGTGTTTCGGGCAATACGACGCGAAGGAAGAAGGTTTTGTCGCGGGCGGCGCATCGCTTCACAACCAAATGTCGGCGCACGGACCCGACGCGGAGGCGTTTGAAAAAGCCTCGAACGCCGAATTGAAACCGCAAAAACTTTCCGGCACGATGGCGTTTATGTTCGAGTCGCGCTATGTCATTCGCCCGACGCGCTTTGCAATGGAAACCGCCGAATTACAGCACGAGTATTTTGAAGTTTGGCAGAGTTTGAAGAAGAACTTCAAATCTTAAAAATTGCTGCTCGCAAAATACAAACGACACGAAGGGTTTTGTTTTCCTCGTCGTGTCGTTTGTATTTTGCGGGCAAATCTTTTGTTTAATTGTTCGCCGCATTGGTGCTGACGGCAATGCTGAACCGGCTCAACTTATTTTTATAAAAACGATATTCCGCCGTGTATGCTCCGAAACTGACGTTTTTTGCCTTGCCTTCTAATGCTTTAACCGAGCCGATTTCATAACGTAGAGTTCGCACTTGGTCGGCTTTCTCGTCTGCCTGCGGCTGTCCTTTTTTCCCGATTACGTCGCCCGGTCGGGTCACGTTTGGAATGGCAAAAAGCAGCGACGTGGCAGAAGGTCGCGCGCCGATGAAAAATCCAGACTCGCTCATAAATGAATTCGTGTCCTTCATCTGAAAATGTTTTTTCTGATACGTTTCGCCGACCGAGAAAACTTCGATACCGACGATTAAAAACGGTCGTTCTTTCGAGTGCGCCGTCACCGTCATCACCTGGTTGCCGTAACCGTTATAAAAAAAATATTTCGGTTGGTTGAGGTCGTTATCATAACGCGGTGAATAGCTTTGCAGAACGGATTTTGCCGATTCTTCGTCGCCGAGGCTAATGCCCGCAACGCTCAGTTCAGGTTCTGATTCGTTAGTTTGTGATGATACCGAACTTGAGGCTGAGAAAATCAAAACGCAGCACAAAATTGCGTAGGAAATAGATTTGATCAAGCTATTTTTCATTGTGTAAAACTCCGTCAAAGGTGAAATTGGGAATAAGGGAGACCTTATGTCTCTGACTATTATAACAAATTGAAAAACAATTTTGGCGTTATTTTAAACTGAGCAGATTGGCGAAAAGCCGGTATGCGCCCGGAACTCCGGCGGGCAGTTGACGAAAGAAAGCATAGCTGCAATAAACGTATTTCCCTTTCCCGATTTGAGCGACGACCAAGCCACCTTTGTTTTCCGCTTCGTCTAAGTCGTGCGCTTCAAGCAGCGGTTTGTAATTCGCGTCAAAAGTCGAAAAAGCGTAGAGATTTCTTTCCTGCACCCAACCTTCAAAGTCCGTTTCCTTAATTCGATTCGGGAAATTGAAAATTGGATTCGTCGCATCTAAAATCGTCACTTTCGCATTTTCATCAGCCACTCGCGCACCGAGTTTGGCAGGAAACGGCAGCAGCGTTTCGTAATCGGGACGCTGATATTGAACGATTAAATTTCCGCCGTTTTTAATGTAATCAAGCAGTCGCTGATTGTTTGAAACCAAATCGGGGCGAACCTGAAACGCGCGAATGCCGACGACAATCGTATTGAATTTAGATAAATCGCCGCTCGTCAAATCCATCTCGTTTAATAACTCGACCGACAATCCCATTTGCCGAATCGCTTCGGGAACGGCATCGCCGCTGCCCGTGATGTAGCCGATTTTCGCCGGTGCGGTTTTCAAATCCAGAACGCTGATTTTCGTTTTCGCGTCGGTATAAAAGCGGTGCGTTTGAATGTGCGGATAAGCGATTGGATTCATCGTCTGCGTGAAGGTTTCGCCGCCGATGCTTGCCTGTGCGCTAATTTCAAAATCGGAGATTTTGAAATTAGCGGGAACGGTGACATCAAACGCGACACTCATTTTCTCGCCCTTGTTTTTAAGATTGAAACTCGCCGACGCAGGCGAAACTTTTATTTCCTGCGGCACATTCAACCGCGCTTCGCCGCTCGCCTCCGACGAACTGTTGTTCGTCAAACTTAAAACGATTCGTCTGGTTTGCGCCCGCTCGCTTTGCGGAACAATCAAAAGTTTCTGGTCGAGGCTCAAGGAAATTTTCGGCACGACATTTATGTTGCGCCGAATCTCGCCGCGAATATCATCGGCGAAACGATATTCGACCGGCTGCGTAAAAGTCATTTCCGTTCCGCTGATTTCGACAGTAACCAGACAATTTACAAGCGGCGATTGGAAGGGTTCGATTGAATTTTCCGGCGCGTCAAACATATCGCCTTTGCGTTCGCGTTCCAGCCAAAACGGTTCGGTCGGTTTCGCGTTCGCCGAAACTTTGACATTGAAATAAGCGGTTTCATTCGCCGTTTCGCGGCGGAAAAATCCTTGCGTCGCTTCCTTCGGCGCGTCGGCTTGGGACGCTTGCCAACCGTTCGGCGTTTGCAGTCTGATTTCTTTGATTCGGATGTTTTCCGTGTTCGGGAAAAAAACTTTTGATGTGATGAAAATTGATTCGTTGGGCGCGACAATTTCTTTATCGGCGAGAGCATCAACGCGAATGCCTGAAGCTAGTTTAATGGCTTCGGTAAATTCTTTTTCCTTTTCGGCTAAAATTTCGCTTGCGTATAAGTAATTTAACTCATTCGCGCTCGTCATCAGATTTGAATTTTTACTTTTCAGCGGCGGCGTATTTAATAATGCTTGAAATTTTGTTGCCTGAATAGCCGATAAACCTTGACTCAAAAATGGCAAAATTTGTTTTGGATTGTTTGAGTCATATTTCTGTAACGCATCTTCGCCAAACTTTTGCGCTTTAGCAAGAGTGTCGCTCGGTAATTTAGGCACATCAAAAAGTTTTGAAACTCCTAAAATCGAAACGTCAATTCCGTCAAAAATGCTTCGCTCGTTTTCAACTTTCGCAACTTTACTTTCAACTAAATTCAATCCCGAAAGTCTTTCGCCCCTGAGCTCCAAAACGCCTTGCTCCTGCGTTTTGTGCTGGCTTCTGCCTTCCATCGCAATTTCAAAATAGCTGCGTCCCAAAAGAAAATCATATTCGCCCGTGTTGATTTTCAAAGTCGGTTCCTGCGTCGAACGGAAACTTTGCCCGACATAAAATTTCAAAACCTGCCAAGGCGCGCCCGCGTCCGAGCATTGATTCGCATCGGCGGCGGCTTTGACGGCGAGCGGAGCGATGTAACCGGCAAATTGATGCTGCCCGTGTCCGTCTGCCGGCGTGCCGGAAAAGCGCGAAACGACGACAAGCGGGCGAAAATATCTAATTGCTCTTACAGCATCGCACAAGATAATTTTCTCGTCCCATTTCTGTTTTGCTTCGGCAAGGGTTTTGGAAAATCCGTAATCGAAAGCGCGGGTAAAATACTGTTCCGCACCGTCTAAACGTCTCGCTTGAAGAAGTTCTTCGGTGCGAATCACGCCCAGAGATTCAAACAATTCTTTGCCGATGATATTCTGTCCGCCGTCGCCGCGCGTCAAAGATAAATACGCGGTTCTGGCATTTTCGCCGCGGGCTAAAAAGGCAAGCAAGCCCGAATCTTCATCGTCGGGATGCGCGCCGATGTGCATCACGCTTTTTGTCTTGTTCAGGCGTTTGAGAATCTGCCCTAAACCAATCGCGCCGTAATCGTAAACGGGTCGCACTTGCGCTTCTGTTTCGCGCAGCGGCACAAAAAGAATAGAAATCAACCACAGATGCACACAGATGAACGCAGATTTTTTGAAAATTCGGCAACTGACATTCGACATTTGAAATTTGTTTTTGTATTTGAGTTTATCTGTTTTCATCTGTGGTTAATTTTCCTTCTTTGACTGTTAAGCTGATTAAATAGCCGAACAAAACCGTTACCAGACAGCCGATAACATTGAACCATAAAAATTCGATTTCAAAATATTTTACAAGCGCAGTTAAATCTGCGCGTCCGGTTAATGATTGCCATTGAGCGGCAAGCCACGAAAAATTACTTACCAGCGCAATAGACGCGATGCCGAACAGCAGACCGAAAAATGCGCCGCGCGCACGCGCGCGTTTGACGACGAAAGCCAGCACAAAAACGCCGAGCAGAGAGCCGTAAAAATACGAACCGAAAGTGTTGACGACTTCGATTAAAGAGCCGAGATTCGAAGCGAAAACCGCCACGACACAGGCGAACATTCCCCAGACAAAAGTCGAAATTCTGCCGACGGCGAGCGTCTGCCGGTCGGTCGCGTCGGGTTTATAAAGCCGCCGGTAAAAATCAATGGTCGTCGCCGTCGCCAGCGAATTGAGTTCTGCCGCAATCGAAGACATTGCCGCCGCGAAAATTGCCGCAATCAGCAAACCGATAACGCCCATCGGCATATTTTGCAGCACGAACGTCGGGAAGACGTAATTTACGTCGTTGAACTTTTTGTCGCTCGTTTCGCGCACGAAGTTTATGGCTTCCTGCCGCGACGAATTAAATCGCTTGTCGGCTTCGATATAGTTTTGCCGAAATTCCGGGCTTTCGCTCGAAAATTTTATCGCGGCTTCACGGCGTTCGGCGTGCGCCTGCGCGTAGTTTTGCTGAATCTGCTGAAACTGCGGGTTCGTTTCGGCTTTGGCGACTTCATACGAATTGAAAACTATCGGCGGCGCGGTGAACTGATAAAAGATGAAAACGAGAACTCCGATGAGCAAGATGAAAAACTGCATCGGGATTTTCAAAAACGCGCTCATCAAAAGCGACGTTCTGCCTTCGTCAACCGATTTCGCCGTCAAATATCTTTGCACCTGGCTCTGGTCGCAGCCGAAATAACCGAGCATCAGGAAAAGACCGCCGATTAAGCCCGACCAGAGCGTGTATTTCTCCTGCAAATTAAAACTCGTGTCAACCGTGTTCAGTTTCCCCAGCGAACCGGCGAGATGCAGCCCGTCGGTCAAAGAAACTCCGGCGGGAAAGCTCCATAAAATCACGATTAAACAAATCGCCAACCCGAAAAAGATGACGAACATTTGCTTGACATCAGTCCAGGTGACGGCTTGCACGCCGCCGAAAACCGTGTAGACGGTCGTGGACAATCCGATAGCGAAAATCGTGAAAATTAAATTCCAGCCGAAAACAATGGACAGCACAATCGAAGGCGCGGAGATAATAACGCCTACGCCAAGCCCGCGCGAAATCAAAAAGAAAAAACTCGTCAGTGTGCGAACCTTAACGTCGAAACGCTTTTCGAGATACTCGTATGCAGTATAAACCTTAGCGCGATGAAAAAACGGCACGACCGTGACGCATAAAATTATCATCGCCAGCGGCAAGCCGTAATAAAACTGGATAAACCGCATTCCGTCCGAATAAGCCTGTCCGGTCGTCCCGACCAAAGTTATCGCCGACATCTGCGTCGCCATCACCGACAAACCGACCGCCCACCAAGGCAAACTGCGGTTAGCGAGAAAATAGCCTTCGGCGGTTTTGCTGTGTTTGGTCAAGCGGATGCCGTCCCAAATCACGTAGGTCAGATAAGCGGCGACAATTATCCAATCGAGAATTTTCATCGGTCAGAGAAAATTATTTTGAAAAATAAACGGAAAAAACTTTTAACGCCGCAATCGCCAAAACGGTTGTGACAATAACCGCTAAATAAATTCGATACCAAAAAGCGTTGGATTTTTCCGCCGAAATTTCTTCTTCGGTTTTATGCATTAGCTGACTGCGCTCCTAAAACTTGTTCGTAGAATTTAATATATTGCGGAATGATAAGCTCCGAGCCGTAGCGCGAAACGGCTGATTCGCGCGCCTTTGCGCCGAAACTTTGACGCATTTCTTCGTCGTTTAAGAATTTCATCACATCGTCCGACATTTTTTCCGTGTCGCCGATGTCGCTTAAAAATCCGCTTTCGCCTTCGGT
>CBDUBY010000219.1:0-5970 GCA_965365505.1 uncultured Pyrinomonadaceae bacterium | reverse complement strand
GCGACGAGTTCGCGGAACAGCAATTCGCGCGAAGCGGTCGCTTCGGCGAGGCGCAGCATCAGGAGCTGCGAGCTGGCGCTGGTGACGCGCTTTTTCGGCGTTTCGATGAATTTTAGTTTTTCGAGCGTCGCTTCGGTTTTGGCGGAAAGCAAACTAACGTCGAGTTTGCGGAAAATTTCATTGGCGGAAACTAGGTGTTTTCTGGCGCGGTCAGGCTGTGTTTCGTAAATCGTGTCGCCGATTAAAAAATGCAGCAGAGCCGTATGATACGCATCTTCCGCCGCTTCAAAAATCGTCAGGGCGCGGCTGAAATGATAAATGGCTAATTCCTCGTCGCCGTTTTCCAGAATCATCAAACCGCGAATCCGCTGGATATTGCCAAGCACGAAAAAGTCGGATGACGGGTCGGTTTCCTCAATCGCCTTCAGTTCGCGCTCACATTCGGATTGTTTGTTTTCTTCGAGATAAACTTCCGCTAAAACGAGGCTCGCCATATTAGCGATTTGCCGCTCGCCGATTCGTTTGCAAATCTCGATTGTTTCCCGCGCCCGTTTTTTTGCTTCAGCGAGATTGCCCTGCAACAACAAACAACGCGCCAGATTTCGCAGCGATTGAATGACATACCATTCTTTTTTGCGCTCTTCGGCGAGCGCCACGCTGCGTTCGAGCATTTCCTGCGCTTCCGTTAATTCACCGCGCAAAATTTTCAACTCGCCGAGCGAATCTAAGATTCCCGCGACGTGAACGTGGTTCGCTTCAGTCGCCAACTCCAGAGCGCGTTTATAGGCGGCTTCGGCTCGCGTCCATTCGCCGCGCATTACAAGATGCAAACCGAGATTGTTATAAGCGGCGGTCGCCTGAATTTTATGTTCGGTCTGCTCGAAAAATTTAATGGATTTTTCCAGACACGCGATGCCGTCCTGCGGGCGGCGCAGAAACCAATACGCGCCCGACATATCCGAATAAATTTTGCCGAGCAGAAAAGGCGCGTTCCGCGAGCCGATAATTTTAATCGCCAAATCGAAAAACTCCAACGATTTTTCGCTGTTGCCTTCCTGATGATAAGTCGTCGCCACCGCATAATGACTTTCCGCCATTCCGCGCCAATCGCCTAATTCACGATAATAATTTAAAGCTTTTTCGGCGTGATCGCGCGAGATTGGACATTCGTTGAGTTTGCGGTAGACGCGCGAAAAAGCAACGTAAATTTCGCCGAACAGCGTTTTCAGATTGCCCGCCGTCGCTTCTTCGAGAGCGTAATTGAGCAAGGCGACGGCTTTCGGATAATCGTTCGTGTTGTTGAAACAAATGGCAAGCTGCGTGATAACGCCGATTTGCGTTTCCAGCCCGATTTCGCTTAAAAGGTCTTCATCGTCATATCGTTCGATGACTTCAAGCGATTCTTTGTAGCGTCCCTGAGTTTCGAGCGTGTAGGCGAGAAGCCGCGTTAAATCGGCTTGATTTTCCGCTGTATGGGAAAATTCGGCGAGCGTTTCCCTGATGATTTTCTCTGCCGCGCTCGACAATCCTTCGTTTAAGTTTTCGCGGATTTCCGAGATGATTTCGGTTAGTTTTTCTTCAGAAATTTTGCGCGGCGTTGGCGGGCGGACTCCGTTCCTAACTTCAAATGAAGCAGAAGTTCTTTCCGACCGTTTGAAAATTGTCGTCGAAAGCGAATCTTTTCTCATCCCGCAATTAAAAAAGAAGAAGACGACTAATAGAAATAAATTTTCAGCAAATGCTAGTTTTTATCTACAAACCATCTTATGAATCGGCGCTGGTTCTGTTGCTCGGCGTTCCGTGACTTCAGACTGCTTTGCCGCCGTCAGGAGCTAACTGAAATTGGGACCCGGAACTTTCGAATTAATTTTCGAGATTGCTCGTAGAATTAAATTTGCAACAAGATATACTTTGGAATCTAACAGAATTTTTGCCGTGCGTCTATCTGTTTTCGTCCGTCAGCAAAGAAATCGCGTTTTTTCTTCTTTTTTTCTGTGATCGTTTCGGCGCATTTACCGAAACGGTCGCCAAAATCGTGAAAGTTAAAAAGAAAAGCGCGTTGGAAGGCGTGCGAAGGGGAAAGTCGAAAAAACTGTGAATTAAAATTCCGCAGCAACCGGCTAACGCGCCGATTGCCGTGCTGCGCCGGAACGAATCAGACGATTGGCGAACGGTTTTTAAGCCGTTTTTGAAAAGCAGAAAGATAAACGTCGCCGCGCAAACGAAGCCCGCAATTCCAGCGTCTGCCAAAATTTGCAGATAATCGTTGTGCGCTTGCTCGACCCGGAAATGACCGTTCCAGGTGTCGTATTTCGGAAAAGCAAAGGCGAAAGCATCGAGTCCCGCGCCCAAAAACGGATAATCGAGAAAAATGCGCCACGCGACACCCCAGAAATGCGTTCTGCCGTTAGTCCAATCGTCAGGATTTTGCAGACCGATGCCGCGCAGAAGCGATTCGTCGCCGCCGAGCAGCAGAACCGCCGCGAACAAAATCACAATCAAAACCAGACCGCTGCCGATAAACGCCAAGCTGCGTGGATAGTTTTTTCTAATTTCGTCCGACGCATCTGTTTCGCGTCGCGGCTGTTGCAGAATGTTCGCCGCGACGATGAAACCGATAACTCCGAGCAGGCTCAGCATCGCGCCGCGCGAACTCGTAAAAATAATGGCGATGCCCATTACGACAACGGCGAAAACCAGAAAAATCCGCTTGTTTCGCTCGACCGCTCTGCCGAACAATAAACCGAGCGTGATGCCGAGCGTCATTTCCATCAGCGCGGCGAAATGATGCTGATTGACATACGAGGCAAACGGAACGGATTGGTTCAAAGGGCGCAGACCGTAAATCGCCTCTAAATTGACAAGTCTCTGCAGAATTCCGTAAAACGCCATCAGGGAAGCAAAGACGATTATCGTCAAAACGATTTTTCGCAGACGACTTTGATTGTTGATAAAAACGAGCGCGGCGGCGAAAAATACGAAATAGACGATTAGCTGAACAACCGCCAGCCGGGTCGAATACGGCGCGAGCGAAAGCGATGAAACCGTCGGAACAACCAGCAAATCCGCCGTAACGTCAAAGCTGCGCAGCGGCAGCAGCTGAATAATGCCGATCGAAATTAAACCGAGCAGAGGAAACTGAAGCGGATTAGAGTTGAAGCGAAATTCTTTATTGCGCCAACTGTCCGCGAGCCACAAGACGGCGATGAAGCCGGACAAAAGCGATAGTCCGCCCAACGCCCAGTAATCAACCGCGCCAAAGGCGACGACCGAAACAACGAGCGTCGCGCAGTAGACGAAAAAGATAATGCTGCTGATGCGCGAAGCCGTTTCGTCCGCCGCGCCGAAGGCTTTCGATGAACTCTGGGTTTTTTCCTGTTCGGACATTATTTATTGAGTGATTGAAAAATCATCAAACCAAACTTTCCCCGAAATCGGGCAAATTATTGATTTGCACGATTCGCGCACCAGCCGCAGCGCGACGGCTTGCGTATTTTCCGAAGCCGCGAATTCAACTTTCAAGTTCGTCCAGTCCGCGACGTTTGAAATTGAATCAGTTGCTGCCAAAACTTTTCCGTCCGCCGCATCAGCGATTTCCCAACGAAGCGTGGCGGCGGTTTTCAAGTCCGATTTGTAAAACATACCGAGAACGTATTTTCCGGCAGAGCCGATGGCGATTGTTTGCGAAATTTGGCGAAAATCTTTGCCGTCATTTGAATTAAAAATTATCACCAGACTGCGCGAGCCGCCAAACTTCTGTTTGTCGTCGAAACCGATTTGCGGCTGCGCGCCGTCAGCAATTTGCCAATCGAAAATGCCTGCCTTGTCGCGTTTGACTTCCGACTCAAAACCGCCGTTCGTGATTTGACCGAGCGCGAATGATTCCGCGCCGGATTGACTGTTCAAACTGCTTTGGATTTGCCGCGCGTCCCGATATTTCTTCGCCGCAATCAATTCCCTGAAAAGTTCTTCGCCGTCCGATTGGCTAATTTTCGTTTTAGATTCGGCGGGCAAAGCGTTCCATAATTCGACCGCTTCGGCGAGGCGTTTTTGTTTGGCTAAAAACACCGCTAACGCAGAATTTAAGTTGGGCGAATCGCCGAGATATTTTTTAACGTCAGCGAGATTGCCGCCGGAAATTTGCCACGCGGTCGCTGCTGCCGGATTTCGATAAGCGTCTTCGCTCGCCGCCGCCCGGCGAATTTCCGCGAAGGCTGCCTCGATTTTCCCGCCGCGCAAAAGCACGTTGCCGAGCGTCCACTGAACCTGCGCGTAATTCGGCGCGAGCGCGAGCGCGCGTCGCACGGCGAGTTCCGCGCCCGCCGCGTCGCCGCTGCGTTCCCGCGCTTTGCCGAGTGCCAGCCACAAACGATAATCGTGCGGCGCAAGAGCGGTCGCTCGCTCAAATTCGGCGAGAGATTTCGGCAAATCTTCCGCCAGAAAAGTTTTCTCGTTTAAAACCGCCAGCGTGTAATGAGTCTGCGGATCGTTCGGAGCTAAAGAAATCGCCAACTCGGCGACTTCCCTGTCGGGAGCGCGGCTGGCAATCGCGTTGGCGAGACACCATTTGACGAAAAAGTAAGCCGCCAATACGCAAATCAAAATTGCCGCCGACAAAAAAGCGCGGCTGGCAGCCGATTCGATTTTGATTGATTTAACTGACATCAAAAAATTTCACTGCAGAAACGCAAAGGCACAGAGAAAATCAAATAGCGTGAAGAAATTTGCGGCAAATAAAAATCTCCGCGCCTCTCAGGTCTAATCAAAATCTATCGCTTCGACTTTCAGAAAAGCGCGTTTGAGCGAAACGTCCATTTCTTTGCAGATTTGTCTGACTTCTTTAAGTCTGGCGGGCGACACTTTACGAACGGAAAGCAAGATTTCCTCGACGTTGTTTTCGCGGCAAATTGTCATCAGCGAACCGTTGCCGCCGTAAACCTTAAGCCCGTTGATGACTTTGCCTTTTTTCAAAGGGTCATCGTCAACGAATCCGACAGGCGAATAATTCCATTCGGGATTATTTTTCAATTCACGAAGAACCATCTCGCCGCCGTCGCCCGCGCCGTAAATTAAAACCTTGCGCCCTTCGCTCGCCGCGCCCGACGGCAGAAGCTGGCGGAAAAACCGGAAAGCCATCCGGCTGGAACCGAGCGCGACCAACAGCAACAATCCGTCCACGATAAAAACCGCCCGCGAAAAAAACTGAAAACGGTAAAGCAGCAGCAGCGTCAAAATGCTCAGAACCGAGCCGAGCAAAACGCCTTTAGTAAAAGTCACGAGGTCACGGATACTGGTGTAACGCCAGATTCCGCGATAAACGCCGACGACTAAAAGAGCGAAAAGTTTGACGACAATTAAAATCGGCAGCGATTTGGTAAAAAGCCCCCACGTTTCTGCATTTTCTTCAAACGCGCCAAAAATCAAAATATATGCGCCATAATAAGCCAATGTTATCAGCAGCGCGTCCATTCCGACTTCAAAAACTCGGCGTTTGTGCGACAAATTGAGCAGAAAACCGAACGCTGCTTTGTTTTGCAAAGCAAGTTCTTCCTGCTGTTCTTCATACACTTTGACCTTCGATAGATAAACGCCGATGAGCGTCAAAATCACGGTAAAAAGCGTGATGACGGCGATGCTTTGCGTCGGCGGCAATTCGCGCACGAGAATTGATATAAAACCGGCAAACAGGGCTAAACCGTAAAGCAGCACAACCGCGTCGCGTTCGGAAAGTCCGAGCGCGACGAGCCGGTGCGAAGTGTGGTCGCGTCCGCCCTGCGAAGCCTTGCGTCCCCAGATTTTTCGCAAAACCGTGACAAAAGTCGTGTCGAAAATCGGCACGAAAAGAATCAGCGCGGGAACGGCTAAAATCGAAACGATGCCGCGCGAACGCCCGCCCACATCGGTCATCAAAACCGAACTCGCCAGCAGAAATCCGACGAACATCGAGCCGCAGTCGCCCATAAAAATCGA
>CBDUBY010000218.1:0-5995 GCA_965365505.1 uncultured Pyrinomonadaceae bacterium | reverse complement strand
AACGCATCATTCAGCAATGAAACTTTGGAAGAAAATCTGTTTAATTCTACTTGCCGTCATTCTTCTGGCGCAGATTCCTTTCATTTACAACCGCTACAAATTCGGGCAGCTTCACGATAAAATTAACTCGCTTCAAAAAGCGGAAATCGCCAACCCGAATTTTAATGATTACAAAGGCATCATTCACGTTCACACGGCAATCGGCGGACACAGCACCGGAAATTTTGATGAACTGATTGAGGGCGCGTCGAAAAACAATCTCGATTTTGTCGTGATGACCGAACACACCGCCGCGCTTTACGACACTTCCGCGCTGACATTGCAGGGCAATGTCAGCGGTGTTTTATTTGTTAACGGGCAGGAAGTCGAAACGGCGACCGACAGGTTTTTGCTTTTATCGGGCAGCGCGGAAGCAGGTCACGCTAATAAAATTTCCACGCCTGATTTTCTGAAATCAATTCACGCGCAAAATAAACTCGCCTTCGTTACTTATCCCGAAAAACATAAAACCTGGGACTCGGATTTTGACGGCGTCGAAGTTTTCAGTCTGCATACGAACTCTAAAAAGATGCCCGCGTTTTTTGTATTGTTTGATGCGCTTTGGTCTTATTATTCTTATTCCGAACTCGTTTTGGCAAAATATTTTTATCGTCCCGACGAAAATTTGAAGCAATTTGACGAGATTACAAAGTTAAAAAAATCAACTTTATTCGCGGGAACTGACGCGCATTCAAATATCGGGTTTCATCTTTTGGGCGACGACGCGGGCAATAAAATCATCAATCTGAAAATTGACCGATATGAAACGATTTTCCGAGCGATGCGAAATCACGTTTTGATTGAGAAGGACAAACCGTTGACGCAGGAAACGCTTTTACAGGCATTGAAAAGCGGTCGCGTGTTCGTTGGTCTGGATGTTTTGAGCGACACGCGCGGTTTTTCGTTCACGGCGGACACGAAAACAATGGGCGATGAAATCGCGTTTACGGAAAACCTGAATTTGAAAATCGCCGCGCCGCAAATCGCCCGTTTCGTCATCTTCAAAAACGGCGAGCGGGTTCACGAAGAATCAGGAGCGCGGGAAATCAATTTTTCGATCAAGGAAAAGGGAACTTACCGCAGCGAGGTTTATCTCGATGCGCTCGGTGAGCCGTTCGATAAAATGCCCTGGATAATTTCAAATCCGATTTACGTGCGATGAGTTTTGAGTCCGCGCTTTAGCGTGCTTCCGCCGCGCTTCGCGGGCGGAAGGGCAAACTAAAGTTTGGACTCAAAACTCGTTTTGCAAGCCAACGAATTAACTTTCTTCGACATCAAAAACAGCAAAATCTATTCAAACGAATTTTTTCAAGTAGAAGATAATGAACAATCATAGAAAAAGCATTTCTCGAATTATCAGTTTAAGTTTAGCGGTTTTGTTATTCTCAGTCGGCGCGTTTGCCCAAGCCATTCAGCGCACACCGTTTGATGTGACGAATTATGTGATGGATGTTTCCCTCGCACCCGACGAAAATAAATTGAACGCGACGGTTGACGTCAGCTTCATTCCGGCGGAAGACACGCGCACGGTTTCGTTTGAGTTGAACGGTTCTCTGAAAGTTGAATCTATCACCCGCGTTAATAGTTTTACGCCGACTACGCAGCCGAAAACCAAAACTGCGCCGAACACCGCCGCGCCGGGCGCGGTGACGTTTGTGCAGGATCAGGTTGGCATCACTGATTTGGGTCCGAGCGTGAAAATTGATTTGGGCGACCAGATTTTGAAGGGAACGCCGGTGACTTTGCGATTTAAATACGCAGGCGTTTTGGTTACACCGAGCGGCGGTCCGCTTTTGACGAAACGGCTGGCATATATCGGCTCGAAAGACGGTTATTTGATGTATGCGGCGCGCTGGTTTCCGTTTCATAATTACGCGGCTGACCAGATGACTTCGGATATTTCTATCTCTTTGCCCGCCGGTTTTCAATTGATTGGATTCAGCGACGCGCCGGCAACGACCGTCGGCGGCAAAACTCGATTTGTTCAATCGAAACCCGCGCTCGTCGGCAACTTCGCTTACGGGAAATATACGAATAAAAATCTGCGTTTCGGCGAATACGAATTGCAGTTTTACACGAAACTCGGCAACGATGGTTTAGTCGCCGCTTACGGCGAAACGCTTGGTCGCGCGCTCGAATACTACACGAAACAATACGGCGAACCGCAGGGCGGAAAACGGCTGATTGTTGCGCAGATTGACGATGACAGTCTTGATTTTTATTCGACGCAGGGAATGATTTTTATGGCGAACCGCCTGTTCGAGCAATCGCGTGAAATCACTCAGGAACGACTTCAGCGCGAAGCGGCTTTGCAATGGTGGGGCTTAACCGTCGGGCTGAAATCGTTTGACGATGCGTGGCTGTCGCAGGGTTTGGCGGAATTCAGCGCGTTTGCTTTGCGCGAAACAACTTTGTCGGGCGCACAGCTTGAAAATCTGCGGCGCGAGCTTTTGGAAAAATCTTTGACGTTTGAGCAAACCGCGTCGCTGACGCGCACGCCGTCGGTTTTGGACGACCAATCAACGGCTTACCAATATATTATGTTCGGCAAAGGCGCGTCGGTTTATCGCCTGCTGCGCGACACGCTCGGCGAGCAGAAATTTAATCAACTGCTGCGTCAATTCGTCGCTCAGTATCGCGGCAAAAACGCTTCGATTGATGATTTTGAAAAACTCGCCTCGCAGATCGCCGGACAACCGATGCGCTACTTTTTCGCGCGCTGGGTCGAAGGCACGGGCGTGCCGGAATTTCAAGCCGATTATCAAATCATTCGCACGCGCACCGGAAAGTTCGTGACGCGCGGCACGGTCAAACAGAACTACGATAACTTGCGTCTGCCGGTCGAAGTTCAGCTTCGCGCCGAAGGCGAAGGCGAATCGAAAATCGTGACCATTGACATCGAGGACGCGAGCGCGGATTTCAATATCGAATCGAACGGCAAACCGCTCGAAATCGTCATTGACCCGAATTATAAATTGCTGAGAATCTCGCCCGATTTGCGCGTTTCTTCAATCGCCCGTCGCGGCATCGAACAGTTCCGCGAAGGCAATTTTGTCGAAGCCCAGCAGCAATTTGAAGCGGCTCTCAAACTCGACCGCTCGAACTCCTGGATTTACTATCATCTCGGCTTGCTGTTTTTAGAACAGCGCAACTACGATTTGGCGATTGACAATTTCAAAGCCGTCGCCGGCGGCAACATCAACCCCAAATGGCTGGAAGTTTGGGCGTTTATCAAAATGGGCAACGCCTACGACGCGAAAGGCGACCGCGCCCGCGCGACTGCGGCATACAAACGCGCCGAAACCATCGGCGACGACTACGACAAAGCGCAGGAAGCGGTGAAAAAGTATCAGGCAACGCCGTTCGACCCGCGCGATAAATCGAACACGACGGCAGTAAAATAAATCGAACGATAATAAATAAAAGGGCGAGCCGGTTTTCGGACTCGCCTTTTTTATTTCGTGCTTAAAGCGAATTAGAAATTCAAGCGCAGGGCGAATTGAATTTGTCGGTTCGTTCCCAAGCCGACCGTGCGACCGACCGTGCCGTTGATGACGCCGAAAGTTCCCGCGCCCGTCGGGTTGGCGGTGCTGAACGGCGTGCCGGGCTGTGCCGATGTCGCGCCTGTGCCTAAAACGCTTGGCAAAGTCGCGGGCGGATTGGCGAAGTTCGCGCGGTTGAACAGATTGTAAAACTCCGAGCGGACTTCGATGTTCGTCGTTTCCGAGATGCGGAAACGCTTTTGCAAAGTTAAATCAAATTGATGAAACTTCGGACCTTTCAAAAAGTTGCGCGGCAGATTGCCGTAAGTTCCAGGCTGAGGCGTGGTGAACGCCGCCGGATTCAAATAGCGCAGATTCGTGCCGTCAATTTTCAAAAACGGGTTAACGCCCGGAATCAAATCAGGTCGGCGCGTGTTGCGCGAAGCATTGCCGCCCGGCGTGTTGATGACCGAGATGAAACCGGAATTCGTTCCCGCCGGCAGCGCGCTGACGACGAAACCGTTTGCCACGTTTGCGCCGCCGAGAACACAGCCCGCCGCGTTGTTACACTGGAAAACCGTATCGGGGCGCGTGATGCGAATGTCGAGCGGGCTGCCCGAACGTCCGTTGTAAACGCCGCCGATTTGCCAGCCGCCGAGCAGCGCGTCAGTGATTCCGTTCAATTCGTATCGTTTGCCTTTGCCGATGGGCAATTCGTAAAGCGCGGTGATGTTTCCGCTGTGGCGAATGTCGAACGTATTGTTGCCGAATTCTTCTTCAAAACTATACGGATTCTGCGCCGTCTGCGCTTCGTTCGAGCCTTGCGTGTTGCCGAACGATTTGCCGAATTGATACTGCGCGTTAATCGTCAAGCCCTGCGTAAAACGCCGGTTGACCTGAATTTGAAGCGCGTCGTAGCGGTCGCGTCCGCCGCTCGTTTTGTAATCAATCTCGCCGAACGGCTGAAGTCGCTGCGTCGGGTCGGCAAATGTCGCGCCCGTCGCCGTGTTGTAGCCGAAACCGAGAATGTCGAATTCGCGCACGACGGTCGTGCCGGAAATCACTCCCGGACAAGTGCCGTTGACCGGCAAATCCGCGCAGCGCGTAATCACGCCGACACCGGCGGGCAATGCCGCGCCGTTCCGAATCACGGCGTTGCCGGGCAGAATTTTGTTCGTGATGCTTCGCAAAAACAAATTGCGTCCCTGACTGCCGACGTAAGCGACGGTCAAAACCGTGTTGCCCGGCAATTCCTGCTGCACCGACGCGCCGTATTGCAAAACTCTTTCCGGCACGGCGTAGCCGCTGTTGTCGTAAGCGCGCGGCGTGAACGGCGCGGGCAGGGCGGTCGCCGACGGATTGAGCAGCGCGGCTGCCGTGCCGGTCGTCAAACCACCTGCGAAAGACGAACTTGTCCGAATCACATTTGATTCAATCGGCTGAATCAAATCTTCGTATTGTCCAGGTCCGAAATACAGACCGCCGCCGCCGCGAAACGTCGTTTTGCCCTTCAGAAAATCCGGTGTCCAGGTCAAACCGACGCGCGGACCGAAATTGTTTTTCTTCGATTGGTAATACTCGGCGTCCGGCGCGAGCAGTTGTCCGGTCGGCGCGTCGAAAACAACCGCGCGGTCGTCCTGTTCGCGGTTGACCGAATAATACTCGTAGCGCAATCCGAAATTCAAAACCAAATTCGGTTTAATGCGCCATTCGTCCTGCCCGTAACCGATTAAGTAAAATTGGCTGCCGACGCTCGAACCGCTTTCCGGTCGGCTGATGGTCGTCACCGGATTAGTAGCGATACGGAAATCGCCCGGCGCGGATAAATCGCCGATAAACGCCGCCGTCAAATTGCGGTTCAAAACGAAATCGGTCAAATTGCCGAAGCTGTAGGTGCTGCCGCCGAGCTGGTCGAATCGAACTTTAATCTGGCGATATTCGCCGCCGAATTTCAAGTTATGATTGCCGCGCGTGATCGAAAGATTGTCAATAAAAGAAAACGAGCGCGGTCGAATCGGCTGCGCGCGACCGTTCGCGGCGGAAGATTGACGGGTCAAACCGCCCGGTTCGGTAAAGCCGGTCGGCGCGCCGCCGTTCACGCCGGGACTCGTGATGTTTCCGGTCAGACGTATGGAACTCACAGCCAAATCAAATCCGTTCAAGCCGGAAATTCCCGGCACGACCGTTCCCAAATCCGTCGGCGCGCGGTTAAATCCGAACTTCGTTTCGTTGATAATTGAAGTGCCGTAGACCTGCGTCAGCGCGGTCACAAAGTTGTCCGGGTCTTGCTGCGCGGAAACGAAACGACCGCTCGCGCCGTCGGGCGAAAGCAAATTGCCGCGATTGCGCTGGTAGCGTCCGTAAAGATTGAAACGGTCGTTGAACTTGTAATCAATGCGACCGCTGAATGCGTCTTCGTCAAGCCGCGCGACGCTGTTGACGCGAACAAGTTGCGCGGAATTGAGCAAGCCGCC
>CBDUBY010000217.1:0-6035 GCA_965365505.1 uncultured Pyrinomonadaceae bacterium | reverse complement strand
TTTTCAAAAACGGCGTGAACGTCTAACGACAAAAATGCAGGAAGAGAAAACTTTGGAGATGCCTTTGGGCGCATCTCTGCCGCGCGATGAAGACCGCGATTTGGGTTTCGGCTCGGTCGTCGCGGGCGAGAGTCGTCAGCGTCTGCTCAATCAGGACGGCACGTTTAATGTTCAGCGGGCGGGTTTGCCGTTTCTCTCATCGCTCAACCTTTATCACACGGTCATCTCGATGTCGTGGAAACAGTTTATTGCGGTGACTTTGCTTTTGTATTTTTTGAGTAATGTCGCGTTTGGACTTCTTTATGCCGCGTTCGGCGCGTCCGCGTTGATTGATACTTCGGAAATTCCGACTGAAAATCTTCTGCTGCGAGGGTTTTTCTTTTCCGTGCAGACGTTTGCGACTATCGGTTACGGCACGATTCATCCGGTCGGCGTGGTGCCGAATCTGCTCGTCACGGTCGAATCTTATTATTCGATGATTATTACCGCGCTGATAACGGGCATCGTTTTTGCGCGGTTTGCGCGTCCGACGGCGAAGATTCTTTTCAGCGAGGTCGCCGTCGTCGCGCCGTATCGCGGCATCGAGGGCTTGATGTTTCGGACGGTGAACGGCAGAAGCAGCCAGCTTATCGAAGTCGAAGCGCAGGTTTTGTTCGCCCGTTTCGTCGAGATTGACGGCAAACCGACGCGCCGCTTCGATTTTCTCGAACTCGAACGCAATCGCGTTTCGTTTTTCCCGCTCGCCTGGACGATTGTGCATCCGATTAACGAAAAATCGCCGATGTTTGGCTTGACCGAAGCCGATTTACACGCGACCGACGCGGAGATTTTAGTTTTAATTTCGGCGACCGACGAAACCTTTGCTTCTATCGTCCACACGCGCTCGTCTTATAAAACCTCGGAAATACGTCTCGGCAGCAAATTCAAGAGCATCTACAATCCGGTCGAACCGGGCGAACAGCTTTCGATAAACATCAACAAACTCTCCGAAATCGAATCGGTTTGAAGCGGCAATTTATTGACTCAAACCTAATACGGGCGTATAAATAATTCAAAATATCTTCGCTAATTCAAATTTCAAAAGAGGAAGTTCAAATTATGTTTCGGCAGATTTTCAAGTTCGTGTCGTTGATTTTACTTTTCGCAGCGGGTTTTTTAGCTGTTCCGGCTCAAACCACGCGACCGGTTCGCGCCGATTTTGACGGCGACGGAAAATCGGACATTTCCGTTTTCCGGCGTTCGACCGGCGAATGGTATGTTTTGAAAAGTTCCGGCGGAATGCAGGCGGTTCAGTGGGGCGCGATGAACGACAGAATCGTTCCCGGCGATTTCGACGGCGACCGCAAAACCGATTTCGCGGTGTATCGTTTCGGCGATTTTATGAACAATTCGTTCGACAGTTATTTTTATATTTTGCGCAGTTCGGACAACAGTTTCGTTGCTAGAAAGTGGGGCATCGCTAACGGATTTACCGCCGATATTCCAACTATGCCCGCCGATTTCGACGACGACGGCAAGACGGATTTGAGCGTTTATCAAGCAGAAGATTTTCTGCCTGCGGAAGGGCGTTTTAAGATTTCGCAAAGTCTGAACGGCGCGACAATTTCCAGAAGTTGGGGCTACAACGCCGATTGGCGCGTGCCTGCCGATTATGACGGCGACGGCAAAGCCGACATCGCGGTTTTTCGCAACAGCAGTTTTTTTAGCAATGAACAGCGCGGCGTTTGGTATATTTTGCAAAGCTCAAACAATGCGGTTCGCGTCGTTCGTTTCGGCTCACTGAACGACAAAGCGGTTCCGGCTGATTATGACGCGGACGGCAAAACCGACATCGCCGTTTATCGCCCGTCAAACGGCACATGGTATCGCATCAACAGCCAAAACAATTCATTCTACGCCGCGCAGTTCGGCGCAACCGAAGATAAACCCGTTCCAGCGGATTACGACGGCGACGGCAAATGCGACATCGCTGTTTTCCGACCGGCAACGGGCGTTTGGTATCTGCAAAAATCAACCGAAGGCTTCGCCGCCCAACCGTTCGGCGCAAGCGGCGACATGCCGATTTCAAGTGCGTTTGTGGTTGACTCGGCTTTCTAAAGAACGCGTTACTTAAATGGTGAAATAACTGTCGGAGTTATGAAATTTTTGCCAATCAAAAAATGACGATCATTCAGGCTGAAACCAACGCGCAAATCGAAGCCGCGCGAACGCTTTTCCGCGAATACGAAGAGTGGCTCGACGTTGATTTGTGTTTTCAATCGTTTGCGGAAGAATTAGCAAATCTGCCGGGAAAATACGCCGCACCGACGGGCAGATTATTTTTGATTTCGGTTGAAAACAAATTGGCGGGCTGCATCGCTCTGAGAAAATTAGACGATGAAGTCTGCGAGATGAAACGGCTTTACGTGCGCAGCGGTTTTCGCGGATTGGGTTTGGGAAAACAGTTAATCGAACGACTGTTCGATGAGGCAAATAAAATCGGCTATAAACGAATGCGGCTCGACACTTTGCCGAATAAAATGCCGCAAGCCGTTAGACTTTACGAATCTTACGGCTTTCGCAAGATCGAACCTTATTACGAAAATCCGCACACAGAAACGCTTTTTATGGAGCTTTTTCTCAAATAAAAACCGTTGACACTGTCGCTGGCTAAATCTAAACTTCTCTTGTCCATCTGTTAAAATTTAGGATAAAATTAATGAAATTTATGAAACAATCCACACGCGGGCTGAAAATCGTTCTCGCCTCGCTGATCATGCTGTTCGCGCTCAAATCAAATACGCTGCTGGCGCAGACGGGCGGTGATTTTGCCGCCGACCGCGACCGCGCCATTCAATTGGTCAACCAGAATAAACACGCCGAAGCCTTGCCGATTCTGGAAAAACTCGCCGCCGACAAACAAGCCGACGGTCAAATCTTTCTCGGTTTGGGCATAACATACTGGAAAATACAAGAGGCGATTTTTTCGGATAAAGCCAAATGGAAACAAACCCGTCTCAAGGCACGCGAGGCTTTTCTCAAAGCCAGAGAACTTGGTGATTCGTTGCCCGAAGTAGATTTGATACTCGCTTCAATTAGAGCAGACGGCGGCGATAAAAGCGCGTCGGACAATCCGCAGGCGCAGACGGCTTCAGATGAAGCTCTCGAAGCATTTGCCGAAGGCGATTACAATAAAGCCGTTACCGCGTATGAAAAGGCGGCGACGCTTGATCCGTCTTGGTATGAAGCCGCGCTTTACACGGGCAACAGCTTTTATGCGCTAAAGGAACACGGCAAAGCCGGAGTCTGGTTTGCCAAAGCGATTGCCCTTGACCCGAATCGAGAAACGGCTTATCGCTATTGGGCGGATAGCTTGATGAGCAGCGGCAAAAGTAAAGAAGCCGAAGACAAATTTACAGATGCCATCATTGCTGAACCATTGAGCAGCGCAGCGTGGCGCGGGCTGACCCAATACGCCAGTCGCAAAAACATCAAACTCGCCCATCCGAAGATTGTCGTTCCGGTAGAATTTTCCGCATCAGGCGAGGGAAACACGAAAATCACTTTGGGAAATTTAATGGGCGGCAAGGATGATGACGGCTCTTTCGCGTGGACGATGTATGGAATTTCGCGGGCGATTTGGCAAACGGACAAAACCGGAAAATTAAGCGAAAAATTCGCCGCCGCGTATCCTTCCGAACAAGCTTATCGTCACAGTCTGGCGGAAGAAACCGACGCGCTGCGGATGGTTTTAATCAGCGTAAAGGACGGCAAAAAATACAAAAAACTCGAACCGTCATTAGCGATACTGAAGAAACTGGATGCGGAAGGCTTGCTCGAAGCATACATTTTTTTCGTCCGCTCTGATGCCGGCATCAAACAGGATTACGCCGCCTACCGGCAAAATAACCGCGACAAATTAAAGCGGTATTTAACGGAATATGTAATGAAAAACGGCGGGAATTAGATTTTAGAAGCAGAAAACACAAAAACGCCGTTGATATAAGTTTTTATATCAACGGCGTTTTTGTGTTTTAGGTTTTTTACTCAAGCAGTTTTCCAGGTCAAAGTGTAGGCGGGCGGCACATTTTTGACGACGAGTTGGCTGCGCTTGGCTTTGCCGTAGCGACTCCGCATATGTTCGCGGAGCTTTATCGCCGACGGGAAATAATAGCCGTGCGCATATTGGAAGGTTCGAAACACGCAGCCCTGCTCCATAAATTTATCAATTTCCGACAAAACTCGTTCGCCGACATCGTTTGGCAGGGAAACGAACGGCAAACAGCAGATGATATAGCCGACCTTCCCAAAATGTGTTTTCTGATAAATCGAAAAAGCATCACACGCATTGCCGCGCACGATTTTCAAGGCGGGAAAATTTTCTTTCAACGATTTAACTAGCTTTTTATCAATTTCGATGCCGAGATACGCTTCGCGGTTCGGCACGATTTCCTGCAAAACCTTGGTAATCGCGCCCGTGCCGACGCCGAGTTCGAGAACTACCGATTGATCGGTCGGGCGAATGTCGGCGACCATCTTTTGCGCGAGTTCCGGCGAAGACGGCGCGATTGAGCCGACCTTCAAAGGATTTTTTAAAAATGCTTGCAGAAATTCGATGTTCTCGTTCATTCGCTAATCCACACCGGCGGACGCGACTGTTTCCGCGTCTGAATTTTGTGTTAAATCATTGACCGTAATTCTATAATCACAACCGTCGGTTTGGCAATAGCGAAACGTGCCGTCCTTCTTGGTGAACTTTTCAAAAATGAACGGCGCGCGGCATTTCGGACACGGTTCGGCGATGGGTTTGTCCCAATAAACCGCGTCGCATTTCGGATAATTCGTGCAGCCGTAAAACGCTTTTCCGCGTTTGGATTTCTTGACGGCGATTTCCCCGTCTTTGCATTTCGGGCAAGCAATTCCGAGCGTTTCGCGTTTGATGTATTCGCATTTCGGATAATTTGAACACGAAATAAATTCGCCGAAACGTCCCTGACGAATAACCAATTTCGCGCCGTCGCGCGGGCAGATTTCGTCAATCTCGACCGGCGGTGCTTTCTGAATCGCCGCGCCGCTCTTTTTATCAATCTTGCGAATGTTTTTGCATTCAGGATAACCCGTGCAGCCGTAGAACGCACCGAAGCGACCTTTCTTCAAAGCCATATCTCTGCCACACAATTCGCACGGTTCGACGGTTTCGGTTTCCGCGCTCGCTTCGCCGTTTTCGCCGGTCGCGCCGCTTGCCGCCGGTTTTTTCGATGAAACTTCCCTTGTCGTTTTGCATTCTGGATAATTCGAGCAAGCCAGAAACTGTCCGAAACGCCCGAATTTGATAACCATCGGCAAGCCGCAGTTTTCGCAAATCTCGTCGGTCGGAATCGAGGCTTTCTTTTTATCTTTTAATCCTTCTTCAGCGGTTTTCAAATCGGCGGAAAATTTGCCGTAAAAATTACGCAACGCGTCGCGCCAATCAATTTTTCCTTCCTCAATATTGTCGAGTTCTTCTTCCATCCGCGCCGTGTAAGTCGGATTGAAAAGGTCTGTGAAACCGGCGACGAGAACATCATTAACGGTCGTTCCCAAAGCGGTCGGATGAAATCTGCCTTCGAGTTTCTCGACGTATTCGCGGTCTTGAATCGTTGTCATAATCGCCGCATAAGTCGAAGGTCGCCCGATGCCTTTTTCTTCGAGAGCCTTTACCAAAGTCGCTTCCGAATAACGCGGCGGCGGTTCGGTAAAATGCTGTTCGGGCGTGATTTTGTTTAAGTTTAACTGCTCGCCTTTTTCAACCTTCGGCAAACTCAATTCTTCGTCCGAATCTTCCGAACCGGCTTCGGGTTTTTCGTCGCGCCCTTCCTGATAAACTTTCAAGAATCCGTCGAATTTCTGCACCGAACCCGTCGCGCGGAAAGTAAATCGTCCGGCTTTAATATCAATCGTTGTCGCATCGAAAATCGCCGCCGTCATTTGCGAAGCGACGAAACGTTTCCAAATCAATGTATAAAGTTTCAGTTCGTCCGCCGATAAATAATTTCGCAAAGAATCGGGCGTGCGGT
>CBDUBY010000216.1:0-6057 GCA_965365505.1 uncultured Pyrinomonadaceae bacterium | reverse complement strand
GCGCCCATATCGGTTATCGAAGTCGTAACGATTTCGTCGCCCGGATTCGGATTTATCGCCGCGATTGCGACGTGAACCGCCGCCGAACCCGAATTACAGGCGTAGGCATATTTCACGCCGAGGCGTTTAGCAAACGATTCTTCGAGCAGTTTGCCGTATTTGCCTTTGGTCGTGATTAAAACGCCCGACTGCAAAACTTCCGTGACGGCGGCAATTTCTTCCGCGCCGAAAGTTCTGCCCGATGCGTCCTGGTCGGACGGTAATTTGATAATTTCTTTTTCTGCTGTTGGTGTCATAATTTTAGATAAAGGTGAAAGAAACGTTTTTACGTCTTCACGTTTTCACTTAACTTTTTTTCTTTTGTCAGAGAAGTTTCAGTCGCCGCCGGTTTTCCGAAAACGCGCTCGGTTGAAAGCCTTGCAAGCAGACGCAGATGTCCGAGAATTGTTCTGGCTGTTTTCATCTTGGAAAATCCGAACAGTCGAACTTCCAAAACCGCAGGATGTTCGACGATTAGTCCGCCGCGCAAGTCTAATTTCCCAAGAAGTTCCGCCACGCCCAAAAAACCTTTTTCTTTGATTTCCAAGTCAACGACTGCCGAGCGGCGATAAACGCGGAAACAACTCGTGTAAGTGTCGAGCTTCGAGCGCAGTGCGCGGCGGTATAAAAACGACGCGCCTTTTGATAAAAACAACCGCCATTCGGGAACATTTCGCACGCCGCCCGATTTGTGATACGGCGAAGCCGTCACCAAATCAATGCCGCCGGTTAAAAGCGGAATCATATTTTCAAGTTCGTGCGGGTCATAAGTGCAGTCGCAATCCATCGAGCAAACGATTTCGGTTGCTGCGGATTTAATGCCGGTCATAATTCCCGCTGCGACGCCTCGGTTCGTTTCGTGCCGAATGATTTTTACATTTTCTCGCTCGCCGAAAAACTCATTTAGTTTGTCGAATGTTTTATCCGTGCTGGCGTCGTCAACGAAAACGAATTCCGGCTGATAATTTTCGCGCAAATTCGCCTCGACGCTTCGCAGAGTGTTGGCGAGATACGGCAACGCCGCTTCTTCGTTGAAGCAAGGAACCACTATCGAGATTTTGGATTTTGAACTTTGGATTTTGGATTTTGTGTCCGCGAGCTGCAAATTTATATTGTCAACAGACGAGTTTTGAACTTTCAAATCCGCAATCTGCAATCCCAAATCCACATTCAGATATTCTGCCGCGCTCGTGAAATCGTAACGATTCAAATACTCTTTAATCAACCATTCCATTTTGTCGAGCTTGCGGTAATGGCGAATGCGGTTGTAGTTTGACGCGGCGGAAATGCGCGGCTGTTCGGGGTCGAGTTCCCAAACGTGAAAATATAAAACGAACGGCGCGTCGTATCGCCGGTTCCAATCGGCGACGGCGTGGCGCATCAGCGTGTGCGGAATTTGCCGCAGATAATTGCCGCCGGAAATCGGTAAAAGTCCGACGCCGACGTTGCGCGTGGCGTATGGAAATTCGTGAATGATTTTTCCGTTCGTATAGATTTGACGGGCAAAACGCTTTTCTTTGGAATCTTTCTGCACCGGTAAAAACGAAGCGTCATAGACAAAATCTTCTTCCGCCAGAACGTCTAAAATCCATCCGTCTTTTTCGTAATTTAATTTCTCGGCGGCGCGATAGCCGATGATTTTTTGTCCCGCCGCGTCTTCTAAAATTTTATTCGTCTTGCGAACATCTTCGCGGAATTCTTCGGGCGTGAGATGTCTCAAGCTGCGATGATAAAATCCGCGACTCGCCAATTCGTGACCGCGCGCGACAATCTCGCGCACGATGCGCGGATTCTGCTCGGCAATCCAGCCCAATACAAAAAACGTCGCTTTCGTTTTAAACTCGTCGAGCAAATCTAAAGTCTTTAAAGTATTTTGTTCAAAACGCGGCTCGAAATTCGACCAGTTGCGCTGGCGAATAAGATTTTCAAACGCGCCGACGTGAAAATAGTCTTCGACCAGAACGGTCAACAGATGCTGCTTTTTTTGAGGAGAGTTTGTCATTTACGATTGGCGATTGGCGATTGGCGATTGTTTTCCGGCTTGACGGAAAATTGCTCTTCCAGAATTTTAACGATTCTTTTCGCCGCCTTGCCGTCGCCAAACGGATTTTCGATTTTCCTGACCGATTCAATCCAGAAGTCGTCATTATAATTTTCTTCGAGCATTTCCGCTAAAGAATTTTCGCCGACGAGCTTTGCCACGCCCGTTTCGACGGCTTCGGGTCGCTCGGTGTTTTCCCGCAAAATCAGCAGCGGTTTGCCCAAGCTCGGCGCTTCTTCCTGAACGCCGCCCGAATCGGAAACAATCAGCCACGCCGACTTCATCAGCCGCAGGAAATCCGCATAATCGAGCGGTTCGAGCAGAAAGATTCTTTCCCGGTTCGCTAAAATATCTTCGGTTGTTTGTTTGACGTTCGGGTTTGGATGAACGGGAAAAATCAGGCAAACGTCTTCGCGCCGTTCGACGAACTCGCGCAGAACTTTCAAATTTCCCGACATCTTCGCGCCGAAACTTTCGCGCCGGTGCGTGGTTAATAAAATTCGTCTTAAATTCTTCGTCTTATCAATCAACCGCCGGATTTTCGCGCTCGATTTTTGGTTTTTAAGAATAAAGTGCAGCGCGTCAATGACTGTGTTACCGCACACGAAAATTTGATTTTCATCCTGTTTTTCGGCTAATAGATTCTTTCTGTTTCCGTCAGTCGCGCAAAAATGAAACGTCGCCACCTGTGAAATCAAACGACGATTTGATTCTTCGGGAAACGGACTCAAAATATTTCCCGAACGCAAACCGGCTTCGACGTGCCCGATTTTTATACGCCTGTTGAAGGCGGCGAACGCGCCCGCAAACGCCGTCGTCGTGTCGCCCTGCACTAAAATTATTTCAGGCTTCTCGCGCTCTAAAATCGCATCAAAAGCAGATAACACTTTTGCCGCAACCGCGTTCGACGTTTGATTAGCCGTCATTACGCGTAAATCGTAATCGGGGTTTATATCGAAAATATCCAGAAACGGCTGGAGCAAATCAGTGTGCTGGCTCGAAGAAACAGTGACGGTTTGAAATTTTGATTTTTTTAATTGGTGAATGACGGGCGCGAGTTTAATGGCTTCGGGGCGCGTGCCGAAAAGGACGAGAATTTTCGGGCGCGGCGAAGTTCCGGGCGCGGCGAAATTTTCCCCTTGCTCATTTGAAATTTTCCCCGTCGTGTCCAACATATTTTTGCGGTTTCGCCGTCGCAAAAATTGGCGGCAAAACATCTATAATATACTTTTAAAACGTCCTCGATTCGGTGCGCGAACCGGTGAAATACAACTTTAATGAAATTTTTTTATTTTATAATTTTAACGATACTTTGTTTCTCTCAAACGTTTTCTCAGGAACCGGCGCGTGAAGCGTTGCGCGGAAAAGTAGTTAATGCGATTGGTTTGCCCGTTGAAAATGCGGAAGTAAAAGTAGTTTCCAATTCGGGTGTCGCTTCCCTTTGCCAAACCGACGGCGAAGGCAAGTTTGCGTGCGAAGCGAATTTCAATGAAGGTTTTACGCTCGTCGTCGAAGCGCAAGACTTTTCTATTTTACGCCAGACCTTCAATGGATTGCAAGATTTTTCGCCAAACGCGACTTTCACGCTCGCGCCCGAATCCGTGCGCGAAACGGTTCAGATAACGGCGAATCGCGTGGAGACGCGCATTGGCGAAACTGCGGCGAGTGTCGTCACGCTGTCCGCCGCCGAAATCGAAACGACCGCCGCGCCGACGATTGACGACGCTTTGCGGCAGTTTGCCGGATTTTCGCTCTTTAGGCGAACGGGCAGCCGCAACGCGAATCCGACGGCGCAAGGCGTTTCTCTGCGCGGAGTCGGCGCAAGCGGCGCGAGTCGTTCGCTGGTTTTGTTTGACGGCGTTCCGCTGAACGATTCGTTTGGCGGCTGGGTGCAATGGACGCGCGTTCCGCCAATCGCCGTCGAAAGAATCGAAGTTCTGCGCGGCGGCGCGTCGAGTCTTTATGGCAACAATTCTTTAAGCGGAACGGTGAACATTCTCCCGAAACAGTCACGCGAAAAATTTAACTTTTCAGCCGAAATTTTCGGCGGAACGCAAAATACTTTCTCGGGTTCGACGTTTTTCGGCGTTCGGCGAAACGATTGGACGGCGGATTTTGTCGCGGCGAGCTTTCAAACAAAAGGCTATATTTTGGTTGACGAAGCGGAGCGCGGACGAGCCGACGTTTTCGCGGGTGCGCGGAATTCAAATCTATCGGCGCGAATCGGAAAAAATTTCGGCGACGCGGCAAATGTCTTTTTCAAAACTTCATATTTCGGCGAAGTTCGCACGAACGGAACAGGTTTGCAGACGAATCGGACGCATCTGCGGCAATTCGTTTTCGGCGGCGATTGGGAAATCCAAAATCCAAAATCCAAAATCCAAAATCCAAAAATTGATTGGAGAGTTTATACCGGAACGCAGACTTACGACCAGATTTTTTCTGCCGTCAGCGCCGACAGAACGAGCGAAACATTAAGTCGCATTCAGCGCGTTCCGGCGCAAAACATCGGCGTTTCGGCGAACGCGTCCGCCGTTGTTTTTGAAAATCAAACTGTCGTCGTCGGCTTTGAATCCAGAGAAGTGCGCGGCGCGAGCGATGAAGTCGGATTTTTCGGCGGACGAGCGACTTCGCTTTCCGGCGCGGGCGGACGCGAAAGAACCATTGGATTTTTTATACAGGATTTTGCCCGAATCGGCTCGCGTGTTGTTTTAGCGGCGAGCGCGCGTTACGATTCGTGGAAAAACTTCGCGGCTTCGAGCGCGACGCGAACACTTGCCAACAATCAAACAAACGTCGTCAATTTTCCAGACCGCGACGAGTCGGCTTTCAGCCCGCAGATTTCCCTGCTCGTTCAAGCGACGACAAATCTTTCATTTTTCGCGCTCGGCTCAAAAAGTTTTCGAGCTCCGACTTTAAATGAACTTTATCGCGGCTTTCGCGTCGGCAACGTCGTAACGCTTTCCAACGAAAATTTACGCGCCGAACGAGCGTTAAATTTTGAATCGGGCGCGAGCTTTAATCGAAGTAATTTTTATTTGCGCGGAAACCTTTTCTGGACGAAAATTTCCCAGCCTGTCTCAAATGTCACGTTGTCGGTAACGCCTGCTTTAATTACCAGACAACGGCAAAACGTCGGCGAAACGCGCGTGCGCGGATTGGAAGTCGAAGCAGAAACTCGAAGCAAAGAATTTAATTTTTCAGTCGGATATTTACTGGCGGATTCGCGTGTCGAAGAATTTCCGGCGAACAGAAATTTGGAAGGATTATTCGTTCCGCAAACACCCAAGCATCAATTTACTTTTCAAACGCGCTATGCGAAACGCCTCTGGAGTTTTGCGCTGCAAGGTCGCGCTTCGTCCGCGCAGTTTGACGATGATTTGAATACACTTCGGCTTGAGCCATACTTTCAACTTGACGGTTTTGCGGCGCGACGATTCCGAGAAAACTTACAAATTTTCGTCGGCATCGAAAACATTTTCAATTCGCGTTATTCAATCGGCAAAACACCGGTCAGGACGGTTAGCTCGCCCTTGAATCTGCGCGTCGGAATTCGTTGGAATTAACTCGCTGAAAAGCAATCGAGAAATAAACCACCAAAAAAAAATGAAGCAACACGAAAAATTCGTAAATAATTTTCGTGTTACTTCGTTTTGTTCGTGGTTATTTTTCAAGTTCTATTCCGGCGGTCCAGAACAGCCCGCGCCGTGTAGAGCGGGAATTTTGGTGCTGATAATCGGGTAATTTTCCGCCTCGGCGTTGATCGCCAGCCAGTTTTCGTATTCGGGCGGTATTGACATATCGGAGAAAATCGCTTCGACCGGACATTCGGGCAGGCAAGCGTCACAGTCAATGCAAGTGTCTGGATTGATAAGCAGTCGGTCGGACAGTTCGTGAAAGGCTTCGACAGGACAGACCGCCGCGCAGTCGGTATATTTACATTCGATACACGGCTCGGCTACGATATACGTCATTTT
>CBDUBY010000215.1:0-6070 GCA_965365505.1 uncultured Pyrinomonadaceae bacterium | reverse complement strand
AAAACGCTCGAATCGCTCGGCTTTCAGATTGTCCGCGAACGCGAACATATTGCGATGGTTCGGGAAAATGCTGACGGAACGAAAACGCCTTTGACAATGCCGAACCATTCGCTAATAAAAGGCTCGACGTTGCGAACGATTTGCACACAGGCGGGAATTTCGCGGGAAGATTTTTTGCAGACGTTTGAGCAAAGTTGAAATCAGTTTTGTAAAACTTGGGCGGAGATTGCGAGTCAGGATTTTCGGCTTGAAGAGGGAAACGATTTAATTTTTTAGTAATGTTCACGAACAAATCTTACATTTTTTCTTTTGCTTTCCTTTTTTTGGCTTTCCAAATAGCTTGCGGACAAAGTTCAAATGCGTTGAAAACCACCGGAGAAAAAGTTAGCGAAAAATCCGATTCAAGAATTGTTTCTCTGAAAAAACAAGCAGATGAACTGATTGCCTCATTAAATAACAATGACTTTAACAAATTTGTCGAGATGACACACCCAAAAGTGATTGAAGTCGTTGGTGGTCGAGAAAATCTACTTTCGATGATGAAAAAGGTTTTTGAGGAAAATCCTAAAATCTTTGAATCATTTTCAGCGTCTGCGGGAAATACAGATTCGTTAGCTGAATCTGAAAAACTTTTATTCGGAGTCGTCCCGCAAAAAATCGAAGGAACAACTCACAATAAACGCAAAATAGTAGTAAACGATTGTATTGTTGGAGTTTCTAATGATGATGGGAAAACGTGGAAATTTGTAAGCGGTGAAAAATTTGACGAACTATTTCCAGCCTCAAAAGATAAGGTTCAAATCATCGTGCGAAAAACTTTTGTAGATGGCGTAGAACAGTAAAATTTTTATACGAAATGACTGAAAACAATTTTTTAAGTCTAATAATTTTCGCCCCGCTAGTCGGCGCGGTTATCAACTGGCTCATCGGCGGACGATTAAAGAGCGAGCTTTTTAGCGGCGTAGTCGCCTGCACGACAATCGGGATTTCAACGGTCGTCGCGTTTATGATTGCGTTCGGCATCGGCACGCCGCACGAAGGCGCGTTGGTTGGCAATAGACCGATCCTCGACCATATCTGGACGTGGATTCAGGTCGGCGGTTTTCGCGCCGATTTTGCTTTGGGCGTTGACAGGCTTTCAGGAATTTACGTTTGTTTCGTGACGTTCGTCGGTTTGCTGATTCATATTTTTGCGACGGGTTATATGCACGGCGATAAAAGTTTTTATCGCTTTTTCGCTTATTTGAATTTGTTTATGTTCTCGATGCTGACGCTCATTCTGGCGGATAATTTTCTGCTGATGTTCGTCGGTTGGGAAGGCGTTGGTCTGTGTTCTTATCTGCTCATCGGCTATTACATCAAACGCGACGAAGCGAGAAAGGCGGCGAAGAAGGCGTTTGTGATGAACCGCATCGGCGATTGGGGCGTGTTGATGGGCGTGTTTCTCATCTTCACGATGACCGGCTCGATTTCGTTTTACGACAAAACGGTTGACGGTGTGAACGTGGCAAGTTCGATAAATATCTTGTCGGCGATGGCGGCTGACCCGTTCACCTGGGGCGCATTGGTCGCAGGCGGCATCACGAGTATTGCGGTTTTATTGTTCATTGGCGCGACAGGAAAATCGGCGCAGATTCCGCTGTTCACCTGGTTGCCCGACGCGATGGCTGGTCCGACTCCGGTTTCGGCTTTGATTCACGCGGCGACGATGGTCACGGCGGGCGTTTATCTGGTCGTGCGCTGCAACGGGATTTATCAGAACGCGCCGACGGCGATGTTTATCGTGGCGATTATCGGCGCGGCGACGGCAATTTTCGCGGCGACAATCGGTTTAGCGCAGAACGATATTAAAAAAGTTCTCGCATATTCCACGGTTTCGCAGCTCGGTTATATGTTTCTCGCCTGCGGAGTCGGCGCGTTCGTCGCGGCGATTTTCCACGTAATGACGCACGCATTTTTCAAAGCGTTGTTGTTTCTCGGTTCGGGTTCTGTCATTCACGGAATGCACCACGAACAGGATATGCGGCGAATGGGCAATCTGAAAAAGTTTATGCCGATCACGTTTATAACGATGATGGCTGGCTGGTTGGCGATTTGCGGTATTCCGATTTGGGCGGGATTTTTCTCGAAGGACGAAATTCTGTATCGCACTTTTCATACAATGTCGGCGACCAACGCCGCGCACACGGCGACGCTCGCCGGAATTCACGTCAATACGATTCTCTGGGTCATCGGTTTAATCACGGCGGTTTTGACGGCGGTTTATATGACGCGAATGATGTGGATGACGTTTTTCGGCGCGTCGCGTTTCGATTTGGCGTTGCCCGACGGCAATCATCCGCACGATGCGGCACACGCCGAAGAAAACGCCTTCGCGCACGGCGACGCGCACGACGCAACTACACATCTCGACGCTCATCACGGACACGCTCACGATGATGAACACGATTCGGCGCACGACGACCACGACGATGATGAACACCACGAACATTTGACCGCCGACTACAAACCGCACGAATCGCCGTGGATGATGACTGTGCCGCTCGTGGTTCTGGCGATTCTCTCGACGCTCGGCGGTTTAATCGGCATTCCATACGCGATGAGTTCCCTGTTCGGCGCGGGAGATGTCAATGTGTTTGAACACACGCTCGCGCCCGTGATTTACGCGAAAAAAGCGGAATTGAATTCGGGAACAAAAGAAATAAAGCATTTTTACGCCGCATCTGCGCCGAACACGACCGGCGACCAAACCGAAAACCACACGGCACATTCACCCGAAGAAATTCGCACCGAAAGAATTCTGGCAGGCGTTTCGGTTCTGCTGGCGCTCGCGGGAATCGGCATCGGCATCGCGCTGTTTGGCAAAACGCCTTTGCGCCAAATGCCTCAAATTCTCGAAGACAAATGGCGGATTGATGAAATTTACAACGGCTATATCGTGAACCCGATTACCAGACTTTCGCGCAACGGTTTGTGGCAAGGCTTTGATGTCGGGTTTATTGACGGCATCGTCAACGGCATCGGGCATTTTGTGACCGCGCTCGGCTCGGCGGCTCGCGGCGTGCAGGTCGGATTTGTCCGCAGCTACGCGGCGTTTATTTTGTTAGGCGCGCTGGTCGTTATCGGGTATTTTATTTATTACGGATTCAAATTGGTTGGATAAAGAAACGCCGGTATCTTGCCGGCATTGAACGCGCTCCAGCGTTCAAATCGTTTCCAATCGAGTTTATTAGATTGCCCGCGCAATCTTTGCCGTCAAGATGACGGCGTTCCCAAAAAAATGGATTTTATCACTGAAAATCTCTTAACGATTTTAATTTTGCTTCCGGTCATCGGTGCGTTGGCAACGCTCGGACACGGAATGTATTGGAAACAGGAAGGCGGTTTGAAATGGATAACGCTCGGCTTTACCGTTTTGAATTTTTTGCTGTCGCTCGTTTTGATTTTAGATAAAGGCGCGGCAAAGGCTTCCGGTTTTTTCTTTGAGCAGAATGTTCCCTGGATTCGAGCGATAAATACGAATTACCACATCGGCGTTGACGGGCTTTCGCTGTGGCTGGTCGTTTTAACGACATTCATTATGCCGATTGCCGTTATCTCGACCTGGAATGCAGTCGAAAAACGTGCGACGGCTTTTTATGTGTTTTTGCTGCTGCTCGAAAGCGCAATGCTCGGCGTTTTTGTTTCCTTAGATTTGCTCGTCTTTTATCTTTTCTTTGAAGCCTCGCTCGTGCCGATGTTTTTCCTGATTGGAATTTGGGGCGGCGAAAACCGCATTTACGCGGCGGTTAAATTCTTTATTTACACAGCACTCGGAAGTTTGCTGATGCTGGCGGCGATTATCGGTTTGTATTATCTGCACGCGACGGCGACGGGCGCTGGCACATTTGATTACGTTACGCTTGTGAATACGATGAAAGCCGGAAAACTGGCTTTTAGCGGAAGCGAACATTATATCGGAGTGCTTTTATTTTTCGCGTTCGCTCTCGCTTTTGCCATAAAAGTTCCGCTCTTTCCATTTCACACCTGGCTGCCTGACGCGCATACCGAAGCGCCGACCGCCGGATCGGTCGTTCTCGCCGCCGTGATGTTGAAAATGGGAACTTACGGTTTGATGCGTTTCAATTTCACGCTCTTTCCCGAAGCGTCTCGCGAATTTGCGTGGTTATTTATTACACTGGCAATCATCGGAATTATCTACGGCGCGCTCGTGGCGATGGTGCAGCCGGACGTGAAACGTCTGGTCGCTTATTCTTCGGTTTCGCATATGGGTTTTGTGATTTTGGGAATGTTTTCTTTCACCGAACTCGGAATGCAGGGCGCGCTTTATCAAATGCTCAATCACGGCGTTTCGACCGGCGCGTTGTTTCTACTTGTCGGATTCATTTATGAACGTCGTCACACCAGAGCGATTTCCGACTTTGGCGGTTTGTCGAATGTGATGCCGATTTACGCCACGATATTTGTGATTACTTCGATGTCTTCAATCGGACTTCCCTTTCTGAACGGTTTCGTCGGCGAGTTTTTGATTATGCTCGGAATGTGGAATTCGACCACTTTGGGAATTACAAGCGCGGTTAATTGGAATTACGTGGCGACGATGCTGGCGGGAACGGGCGTGATTTTCGCAGCGGTTTATCTGCTGTGGATGATTCAAAGAGTTTTCTTCGGCAAGATTACCAATCCGGCGAATCGCCGGCTGCGAGATTTAAGTTGGCGCGAAATCGGTTTGATTGCGCCGCTCGTCCTTCTAATGGTTTATATGGGCGTTTATCCGCGACCGTTTCTTGATGCTTCCAAGTCGAGCGTTATGGCAATTCAGGAAAGAGTCACCGAGCGGCAAGCGGGCGGAACAATTGAGAAAGTTGAAATTCAAAAGTAGTATGCGTTGGTTTTCGGCGAAATTTTTCTGGTTAGTGTCGTTGCTGTTTATCTTTTCGGCGGCGACGGCGGCGCAAACCTTTTACGGCACAACGGACGTAAAAGTTTTTCGGGACGGACGTGACAAAGAATTTCGTGACAAAAAGGAATCGCCGTTGAAAGAGGAAGATTTTCCGATTTTTAAGAGCTTGAGTTATTTTCCGGTTGATGAAAAATTTCGCGTCGAAGCTGATTTCACCAAAACGTCAGACGAAAAGTATTTTCAAATGCCGACTTCTTCGGGCAAAACTAAAAAGTATATTAAGTTTGGAATTTTGAATTTCAAACTGAGCGGCAAAGATTATTTCTTAAATGTCTATCAAGCCGATGCCGAAACGCTATTGAAATTTCCCGAATACGCCGACCTTTTGTTCGTGCCGTTCAAAGACGCGACCACCGGCAAAATAACTTACGGCGGCGGCAGGTATATTAATATTAAAACGCCTTCAAACGGACGAGTGATTTTGGATTTTAACCTGGCTTACAATCCGAGTTGCGCCTATGGCAGCGACCGATTTTCCTGTCCGATTCCGCCGAAGGAAAATCTTCTGCAATTGGAAATAAATGCGGGCGAGAAAAATTACAAGCATTCGACCGCCAAATAAGCGCGAAATTTATATAGAACTGAAATGGACATATTTTTACTTCAATTAACTAATCCGAACACGAATGTTCCGGTAATTTTGCCCGAAGTGATGCTGGCAATTACGGGAATAATTGCGATGCTATTCGACAGTTTTTTTCCGAAACAACGCTACGTTACGGGAATCATATCACTCATCGGAATCGGCTTTGCAGCAATTCTGCTCGGTTTGTTGTGGAGCGATCCTCCATATTACGGGGCGTGGAACGGAATGATTGCCAACGACAATTTGCGGCTGAGTTTTTCGTTCGTCTTTCTGCTGGTGACGGCGCTGACCATTCTAATTTCCACCGTTTGGACCGAGCGCGAAGACGTTCCCATCGGCGAATATCACACGCTGCTTCTGTTCGCCACAGTCGGGATGATGTTTATGGCTTCGGGCAACGATTTGGTAATTTTGTTTTTAGGACTTGAAACTTCCTCACTCGCTACGTATGTAATGGCAGGACTCAGAAAATCCGATTTGCGCTCGAACGAATCGGCGATGAAGTATTTTATTCTGGGTTC
>CBDUBY010000214.1:0-6082 GCA_965365505.1 uncultured Pyrinomonadaceae bacterium | reverse complement strand
CGCAGCGTCGGCGGCGAAAACGATTCGGCTTCGCGGCAGCTTGCGCGGTTTATCAAGGAAACGGCTGATTTATACTCGCCGAAATTTCGCGTCCAGATGATTTATCGCCGCGACAGATATTTGCGCGGCGGCGACCACATTCCGTTTGTCGAACGCGGATTTTCAGCCGTGCGCTTTACCGAACCGAATGAAGATTATGACCACCAACATCAAAATTTAAGAACTGAAAACGGCAAGTTTTACGGCGATACAATTGAATTTGTGGATTTTGATTACGTCGCAAACGTCGCGCGTGTCAACGCCGCGAGTCTGGCGCGATTGGCACTCGCGCCCGCGCGTCCGAAAAACGTCGGTATCGTCACGGCGCGTTTGGGAAACGACACGGAATTGAAATGGGACGCTCTCGCGGAAATTGATGTCGCCGGTTATGAAATCGTCTGGCGCGACACGACCGCGAGCGTCTGGACGAACTCGCAATCGGTCGGCAACGTCACGAATTTTGTTATGAAAAATATGTCGAAGGACAATTACTTTTTCGGCGTTCGCGCCATTGATAAAGCGGGAAATAAAAGTCCGGTCAGCTATCCGAAACCTGTCAGATGAAAAATTAAAAAGAGAAAAGCCGTTCGCTTAAATATAAACAGCGCGGACGATTTTTATTTTTGCGCCAGAATTTCCTGATAAACATTCTCTGTTTTGACAATCATTTTTCCGGCATCGAATTTTTCCTTTGCTTTCGTTTGAGCATTTCTGCCGAATTTTTCGCGCATCGTTTCGTCGGACAATAATTCGCCGATGGCTTCGGCTAAATGAATCGGTTCTTTGACGGGAACGAATTTTCCCATCGTTTCGTCGAGCATTTCCCGCGCGCCTCTGGTTTCGGTCGTTACAATCGCGCAACCAGAAGCCATTGCTTCCAAAATAGCCAGACGGAAATTTTCTGTGTGCGAAGCCGACACGAAAACATTGAGCGCGGCGAGCAGCGCGGAATTATCTTCAACAAAGTCGAGCCACAAGAAGCGTTCTTCCAATCGAAAAATTTTCACCAGTCGCTTGAGTTCGCGCCGGAAATCTTTGCGGGCAGAACCGACTTTGCCGACGACGATGAAACGCGCGTCGGGAAATTTCTGCGCGACAATGTTCGCCGCCAAAATAAAATCGCGCTGACCTTTCAGCAATTTCAATTCGCCGATGATGCCGACGAGCGGCGCGTCGAACGGAATGTTGTGTTCAAACCGAAACGCCTGACCGAGCTTTTCGCGGTTCGCACCGGCGCGTCGGGCGACATCAATTCCGTTGGCGACAAAAGCGATTTTGTCGGGCGGAAAAATCCTTCGCAGATTTGCTTCGACGGCTTCGGAAACGGCGATTGAGATGGCGAGATTGTTCAGCGCGACACGATGAAAAGGTTTCATCGGAAAAACGATGTGATGCGTTAAAACGAATCGGGCATTTTTAGCAATGCGGCAGGCGAGGCTCGCCGGAATATAATCGCGCGGCGCGTGCGCGTGGACGATTTCAATATTATTCTCGCGGACAAATTCGGCAATGCGCGTCGCGCTCAAAATCCCGAATGAATTTCTCAAACTGACGTGCAGAATGTTCTCCGGCGGCAATTCGAGCCGCGCCTGCCATTTGTTCGTCGGTCGCAGCGCAGCGAAAATCTCGTGACCGCGCATCTTCAAACCGCGACATAAATCAACGAAATGCTGCTCGCCGCCATTAAAATTTCTCGCCGAATTGATATGCAGAACTCTCACAGACAAATGGTAATTGAAAAACCGCTATTTGGTAAGTGGCAAACAAAAAAGGCGCGTTTCCCGAAGGAAACACGCCGCAGAGGTTTTTCCCGTTTGAGGAAAAACTAAAACAAAAATCTCGCACCGAACTGCACTTGGAACACCGCGCTGCCGGGGTTAATGCCGCTCAGGTTGAGCTGCCCGAACGTCGCGCTGTTCGGCGTTTGCTCGCGGATGTTCAGGAAATTGACGTTCGTCGGACCGTTCAAGCCGCAGTTCGCATCGGTCGTCGAGGCACAAAAGCGCGTCGTCGAATTTCCGCCGATTTGCAGATTGCTCAAGCCGAAAATGTTGAAGAATTCCGACGAGAAAATCAGCCGCCGCGTTTCGCCGAATTTGAAACTTTTCTGCGCGCGCAAGTCCACGTCGTAAATGGGTCGGTTACGGTAAAAATTGCGTCCTAACTCGACGTTCGGAGCTATATACGGGCGATCGGTCGAGTTACCGTCGCCGTTCAAGTCCGAGCCGACCGTCGTGTTAATCGGGCTGCCCGAACGCAGGCGAATCGCGCTCGAAACTTCGATGTCGAACGGCAAAAAGAAAACCGGATTGGCGACGAACTGGTGTCTCCGGTCGAGAGCCGACGGACCGTATTCGCCCGACAAATCATACGGATTTGAATAGAGAACGCCGCCCGAACTGCGCTCGTTGTCGTCGTCCGAGTTCGAGCGCGAGAACGTATAAAAGGCGTTCACTTGTCCCCAACTGCGGCTCATACGAAAACGGAAGTTCGCGCCGCGATAGAGCGAACGCGCCGACGAGTCGCGCAATTGAATCGTTCCTAAAGTGGGAATCGGTCGTCCGACGTTGCGGTTCACAATCGGTCTTCCGGTGACAGCGTTGAAACCGGAAATCGCCGGAATGTTAATATCAATGTTGCGCTGCAAAAATACGGTTTTGACCCACGATATATCAATGCCGGCATACATGTTTTTGCCGATTTCGTGTTCAATGCCGCCGCCGAATTGATATGATTCGGGGTTTTTGAAATTCGGGTTAATGCCGATAAAGTTCGCGTTTTGGAAAACGCCTAACGCCGGAGCCGCCGCCGTTCGCGCCGCCTGGATGCGGTCGCCGATGGTTTGCAACTGCGTCGGAGACAGGGTTGGCAGACTGGTCAGCGGAGAATTATTCAGATTGATTCCCAGAATCGCAAACTGGCGATAAACGGTATTCGGAGCTTGTCCCGCGCCGACGATGGCGACGTATTGCGGATTCGCCGTATCGAAGGTCGTTTGGTTAAACGTCGTCGCGTTGAACGCGCCAGGTCCGAGTTGGACGGAAACATTCGCGGGCGGAAGCCGAAAATCGGCGACAGCATTAGTCAGCAACAGAAGCGGTGTGCGCGCGTAGTAAATTCCGGTATAAGCGCGAATGACGGTTTTGCCGTTGCCCGTTGGGTCGTAGGCGAAACCGAGTCGCGGTCCCCATTGATTCTGGCTGTCAGGAGCAGTCGCCGGATCAATTGAGCGACCGCCGAGCAGCGGAAACGAAGTGTTTCTGATTAAATTCAAAACCGCCGTGTTGGTCGCTTCGGTTTCCGGGTTATATTGCTTCTCAAAACGCAACCCGTAGTTCAGCGTCAGGCGCGGCGTGATGCGCCACGAATCCTGCGCGTAAAGAGCGAATTCCTGAACGTGATAGCCGACCGACAAGTTGCCGATCTGTTGGGTATAACGCGCTGTCGAGGTGTCGAGTCTGCCGAGCCTCCCGGCGACGCGCGTTCCTGACAAAGCATCGAGAATTCCCGTAATGCTTGTTAAGCCCGAAAAATTATACAGCCCGAATTGATTCTGACCGAAAATTTGGTTGGCATAAAGATTGCTGAATTCGCCGCCGAATTTAAATGAGTGGTTACCGTTAATGTAAGTCAGACTATTAATAACTTGGTGGCGCACATCGAACTGCGTCGTCGGTAAAAAGTTTCGCGCGCCGTATTCTCCGATAGTTGTTTGGACGTTGGCGAATAATGAATTCGATGAACGCGGACGGTCTTCGCGGGCGAATTGATAACGGAATTCGTTAACCAAAGTCGGCGAAAAATTGCTGAACAGTTGCACGACCGCCGTATGACCACGGTCCGCTTCGGTTCCTTGGTTGGAGAGGGCGCGCGAGCGCGTCGGGTCAATTTCCGACTCGCCGGTCGTGATGTTATTCAGTGCGTCGTTGCGATTGTAATTGTAACGAACGTTGAAACGGTTCGAGTCGTTGAAATTGTAGTCAACTCTACCAAGAACGGCTTTCGCGTTGTTTGTCGCATCGTATGAGCCCTCCTGACCGCGATAAAAATTAAATGCTTCGGTCTGCGTCGCCGTCGGTGTGATGCCGACGAGATTCGAGAAAAGAATCGTGCGCGGGGCATTGAATTCTTGTTGTTCATACGAACCGAAGAAGAACAACTTGTTTTTGTAAATCGGTCCGCCGAACGAACCGCCGAACTGATGCTGCGTCGGCGCGAGCGTCGCTTCGATGCCGAGAGCATTCAAACGCTGATCAGCCAGCGCGTCGGTGAAATCGTTTCCACGCGCCAACTTTTCCGGGCGGTAAAGGTAAAACGCCGAACCGCGAAATTGATTCGTCCCCGACTTGGTGACGACGTTGACGATGCCGCCCGTCGAGCGTCCGAATTCGGGCGCGTAGCCGGCGGCAACGACGATGAATTCGCCGATTGATTCTTGCGGAATGGTGAACGCCGAGTTCGAGCGTTCGCCACCGCGAATGCCGCCAAAAAACGGCTGCGTATAATCCGCGCCGTCAACATTGACGACCGTGTTGATGCCGCGTTGACCGGAAAGCGAAATTTGTCCGCGTGAAGGGTCAACCTGCGCTGACGGTGTAAGCGTGGCAAAGTCCTGAAATCGGCGACCGTTAATCGGCAGATTATTGATTGCCGTTTGGTTTTGCACCGAGTCGAACTGATTCGCCGTCGTTTGAATTGATTCGCCGGTTACTTCAACCGTCGTCGTCGTCCCCGACGCGCCGAGCGTAAAGTTCACGTCAATCGTGCGCCCGACCTGAACTTCCGCTTCAATCGTTTGCTCGCCGAAGCCGGACGAAATTGCCTTAACCGTGTAATTTCCCGGCTGCAAAAGCACGAACCGATAAAGCCCGTCGTCGCTAGTCGTGGCTTCCTGTATTTGATTATTATTTTTGTTGGTAATCGTAACGGCGGCGTTCGGAACCACCGCGCCGGTAGCGTCAGACACAATTCCGGTGATTTGTCCGGTGCTGGCTTGCGATTGAGCAAAGACATTGCTGATTGCCAAAAGCAGGTAGAATGCTGTCGTTAATAGGAATTTTATTGAAATTTTTCTAGTCATTTTAAATTTTTGACCTCTTCTGATTTTTATAATTATCTGAAACAAAATTGCTTTGTTTTTATATGAACCGAATATTTTGAATTTTGAATTTTTATTTCACTTTTTGGATTTCAGGGTATGAAATTTTAATTCCCTGTTTTCAATCTTTTGATTCAAAAGTTTGACCGTAAATTATAAGTCTTTGATTTCCGCACTTTCAGTTATTCATAACCCGTAGTTATGAAAAAAAATATTGTTCTTGTGGAAATTACGAAATCCTGTATTTGTTAAACAGGCAACTTGAGTTCCTTATTTTTTCCAAATCTCAATTTCCCAGCTCAATCTCAAATTATCCGACGTTTAGGTTAATTTAATGTTAAAGATTCGTGCGTTTCGGATTTACTCAATCAATAAAATCTTAGATTATTTCGGCAGGTTGCGTTTTTCGACTAATAAATCAATTGTCGCGTTAAAAATTAAACCGGGTTTTTAGCAATCCGAGCTTGCACACTCGAGCGATTCGGATTATCTTGGTGCAACTTTTCAGGTGTCAGTCGCGTCAGAAACGTCTGCGAAAAGTTCGTGATTTTTGAAATTGGGAAAATATACAAGGCAAAACATTGTAATAGTAGTTGCAGAAATGTGAACGGTTTGTACGATTTGCCTGAGATAGAATTGCTTGCATAGTTTCCCGTCAAATAAATTTAGTCGGCATTTGATTTACGAATAAAGGCTAAAAGTTCGTAAATCGTGCTAGAACGGTTTGGGCGTTTTAGTAATGCTTGACTTTTAAATAACAATAGTTTAGATTACTCGCGCAATAAAAAACTGACTGACTATCGGGTTATTGCAAGTTAGATTATCAAACGAATAAGGGGGTTTATATTATGTCGCGTTTATCATATACGGAAGTTGAAAATAAAACGCCCACGCATCATCGGATTATGGCAAATTTGACGGTGCAGGCGAGTTGGGTTGATACGA
>CBDUBY010000213.1:0-6121 GCA_965365505.1 uncultured Pyrinomonadaceae bacterium | reverse complement strand
AGCGGCACGAGTGGACTGATAACGGCGGCGAACTCACTCGTCGGCGGCACGGCAAACGATATTGTCGGCAACTTTGGAGTAACGGCATTAACGAACGGCAACTATGTTGTCAGCAGTCAAAGTTGGGATAATCCGTCGCCGGGTATCATTGATGCGACCGCCGTTACCTTCGGCAACGGCGCAGGCGGCACGAGCGGGCTGCTGACATCGGCTAACAGCGTCGTCGGCACATCGGCGAACGTCACCAGTTCGTTCGCCTTCGATAGGACGAGCAATCGTCTGATCGTCGGGCGCGGCGCGAGCAACATAGTCAGCGTGATCTTTTTCAACACGACCGTCATCAATTCAGGCGGCGACATCAACAACCCGGAGACCTTCAACAACGGTTTGCCGAACAGTCTGGTTAACGCGATTGTGCCGGACGGCTTCACGCTCAATCTCAACACGGTGATGAGCGTCGGGCAGGTGGCGGTCGAATGCGGCGGCTCGCTGTCGGGCGACGCGTATATTATCGGCAGCATTCGTAAAGATTACTGCGCGGCGGCGGACGACGAAACATTTCTTTACCCGCTCGGCGACACGGACTATTATTCGCCGCTACAGACGACTAATGTGACCGGCACGGGATTTCTGACCGCTTCGGTGACGGACACGACGCTTCCGGGATTGCCGCCGTCGTTGTCGGTGTCGCGCTATTGGAGTTTGAGCGGGGCGGGCATTACGACCGATTTGTCTTTCACCTACGTTGACGCTGATGTCAACGGAGCCGAAACCGCATACAAAGTCTACCACCGCTTTTCGACGACGCCTGAATTAACGCCGTCATCAAACAACGCGGCGACCAACACGGCGACCGCCATAGGCGTGTCGAACTTCTCGGATTGGGGCATCAGCAGTCTGTTCACGCCGACGGCGGCAAGCGTGACGGTGGGCGGGCGCGTGATACTGCCGAACGATTCCTTCGGGTTGACCAGAACTCAGGTTACGCTGACCGACGCGGCGGGAAATGCGCGGACGACTTTAACGGGTAAATTCGGCAACTTTGTTTTCCGCGAAGTCGCGGCGGGCGAAACGTATATCATCAACGTAAAGGCGCAAGGCTACACATTCGCGCCGCAAATCGTGACGGCGAACGAGGATTTAACCGACCTGATCTTTACGCCTGTTCAGTAATTAATGATGAAGAAAAGACGGGCTGAATAATGATGGAGTAGCTTCATCATTATTCAGCCCGTTGATTTTGCGATGAACTGACTTCCGGCGCAAATAATTTCAGTCTTTACTTTGGCGGTGTGACATGAAATGTGCAGAAATCTTTCGGCTGTTCGCCGTCGGGAAAGGTCTTTGGCTGTTTGGTCGGGCAGTTGCTCGTCGCCCGCATTCCGGTCAGCGGGCAGATCATTACGGTGATGTTCATCTGCATATCCGCGTCAGATTGTTTGGCTGGCGACGCGCTGTTTTGATTAGTATTTTGCTGTTCTTCCTGCCAGGTTTTAAACGGTGTTTCGCTCGGCGTCGGCGCGTAAATTTGATTTTCGATTAACGCTTCATCATCGCTTGGCAGCAGGGCTTTATTCGGAACCGTGCCGCCGACGAAAAGCTCAACGCGGCGAAATTCCGCCGGAACGTTCGTGACGTAAATTTCCTTTGGCTCGGTTGCGGATTCGTCTGCCGGAAGTGCCGAATTTGAACTTGAGTTTGAATTTTCTTTGGCGATTTTCTCCTGGACTTTGACCGTTTCGGCTTCCTCGCCGTTTAGTTCTCGAATCAACTTGCCGTTGCGCGTGTCAATCTCCGCCCTGCGAATCGTCGCGGGCATCGCCCAATCGCCGTTCCATTCCGGATGGAACTGCAACGCCTCGCGCATAAAATCAGCCCAAATCGGCATCGCCGAATCCGAGCCTTTCATTCCCAAATCGTCGTTATCGTCAAAGCCGACATACACGACAACGACGAGTTCCGGTGTAAATCCGGCAAACCAACCGTCACGCGAAGTGCCGGTTTTGCCCGCGAAAGCGGTTTTGCCTTCAACGTTTCGGAAGCCCCAAGCCTTGGCTTCCGCCGCCGTGCCGCGATTGATAACGTCCTTCATTATGTCGTTCATAATGTATGCGACATCGGATTGGATGACCCGCTTTTTCGCGCCGGTCGGTGCGGTGATGGTTCTGCCGTTGCCGTCGGTGATGCGATTGATGGCGACGGGCGCGACGGTTTCGCCGAGATTGGCGAACATCGTGTAGCCGGTAGCAACTTGCAAAGGCGTGGCTTCGGCTGTGCCGAGTGCCATTGACGGATAAGCCTTTTCCACTTTCGGCAGACCGGCGCGGTGCGCCAGCGTCATCACTTTGCCGATGTTCAATTCCATTCCCAAGTCAACCGTAATCGTGTTTTTGCTTTTCACCAGCGCGTCGCGCAGAGTTGTTTCTTTATTGGAAAATGTGTCGCCGTAATTGTTCGGCGAATATGAATCGCGTCCGAATCCGAAAACCTTTTTTTCGTCTTTGAAAATTGTCGCGGCGGTCATCGTGCGCGTGCCGAGTTCATACGCCGAATTAATGGCGGCGGCATAAACGAACGGTTTAAAGACTGAACCGGGCTGTCGCTGCGCGTCGGTCGCGCGGTTAAATTGCGTTTTCAGAAAATCGCGCCCGCCGACCATCGCCACAATCTCGCCGTTCTTAGGGCGTATGGCGACAAGCGCGGCTTGCAAATTTCCTTTCGGCTTTTTGGGGAAGTATTTATCAAGCTTTTCAAGCCGTTTGTTGACGATCTCGTAGGCGACTTTCTGTAAATCAGGGTCAATCGTCGTGTAGATGCGCGAGTGCTGCAAGGTTTCCGGGTCGGCGGAAATCTTGGGCAGTTCTTCGACGGCGAATTGCGAAAAATACGGCATTCCTTCTAAATCTTTGCCGCTTGTAATGCGCCGCAGTTCGAGCGCGGTCGCGCGCGATTGCTCGTATTGCTCGACTGTGATCTCGTTTGCTTCGCGCATCGAATCTAAAACCTGATTGCGCCGGTCGCTGACGCGCTGCGGATTTTTAAACGGGTTGTAGCGATTCGGGCTGCGGATTATTCCAGCGAGAAAAGCGGCTTCGGGCAGCGAGAGCGCAGAAACGTCCTTACCAAAATAAGCGTTCGAGGCTTCGCCCACGCCATAAATCGAAACGCCGTTTTGCTGTCCCAGATAAATTTGGTTGGCGTAAAGCGTAAAAATCTCCTGTTTCGTCAAACGGGTTTCGATGATGAACGACATATACGCTTCCTTAACTTTTCGTTCGAGCGTTTGTTCGTTCGTCAAAAGCAGATTTTTAACGAGCTGCTGCGTGATGGATGAACCGCCCTGATTGGCGAGCGGCGAATCATCGTTTTCCTTTTCATAGCGTCGCCAAAGCGCGCGGGCGATGCCGCGAAAATTTACGCCGTAATGCTCGAAAAACGCGCGGTCTTCGGTAACGGTAATCGCTTTTATCAATTGCGGCGGCAAGTCGTTAAACGTCACGCTTTTTCGCCGCCCGTCGCCTTCCGCCGCGATTGAACTTAAAATCTTCGGCTCGATTTGCACTTGCTTAACCGCCGTTTTCGTTTCTTTATCGGTAATTGACGCGATGGCTTTGCGGTCTTTTTTATACTCAACCGTCAAATCGGGAAACATTTTTTTGCCGTCAATCATTGCCGTGTTGCCCGGCTCGATTTCGATCTTGTTTTCGATGATTTGGTAACGACTGCGCGAAGCGTCAGCTTGCTGGTTTTTTTCAATGTAACCTGCAGATTTCAAATAAGCGATTAAATTTTCCGGCGAAATTTCCTCGCCTTCCTTTAAGGTTTTCGGCGCGGAATAAATGCCCGCCGAGTTGGTGAAAATCTCGCCTTTCAAAAGCGAATCAACGCGGTCGGAATACTCGAACCAGAAATAAGTCAAAGTCAGGAAAACGCCGAGCAAAAGCATCAGGGAAACTAGAAAAGTTATCGGATTGAAAATCATCCGCAGGACGCGCTGCAAGCGCGATTTCGGTGGTGCCTGATACGCCTTGACGCGAAGACGACCGCGCCAATTAGCGGGCGGCATTTTCGATTTCTGGCTTTTAACCTGAATTTGGTTTGGCATTTTCGAATTGTCGTTTATGATAGGTGAGATTTTTGTTTCAAGCGGTTGCCTGTTTAAATTCTATAAATTTTCGGCGCCTTGTGTCTAGCTTTATTATTTCGAGAAACTGCCGATGAACATTCTGCCCGCGCTTTCCAAAATTATTCGCCGCCGTTTGCTATATGCGAGTGCGGCAATCGTCAGCGCAATCAGTTTCGGCGCGACCGGATTTTATTTAATCGAAGGATTTTCCGCGCTCGACAGCATTTATCTCGCCACCGAAACCGTCACGACCGTCGGTTACGGCGACATCGCGCCGAAAACTCCGACAGGCAGAATTTTCGCTATTTTGTTTATGCTCATCGGCGGCGGCACGGTTTTATATTCGCTCACGGTTCTGGCGCAAGCCGTTATTCAATCGGAAATCGTCGAAGCCTTCGGCATTAACCGTAAAACCAGAGAAATGGAAAAATTGGAAAATCACTATATCGTCTGCGGCGCAGGTCGCGTCGGTCGCCGCATTATCCGCGCTTTGCAAAAGGAAAAGTGTCAGTTCGTTTTAATCGAGCGCGACAAGAAAAAGTTAGCTGACTTTGAAGATGATGGTATGCACATCATCAACGGCGACGCGACGCTCGAAGAAAATCTCATTCGTGCCGGCGTGACGCGCGCCAAAGGTTTGGCATCGTGTCTGGCGGACGATGCCGACAATGTTTACGTCGTGCTGACGGCTCGCGGACTCAATAACAATATGCACATCGTCGCCCGCGCCGTCGAAGAACAAGCCGAGCCGAAACTAATTCGCGCCGGAGCCAGCCGCGTCGTCGCGCCGACGATTATCGGCAGTCAATCAATGGCGCGCGCGCTTTTGAAACCGGCAATCGCCGATTTTATGGATTCGATTGTCGCGGAAAATCTCGACCTCGTTTTCGAGGAAGTTGCTATTGACAACGATTCTCCCTACGCCGGAAGACAGCTGCGCGAAACGAATATCAACCGCGAACTGAACTTAATCGTCGTCGCCATTCGCCAGCAATCCGGCGAAATGTTTTTTCACCCGATGGGCGAAACCCGAATCGGCGCGGGCGATTTGCTGATCGTCATCGGCAAAGCCGAAGCGGTGGCGAAATTGATTTCAAGCAAATAAATTTTTGCCACAGAGAAGCGCAAAGGCGCAGAGAAAGTTAAAGATAAAACTCTGCGCCTCTGCGTCTCTGCGGTGAAATTTTCCTATAATAAAATTATGAAAATTCTCGTTACCGGCGGCAGCGGATTTCTTGGCACGCACATTAAAAATTATTTCGGCGCGGACGATTTCTCGCGTCATTCGGGTTTAGACATTTTGAATATGCAGGACGCCGAGCGCGTCAAGGATTATGATGTGGTAATTCATCTCGCCGCGTTGCTCGACAAATCGCTTGACGCGAGCGAAATGACTTTTCTCACGAATGTTGACGGCACGATAAATCTGCTGCGCTCGATGAACGAAAACTCGACGTTTATCTTCGCTTCGACCAAAGATGTTTACGGCAGATTCGCCGATAATTACCTGGAAGTTCCAGAAATGTGTCCGACCATTTATAACGGGCAATCTGCGCTCGAATGGTCGAAGCTGATTGCCGAACGCTACGTTGAGTTTTACGCTCACCAAAACAAATTTCGCTCGTGTATTTTCCGCCTTTCGACTGTTTACGCGCCGAAATCCGCAGGCAATACGCCGAACTTCGTTTCGTATTACGCCGACGCTTTCAACACGGGCGAACCGCTCAGGCTTCCCGCGAACGGAACACCGCGCCGTGATTTACTGGCGGTCGAAGATTTCGCCAAAGCGTGTCAGGCGTTCATTGATTCGATTATTCGTCACGGACTTTACAATCTCGGCGGCGGTCGCGAAAACGCCGTGACTTTACGCGAATTGTTCGGAAAGCTGGAAACGGTTTCGGGTTATCAAACTTCGATTGACGAGGAAAATCCGCTGCCCGCGCCCGTGCCGATGAATTACGTTTCGGATTTGACTTTGATAAAACAGGAACTCGA
>CBDUBY010000212.1:0-6133 GCA_965365505.1 uncultured Pyrinomonadaceae bacterium | reverse complement strand
TCTCGGCGGCTTGCACCGTGCGCGCGTCTTCGCCTTCGGGCAAAACGATGTGCTGAATGTCATTGGCGGCGCGTTGTCTTATTTGTTGCAAAATCATATTTTAATCTGGAAGGCTGAATGTTTAATGATAAACGGTAAATGATAATTGGCAAATGTAAAGACTTGCCGAAACCGTCGGCTTTCCATAGACTGAAAGAAACGAATTGGAGAAGTCAATTAATGAGCAAAACGCAAATGACAAAAACGGAAGGGCAAATAAAGAAACGCGAAGCGAAAGGCGCGATGAAAAACGTGTTGATGTTTCTGCCGAATATGTTCACGCTGCTCGGTAGATTGATCAAAGACAGCCGCGTTCCAATCACCGAAAAAACTCTTTTCGCGGCGGCGATTGTTTATGTCATTATGCCGCTCGATTTTATTCCCGACGTAATTCCGTTTGTCGGGCAAATTGACGACGTTTATCTGGTCGCGCTGACTTTGCTCAGACTGATAAATCGAACGGATGAAACGGTCGTCCGCGAGCATTGGAAAGGCGGCGGCGATATTGTCAGTCTGGCGAATTCGGCGGCGAGCCTGGCGCCGATGTTGCTGCCGAAAAGAGTTTCCCGCGTGTTGTCATCAAAAGTCGAACTCACATCGAACATCGGTTCGCTCAACGACATCACCAAAAACAAAAAGCCGGTTTTAATCGAAACCGCGCAAGACGACAGCGAGGAGAAAGTCAAAATCGCTTCACCGTCGTAAATTCAGAAACAAATAATCCGAACGGCTCAACCGAGGCAAACTGCATTATTTTACAAACTCAAACTCGCCGAACCGTTCGGGAACGTGAAAGCTCGGTTCTTTCGTCCGAGTCGGCTGCCACGCGAGATAACCGCGCGTCGCGCCCGCGCCGACACAGCGCAGAATGTTTCCGAGCCAAACATCGCCCGCCTGCGGCGGAGTTGTCCCGAACGCTTCCCATTCGATTCGCATCGCCATCCAAACTTTTTCCTCTTCAATTTTAGCGGCTGACTGCATTCCCGAATCGTAATCCCAATCGGTTATGCGCTCGTCTGGTTTTTGATATATTCCTAAATCAATCCATTCGCCGTTCGGCGCGATTTCAAACTCGAAATACTTGCGCGGCTCATTTCGATTCGGCGCGAGAAAAATTTCGCAGACATCTCGGTCCCACAAACCTTTTGTTTTGCTTTTCAGGTTCGCCTTTTCGGAAATGATTAAAGGTTCGTTTTGATTCGCTTCAAAGCGAACGTAAAGCGCGGTTTCCGACCACAAAAGTTTCGCTCTGAAATGTCTGCCCGGCGACGCGCTTTCGCCCGACCAATATCTGTCAATTAAAACTTCCCGGGCTTTTTTCCAAGATTTATGGTCGAGTTCATCAACGGGAAAATCTTTTTTGATACGGGCAATTTTAGCAATCATTCTCGTTTCTTGGGCAGCCGCGCTGCTGGCGCAGATCAACGAAAAATCAACAAAAACAAAAAGAAATCGGCGCATTTCATAGACAAATGATTTACGCCAATTTCCGGGAAATTACAAATGATGAAAATTATTTTTCCTGACTTCAGACAAATTCTTTTTTACGAACCGCCTGGGTCAGTTCTTTGATGTCGGCTCGCATATTGGAAACATCCGAACGGACATCGAAAAATTTCGCTTCCAAACGGTCATACCTCGCGCTGTTGTAAGCGATTCCTTCCTGCACCGCATCGAATTGGACGGTCACGAATTTTTCTAAGTTATCGAACCTATTTTCCAAGCTATCGAACTTGGTTTCTAATTTATCGAACCTGTTTTCCAGATTATCGAATCTAGTTTCTAATTTATCGAATCTGTTTTCTAATTTATCGAATTTATTAGAAAGTTCGCCGATTATCTTCGACAATTCCGCGATGGCTTGTAGAACGGCATCGCTTTTTGACGTTTTTTTTAATGTTTCGTCTGAATTGTTCATAGCTTTATAATCTACACCACTTTTTACAAAAGTTTCTATCTTTTTATTTATTCGTATTAAAAACCGTCTTAAACGCCATCTTTGCCAATTTCCAGGTTCTGTCCAAATCAATTTTGCCATCCGGCGTATCGCGTCCGAGAAGTTTGTCGGTGACGAGTTTTCGCAAATCCTTGCCTTCGCGTTTGAACATAAATTCTTTGGCGTAAGGCTTTGCCGTTTCAAAGAAATTAAATTCCGGGTCGGTGATAATGCCGATGCCTTCGAGCGTCATCAGCGCGCGCATAATGTATGTGAAATTCGACGGCAGACGAAACGGGTAATCATACATCACGTCCGCCAAATCGTAAGTCAGTTCTTTGAAATTGACTTCCTTGAGTTTTAGATTCAGATGAAACTGAAACATCTTTTCGACGACGGGGCGCACGATGTCGGGATTTGTGCCGGGCTTCATAAAATCCAAATCAATCAAATCCTGCGCGATGCCCGCCGGGTCTTTGGCGACGACGTGGAAAAATGCGTCAATCATTTTCGATTGAAGCTGCGGCGATATTCTGCCGACCATTCCAAAATCGAAAAATGCCAATCGTCCGTCGGGCATTACCAGAAGGTTTCCCGGATGCGGGTCGGCGTGGAAAAATCCGTCTTCGAGAAGCTGTTTTAAGTAGGTGCGAATTAGAAGCCGATTGACTTTTTCCGGCGATACGTTGCGGGCGCGGAGTTCTTCAATCGCGGTGACTTTCGTGCCGTGAATAAACTCCATCGTCAAAACTTTTCCGGTCGTCGCGTTCCAGTAAATTTTCGGAACGTGAACGTTTGTCCATTCCTTAAAACTCTCGTGAAAGCGTTCGGCGTTGCGACCTTCCGCCGCGTAGTCCATTTCCTCGTGAACCGTTTCGTCGAATTCACGCAGCATTCCCGCCCAATCCGCATTTTCATTCAAAGACGGAAAGCGTTCGGCAAACCGGGCGACTTTGCGCAAAATTTCAATGTCGCCTTCGATGATCGCCGTCAAATTCGGACGCTGAACTTTGACGGCGACTTCTTCGCCAGTGAACATCTTGGCGCGATAAACCTGTCCGAGCGACGCGGCGGCAATCGGTTCGACATCGAATTCGGCGTAGACTTCGTTGATTTTTTTGCCCAGTTCTTTTTCGATTCGGGCAAACGCAATCTCGTTCGGAAACTTCGGCACGTCGTCTTGAAGTTCGCCCAACGCTTTGACAAACGGCAGCGGCAAAAGGTCGGCGCGCGTTCCCAAGGATTGCCCGATTTTAATAAATGTTGGTCCGAGATTGATTAAATTCTCTTTAAGCCAGACAGCTTGTTTTTCCTGATTGCGTTCCTTGTTAGTTTCGCCGCCGATGTAAAAACGGCGCAGCAGCAAAAGGAATTGGTGGAAAAACCAGAGTTTGATTTTATAAAAATATTCGCCCAAAATCGCCAGCCAGGTTAATCTTTGCGCCGTCGTCATTCGGGCTTCGGCTTGTTTTTGGTGCTGCGCGTGATGCAAATCGTATTGGTCGAGATACAGATAAAGCGCAAGGTTGCCGATAACCCGCGACACTTGAAAAAGCCGCAAGTAACCGCGAAAGCCTTGATATTTGTTGCCAATGGCGGTTTCCCGTTCGATGAGAAGTTTTTCCTCAGCGATTAAATCAGCGTTCGAGATTTGTTTCGCAATTGGCAGATTTTTCGTCGGCAGCAAAGCGTGACTGCCGTTGCCGTTTTCCGTCACCGGCTCAATTGTTTTTTCTTTTACCGCTAAACCCTGCTTGTTCGTTAATTCGTTCATCTTAAAAAATTCTTCAATAAAATTTATGAAAAGTTTCGATGCGGCAGTTTACCTCTGCTTTGTCTTTTGATTCACGCTAAATCCAACATATTCTGAACGCCCGCGCGTCTGAAATAGTTCAAAGCGCGGTTTGAGTCCTTCTGGATTTGTTCTTTTAATTCTTCGATGCCGCCGAATTTTTTTTCATCTCTAATGCGGTAAAGAAACCGGACGCGCAGCACGTCGCCGTATAAATCGCCGTCGAAATCGAAAACGTAAGTTTCGATTGACGGGTCGGAATCGGCTTCAAAAGTCGGGCGCACGCCGACGTTCGTGATGCTGCGCCGCCAGACGTTATCAATCAAAGTTGCCGTCGCGTAAACGCCGTATTTAGGAATCACGCGGTTGCGCGGTTTTAAATTCGCCGTCGGAAAACCGATGGTGTGTCCGCGCCGCATTCCGCGCACGATCACGCCTTCCACGCCGTAAGGTCTGCCCAAATATGAACGCGCTAAATTAACTCGCCCGTCGTCGAGCAAGGCGCGGATTCTGGTTGAACTGATGCGCTGTCCGCGCACGGTGATTTCGGGAACTTCGTCCGCGCAGAATCCGAGTTCGCGGCTGATGCGCCGCAGAAGCTCGATATTGCCGCTGCGATTTTTGCCGAACGCGAAACCTTTGCCCAGATAAACTTCTTTCGCCTGAAGCCGTTCGTGAACAATATCGCGCAAGAAAATCTCCGCGTCTTGGTCGGCAAAATCCGTATCAAAACGAATGACGATGGTTTGCTCGATGCCCAAAACTTCAAAGTTCGCCAAACGCTGGTCGAGCGTTTGCAGCAATGGCGGAGCGTTGTTTGGATACAAAACCGAGCGCGGATGCGGGTCGAAGGTTATCGCCGTCGGCACGCTGCCTGTCGCTTTGGCACGCTCGACGACCGTTTGCATAATGCGCTGGTGTCCGAGATGAAGCCCGTCGAAAACGCCGAGCGTCAAAACCGTCGAGCGCGTGATATTCGCGTTGTCCGTGCCGTGAAAAACTTTCATTTCAGATTTCTTTCCCAATCCTTTTCGAGCATCGCATACAAAAACTCGTCGCGCCACATTGAGCCGTCTCGGTAACTTTCAATAAAGGCGGCTTCGCGCCGGAATTTTAAGCGTTCCAGCAGGCGAATGACAGCCGCGTTTTCGACATCAACGATGCCGACGATGCGGTGAACATTTTTCGTTTCAAACAAATAATCGAAAATTTTTGCTAATGCTTCGCCCGCATAACCGCGTTTCTGATATTGCCTCGACATCGAAACACCAAATTCGACCGTTAGCGGATTGTCACTTTCGGGCTTCAAACCGATGTCGCCGATTATTTTATTTTCGCCGACAAGTTCAATTCCGACTTGCGTCCATTCGCCCGCTTTGCCGAACTCGCCAATTTTCAAACGGGCAATATGCTTTTCAGCTTCGGCTCGCGTATAAGGTTCATAGCCCTGAAACCGGCAAACTTCCGGGTCGGAACGATAGGCGAGAAAATCATCTAAATCCTCATCTCTCAAGTTTCTTAACTTTAAACGCTCAGTCGGCAGATTCATTTCAAAACTCGCTCATATTAGATTAACCATATTCGGCTTCTTCTTTAGTAACTTCACAATATGCTAATGGAACAAATTCATCTCCTGAAAGTTTAGTTGGAAGACAAAGCACATAAGTTCCTGCTTCAAATCGTAAAAGCCCATAATCGGCTCTGTTATGATCAAGAGTTTTGTAATATCGTCCGCCTAAATGCAGAGAAGGAACAGGCGCAAATGTTCTTATGCCTTCATCTAGTAACTCAATGTAAATAGTTGCTTCTTGCAATTAGTCAACCCTCAACAACCAATTCATCGTGCGCGAACCAAACATTGTCGGGCAGCAACTTTGAATCGCGCTCGTATAAAACGTCGTGATTCAAATGCGTCAGATAGGCGCGTTTCGGTTTTAGTTTTTCGATATATTCGAGCGCTTCATACAAACCCAAATGCGTCGCGTGAGGCTTGATTCGCACGCAGTCTAAAACCAAAACGTCGAGATCGCGCAAGCCGTCCATTGATTCTTCCGAAATAAAATTCAAATCGGTCGCGTAGGCGAAATCGTTGAAACGGTAAGCGATGACCGGCAGTTTGCCGTGAATGACTTCGAGCGGCGTGACCAACAGATTCGGGCTGAAACAAAACGGCGCGTTTTTCTCAATCGTGTGCGGAATGAGCTGCGGCAAACCGCCACCGAAATGGTTCGGCTCAAAGATGTATTTGAAAATGCGTCGCAAATCCGTCCACGCGCCCGCGTCGGCGTAAATCGGCATCGCGCCGTAGCGAAAATTGAGCGGGCGAATATCGTCGAGTCCGAAAACGTGGTCAACGTGGCAATGCG
>CBDUBY010000211.1:0-6138 GCA_965365505.1 uncultured Pyrinomonadaceae bacterium | reverse complement strand
TAACTATTCATTGTCAGGTATGCGAACTGTAGGTTCGTCCTCTCGTGAACTTCTAATGTCCGGTTACTTAGATGAGTGAACAGTAACTTTGAGAATTATGGTTGAAGTTACTTGTTTGGTAAGTATATTGATGCTGCCGATTATTGATTCGCTGTTCTTGAAACCGTGTATTGGTCTGTATTTATCAGGAAAGAAATAAATCGTAGGAGTTTATCAAATAAAATGAAAAAGAATCAAAAAGGTTTCTCGCTGATCGAATTGTTAATCGTCGTCGTCATCATCGGCATCATCGCCGCCATCGCCATCCCGAATCTGCTCGCTGCGCGTCGTTCGGCTAACGAAGGTTCGGCTCAAGCCACCAGTCGTATGCTGCACAGTTCACAAGTCGCATTCGCGGCGACAATCGGCGGCGGCAACTACGCCGGAGGCACTGCGAACGGCGGTTCGACGGGTGGTTTGACCACGCTTAATACTAACCGTTTTATTGATTCTACATTGGCAACCGGCACGAAGAGCGGTTATCTCTATAACACCACCGGCACCGACCGCGTTGCCGGCACAAGTGAAGCCAGTTTCGTCGTTAGTGCGAGACCGACGATTTCTTCAGGTGTTTCCGCCACCGGAACTCGCAGATTTTGCCTGACCACCGATGGAGTTGTCAAAGTAGTCAGAACCATCGGAGTGCATTTTACGGAAGCTACCTGCAATGCCGTGACGACAACCGTTCAGTAACAACAATAATTTAACAGGGAAGAGTTTTGTGAATCTTTCGATTCACGAAACTTTTTCAATTTCCGGGAATCGGATTCTAAAATGCATAATTAATTGAAAAGTCCCGTGAAGCATCAGCTCAAGCCGGATTTGTTCTTTAAATCAGCATAGTTTCTTTCAAAACTCACTGCCATAAACTCTGCTAACCACAAGAATTTTCATCACTTCAAAAGCCTTGAAAATGAATTTCAAACGATCAAAAGAATCAACTTATCTCGGAATAGTCTGTTTGGCGGCAATCGTGGTGATGCTGCCGATTGTTATTTTCGGAATTCCGCGCGGCAACGATTTACCGCAGCATTATCAATTCGCGCAGGCTTATCACGATTCTCTGATTAACGGCGACGCATTTCCGAACTGGTCGGCGCGCGAGAATTACGGTTACGGCAGCATCGGAATCAGATTTTATCCACCGGCGTCTTATTATGTTCTGGCGTTTGCCAGAATACTGACCGGCAACTGGTTCGATGCGTCGTGGCTGACGTTTATCTTCTGGATGATGACGAGTTGTCTGGGCGTTTATTTTTGGTCGCGCTGGTGGCTGAACGCGAAAGAATCAGCGATTGCCGCCGTTTTTTACGCGATTGCGCCGCATCATCTCAGCCAGCTTTATATTTCCTTCGTTTATGCAGATTTTGCGGGCGCGGCTATTTTGCCGTTTTGTTTCGCCTTTTTAACGAGGGTTTTGGAACGCGGAAAGAACTCCGATGTTCTCGGCTTCGCGGTCGCTTATGCGGTTCTGGTTTTGACGCATTTGCCGACCACGATTATCGGTTCGCTCGCGCTCGCCGTCTACGCGCTCATCTTTCTGCGCCGCGAAAAGTGGTTCGGTCAAATCTTCAAAGCGTCTGCCGGAATCGTTCTCGGACTGGCGGCGAGTTCGTTTTACTGGTTTCGGATGGTCAGCGAGATGAGTTGGCTCAACCACGCGGGCGAAGAGTATTCGAGCGGTCATTATTATTTCGGCAATCGTTTTTTTCCGCTCGTTCTGCACGGCATCAAATCTGATTACAAGGATAATCTACTTTTGTCAGATATTCTCACGTCGTTTTGTCTATTGTTTCTGGCTTCGGCAATCGTTTATGTTTTTTATAGAAAAACAGCCGCAGCGGAAATCAGCCCATCCGCGCGTATTTTTCGGACGGTGCTGCCGCTCGGATTATTCGCCTTTTTTATGATAACGCCGTTGAGTTATCCGCTCTGGAAAATCATCACGCCTTTGCAAAAAATACAATTCCCGATGCGCTGGATGGCGTTGGTTTCGATGTGCGGCGCAATCGTGACGGCGGCGGCAGTCCACTTTTTATTAAAAGGAAATTTTTTGAAAAAGAGAATCTGGGCTTATACCGCGATTATGTTCCCCGCGTTATTTTTGATTTTGAATTTCACTTATATGTGGTATCCGAGCGCGTTTATGCCGATTGCGCGCGAGCAGTTTATAAGCGATATGCGCGAGCTGCCGGACGAGGAAAACCAGATTTTCTGGTGGTCTGTCTGGTCGAAAAAAAAGGCTCTGGTTACTAAAGAAAAGATTACGGCGGGAAGCCGCCACGCCGTCGTCAACGATTGGAAACCCGAAGAAAGAACTTTCACCGTCACAGACGGCGAGCCGACCAGAGTTCGCGTCGCCACGTTTTACTATCCGCACTGGAAAGCGACCGTCAACGACAATCCTGTCAATGTCGAGATGGACGAAAACGGCGCGATGCTGGTTTCGATTCCAGCCGAAGAATCTACGGTTAAAATGTATTTCCGAGAACCGTCGGCAATTAGAATCGCCGCGATTTTCTCGGCTTTGGCATGGCTGTTTATCGCGGCGGCATTTTTCTTTTGTCTGCGCGGAAGATTCGCCGGATTCAAAATTGCGGAAACCGTCGCCGGGCGCGGCAAAAGCATCCGAGAATTCGGCGGCGAACCATTTGAAACGGCGGCAAAATAAAATTGCTATTGCATTAAGAAACAAAGGTTTTTATAATTGTAAAAGCCGTCTTCTCGGTTTCCGAATTTCATTCAAATTATTCCCGACAAATTATGCAGCGAATTTTGGTAATTGCCCGCAACGCCTTCCGCGAAGCCGTTCGTGACCGCGTTTTGTATAATCTCGTGGTTTTCGTTTTGCTGATCACGGCGAGCGCGATTTTTCTGGGCGAGCTGACCGCCAATCAGGAAGTCCGCACGATCATCAATCTCGGTTTGAGCGCGATGCTTTTGTTCGGCGTGTTCATTTCGATTTTCGTCGGAGTCAGTCTGGTCAGTAAGGAAATCGAAAAGCGCACGGTTTATTCGGTTTTCTCAAAGCCGGTCGGTCGCGGCGAATTCATCGTCGGCAAATATTTGGGTTTGTGTCTGACGCTGCTGGTCAATGTTTTGATAATGGGCATCGGCGTTTCGCTCGCGCTGCTGTATGTCGGCGGCGGAAAATTTGCGCTGACTATTTGGGGCGCGATTTATCTGACGTTTCTCGAACTGACGATTTTGACCGCCGTAGCGATTTTATTTTCCTCTTTTTCCTCGCCCACGCTTTCGGCTCTGCTGACTTTTTTAGTCTTCATCATCGGACATTTCAGCCAGGCGCTCAAAGATTTCGCCGAAAGTCTTGGCTCGGACGCGGCGAAAATCTTCTTCGGATTTATTTATTACGCGCTTCCGAATTTGTCGTTTTTCAGTTTCATCACGAACGCGGCGCACGGCGAAGTTCCGCCCGGCGCGACGCTCGGCGGCGCGACGCTTTACGCCATCGCTTATATTTTCGTTTTACTTGCGGCAACGATTTTAATTTTTAGTCGAAGAAACTTTAAGTAAATGGAATCTAACTCGGCAAAAATATTAATTCCGGCAGTTGTTATCATTCTCGGATTTGCGGCGATTTTCGGTCTGAGCGTTTATCTGGAAAAAAATCGTCCGCCGCTGCCCGCCGGATTTGAAGATTCGGATTTGGCTTTGCAGGGCGCGAAGCTGAAAGGTTACGCGCTCGGATTTGAAGGGTTGATTGCCGATTGGTATTGGATGCAGTCGCTTCAATACATCGGCGACAAAATTATAAAAAATCCCGATAAAAATATCAGCGTCGAAAACTTGAACGAACTAAATCCGCGCCTGCTTTATTATTACCTCGACAACGCCACGACGTTAGACCCGAAATTTACCATCGCCTATGGCTACGGCGCGACGGTTTTACCCGCGATTGACAGCGAGCAGGCGATAAAAATTCTCCAAAAAGGAATCGCCGGCAATCCCGACGAATGGAGGCTTTATCATTATCTCGGCTACATTTACTGGAAACTCAAAAGATATGAGGAAGCGGCGGCGATTTACGCGCAGGGCGCGGCGGTGAAAAACGCGCCCGACTGGATGAAAATAATGGGCGCGCGAATGAAATCCGACGGCGGCAGTCGAGAAACAGCGCGCGCTCTCTATCGCCAGACGGCTGAAACCGCCGATTCAGAAACCAGAAAAGTAGCTGAAAATCGGCTGCTCGAACTCGATTCTTTGGACGAGCGCGACGCTGTTCGTCCGGTGCTGCAAGATTTCAAAGCGAAAGCCGGACGCTGCGCGAACAACTGGCGCGAAATTTTGCCGCTCTTGAAATCAATTAAACTTCCCGAAGGAAAAGATTTCCGCATTGACAACGATTACAATCTGGTTGACCCGACCGGCGCGGCATACATTCTAAACAAAGAAAAGTGCGACATTGAGCTTGACTGGAAAAAAACAAAAATTCCGGCACGTTAAAATTATGAGCTACATTATCGAAATCGAAAAATTTGTCGAAGGATTACGAAGTCGGCTTTTGGAATCAGAAGCGAGTCCGCACTTTGGACGATTTGAGTCTGAATGCCACCGGCAAATAGGAATTCACCGAACGCCGACGACGCACGGTTGAGATTCGGCGCGAACTTTACGCCGGTTGACCTGAAGAGTTGCCCGTATCAACTCATTGCGAAAACTTGCCAGCCTAAACCGGCGATTGACCCACCCGTTCCGTTCAAGTAAGTAAACTTCATATATTTTTAAGTTTAATCTTTTATGCAGAAGATTTTTACAAGCAGTTTTTTCGAGAGCGAACGCAACAATCTCGTAGTGGTGTTTTTGTTTGCGGCTCTGGTTATGCTGCCGATACTTTTCTACGGCGTTCCGTTTGGTTACGATTTGCCTCATCATTACCAATGTGCGCTGACTTACCGCGACGCGATTTTGGCAGGCGACTTTTATCCTTCCTGGACGACGCTGCGAAATCTCGGCTTCGGAAGTATGGAACTGCGTCTTTACCCGCCGGTTTCACATTATGTTCTCGCTTTGTTTTCATTGTTGACCGGCGAATGGTTTTTGGCGACCTGGCTCACCTTTACATTTTGGTGGATCGTCGGCAGCGCGGGAGTTTATCTCTGGGCGCGCGAAGTTTTTCCCGCACCGGCGACGGCGGTCGTGGCGGCAATCGTTTATGCGGTGATGCCGTATCGCTTAAATCAAGCGTATCTCGTTTTTTTCTACGGAGAACTTGCCGGAACTGCCATTGTGCCGTTCTGTTTCGCTTTTCTTGCGCGAATACTGCGCGAGCGGGAAACGACGAACCAGTGCCTTAGTCAAAAGGAAAACCGCCTTGTATCGCTTAACGTCGTCGGTTTAGCCGTTTCTTACGCTTTGCTGATTTTGACGCATCTTCCGCTGACTTTGATTGTTTCATTGGCGTTGGCAATATATTTTCTGGTCAGTCTGCGATTCGACTTAAAGGCATCTCTAATTGCGTCGGCGCGTTTTGCCATCGCCGTATTATTGGGTCTGGCAGCTTCGTCTTTCTTCTGGATTAAGGTTTTTCAGGAACGTGCTTTGCTGGCGAAAACCGCTATCTACGAAGACGTTTTCTTAAACTACCGATTGAATTTCTTACTCACGATATTTCAGCAATATAACGATGCCGCCGAAGTGGTTTATGAAAATTTTACGCTGGTCTACGACATTGTTTTGCTGGTGACTTTGATAACAATTATTCCGATTGCGCTGCTCGCCATTATCTTCAGAAAATCTAAAAAGAATCGGCAGATAAAAAGTTTATGGACGACTTTTTTAATCGCGCTCTTCTTAACAACACCAGCAAGTAAATTTATTTGGGACAATTTATCTTTACTTCAGGAAGTACAGTTTCCGTGGCGTTGGCTGACCGTCGTTTCACTTTTTGCCCCAATGCTTTTTGCCGCTGGTTTTCCGATTCTTCTTGAGCGATTCGCCGATAGAAAGTCGAGACCGTTCGCTTTAATCCTAATCGGTACATTCGTCATCGGCGGCTTTTTCGGGCTCAACCAATCAATTCGCGGCGCGCTTTATAAAGAAAAGACGGAAACGGAATCTCTCGTGGCGGAAGTCGGTCAA
>CBDUBY010000210.1:0-6149 GCA_965365505.1 uncultured Pyrinomonadaceae bacterium | reverse complement strand
GGTATTACTTATAATAACCGGTGGAGTCGGTGGATATTTCCGTGGCGGTCTGTCTGGCAAAGACAAGAAAAAAGGTGCGCTGATATACCAAGCCAAATGACGATTTTGCAGTGAAACCCGGCGTTGCCGATAATTTGCAGAAACAAATTCAGACTATTGATTCGCGCATTTCTTCCAAAGACGAATCGGCAATTAACCGAAAAACGCGCACTCGTTCATCGTTGGGAAATGCTTTCGCCGTCGCCGAATCGCAGATAATTAAGGAAACCGGCTGCAAACCCGTTTTCCAATTCGGTTCGTCGGTCGAGCGCAGCACGAGCGTTTCGGGCGCGATTTTGGCAGCAAGCAGAAACATTTTCGCCAGCATCAGAAATTTTTCCCAACCTGAAACGACCGCGATCAAATCATCGTTTGTCGGACGCTGCTTTCCGGTCATTGAATCCGGCACGGAATTAGCTTTGAGAAAAATACAAGTTTTATCCGGCGGCAATGTTTTCTGCGGCTTTTCAGATTTGTCAAAAATTAGCCAAACTTCCGCGTCGTCGTTCGGGCGTTTGTTTGATAAATCCTCAAACCGGATGCCGTGAACCGGTCGGTCGGTGACGGCGGAAACTTCTTCAATCAAAATTTTCCGCAGTTCCGCGTCTGATTCGACGACTAGAAAATGCGCGGGCGGCTTTGCCGTCAGCTTCCGGCGCAAATTGCTTTTAATTTCATCAAGCGTGAAACCGGCGGCAGCGGCTTCCTGAAAACAGCGGTTGATTATCTGGTCGAGCGCGGCGGCGTCCGGTAAATCGTTTTGTTTTTCGCGCACGTAAACGCCGCTTCCCCTTTTGAACTCGACGAGATTGCGTTCGGCAAGGCAGCGGTAAGCGGCAGAAATCGTGTTTTGATGAATTTGAAAACGACGGGCAAGTTCGCGTGTGCTAGGCAGTTTTTCTCCCGCTTTGAGGTCGCCGCTCGTGATGCCCAGAGAAATTTGCGTAATGATTTGTTCGCGCACGGAAATTTCGGAATTTTTTGACAGCCAGATTTTAATCGCTAATCTCCGATTCGATGATTTCGATGTTTCTTCGCGCTAATTCCGCCACAAACTTGTCAGCGTCAATTGCCAATTCCTGCGGTGTCGCGCCGCGCATCTTTACGTCGCCGCGAGCCGCCATTTGCGCGATGATTGACGCGGGAAAAGCGGTCGTTCGCATCATCGCGCTTAAATTTGTCGTTTCGTCGAATTTATCAACAATGTCGTAGCGCAGGCGTTTCCGCGTCGCGTCTTTCGTGCCGACAAATTCGAGGCGAATCAAAACATAGTCCGGCTCGTCCGACGGCAGATTTCTTTGCAGCAGCTCGCCCAAAACTTTGCGCGGCTTCATTCGCGTTCTGTCAATTTCAATCTCGTCGCTCGAACATAAACCCAAATCAATCATCGTTTTGAATTTTTCGCAATGTCCGGCGTAACGAATAGTTTTGTAATCGAGTTCTTTTATTTTCCCGAAAAATGTATCGGGCAAAGTCGAAGTTCCGCCGGAAGTTTGAAACGCTTCGAGCGCGGGAAAACTGTCAAATTCCAACCTTTCGAGTTCGGTCATTGAGTCAACTTCCGTAATCGCGCCGCCGCGAATGACGCGCGCCGTTTCGACGTATTCGTTTATTAAACCTTCGACGCTAAAAACCAGTTGATAATTCAAAGGCGGCTTCGGATTCTGCGGCAGACCGCCAACGCGAATGTGAATTTCATCGGTTTCGTCAAATTGATTCGCGCCGCGCATCGCCAAAACGGAAACCATTCCGGGCGCGAGTCCGCAGTCTGGAATGATATTTATATTCGCGGCTTTCGCTTCCGCGTCGAGCTTGAGCTGCGAGTCAACGACGTAATTATTGCCGCCCAAATCGCAAAAATTCGTTTTGGTTTCAATTGCAGCTTTTGTAAGTTCGAGATTGTGCCAGTAGTTAACGCACGAAATAGTCGCGTCATGCTGGCTCATCAAATCAACGACAAATTCGTAATCGGAAACATCAAGTCGAGCGCGTTTAATTTTTGGACTGTTGATGTCATAAACGACTGCTTCAGCTTTTGTTGCATAGTAATCGGCAACCGTCACAGCTTCGACTTCCGGCGAATTATAAATTAAATCGAACGCCGCGCCGTGTCCCATTCGTCCTGCGCCGAGAACAAGTATTTTCATAAAAGATTGTTGCCGCAAAAGGACACAGATAGAAAATCAAGAGAAAACTTTAAGAATCTCTGTGTCCCTCTGTGTTCCTCTGTGTCATCTGTGGCTATATTTTCTGGTTTTTACCAATCGTCAAATTTTTCCGGCTGTTCGGCGGCGAGAATTTTGCCCGCGTATTCAAAGACTTTCTTTCTCCAGAGCCGCAACGAATCGGTTAATTGGAAAGCTGCCTGCGGGTGCGCGGCGTTGCGTTCGAGACGGATAACCTGCGCGGTGACGCTCACTTCGTCTTCGGCGTTTTCCGTTACGGTCAAGCTAACTTTGCAGCCGACCGGCGGCAGAGCGCGCGGCAAAAAAATCAAAGTTCCCTGCGGTCCGACGTTTTCCGTTAAGCCGTCCTGGACGATTTCCCGTCCGTGTTCGTCCTTCCAAGCGACGCGAATCGGGAAGGAAATGTTATGCCGCAAACTTTGGCGACGTTCTGGAATAGACAATTTTTGTTTCCCCCAATTTTTTACTAAGCCGATTGAAATATACGCGAATTGCCCGAATGAAGTCTAATACCGAAGCGCATATCTCAAACTTTCAATCGAATTTTTTCCGTTTCCCGAATCGGTTTAACACCGATGGAAAGTCTGACCTTTTGTGTTATAACACACCAACTTTAGTTTGGCTTTAGTCTATGTTAGTTAGACGAAGACGGTGTTGAATTGCGTTACAACCGTCAAATTATTAACCGCTCAACACGGATAACTGTTCGTTTTATACTGGCAATTCTGATGTTGCGCTTATTTTGATTGAGTTTAGATTTGTTTGGTTAGTTTCCATCCGAAATATGCAGCGTATAAACACTCCAACGATTGCCCGGAAAACCATTCAGAGGAGAATTGTGGAAGATACACATAACTTAAGCACATCGGCGGAGAAATTGCGGATTTCTGAAATCCGCTATCGAAGGCTTTTTGAAACCGCCCGTGACGGCATACTTATCCTTGATGCGGTCACGCGGAAAATCACTGATGTTAATCCGTTTATGATAGAACTTCTCGGTTACACCCACGATGACTTTCTAGGCAAGGAACTCTGGGAAATCGGACTGCTCAAAGATGAAGATGAAAACATCCGCGCCTTCGAGGAGCTGCAAAAAAACGGTTATATCAGATACGACGATTTGCCGCTTAAAAGTAAGGACGGCGAGTGCTGGGAAGTAGAATTTGTCAGCAACCTCTATTCGGAAAATAACCGTCAGGTGGTTCAATGCAACATCCGCGACATCACCGAACTCAAACTGGTAGAACAAACAGCACGAAAGGCGGAATTTATTTTCCGTAATATGGTCGAATCGTCGCCGGGCATCGTTTATCTCAACGAGCCAAACCCGCCGTATTCAGCCATTTATATGTGCCCGAACATAAAATTATACGGATACACGCCCGAAGATTGGTATGCTGACCCGAATATGTGGCTGAGCATCGTGCATCGGGAAGACAGCAAACGGGTGATGCGCGAAGTCGAAATTGCCGCGCGTCACGGCTCGGAAACCGAACTCGAATATCGAATCGTGGGGCGCGACGGCTCGGTTCACTGGTGGCAGGACAAAAGGCGTTTTATTTTAGACGCGCAGGGCAAACGAACCGGTTGGCAGGGAATAATTTTAGACACAACCGCGACCAAAGAACTTGAACAAAGACTGTATCAGGCGCACAAACTCGAATCGGTCGGACTGCTGGCAGGCGGCATCGCTCACGATTTTAATAATATGCTGACCGTCATCAACGGTTACAGCGATTTGGCTCTGCGCCGCTTAGAAGAGAACGACCCGCTGCGTCACCACGTCGAAGAAATTAAGAAAGCCGGACTGCGCTCCGCCGCTTTAACTCATCAATTGTTAGCCTTCAGCCGCCGACAGGTTTTGAAGCCGAGCGTGACCGATTTGAACGAAGTTATCAACGAAACTATTAAAATGCTGCACCGGCTAATCGGCGAGGACATTCAGTTGACGACAACGCTCAATCATCAAATCGGTCGGGTGATGGTTGATCCCGGACAGTTTTCGCAAATCATTATGAATCTCGCAGTCAACGCCCGCGACGCGATGCCCAAGGGCGGAAAACTGACCATCGAAACTGCCAACGTCTTTCTCGAACCGAGTTACACGCAGCAACATACGGGCGTTCTTCCGGGAGCTTATGTTCTGCTGGCGGTCAGCGACACCGGCACCGGAATGAGCGACGATATCAAGCAGCACATTTTCGACCCATTCTACACAACGAAGGAATTAGGTCACGGCACCGGACTCGGTTTAGCTACCGTCTATGGCATCGTGAAACAATCAGGAGGCAATATCGAAGTTTATAGCGAAGAAGAAATCGGCACGACCTTTAAAATTTACCTGCCGCGAGTGACCGAGCAGATTGATGTTCATAGAATAAAAAACATCCCCATTACAATGTCTTCGGGAGCGGAAACGATTTTGCTGGTCGAAGATGAACCAATGGTGCGCGAACTATCGAAAGAAATTCTGACCGAATGCGGCTATACGATTATCGAAGCCGGAAATGGAATCGAGGCTCTTTTAGCCTGCGGCGATGATTGTCAAATTGATTTGCTGATGACTGATGTCGTGATGCCGAAAATGGGCGGGCGCGAGTTGGCGGAGACATTAATGCAGCGATTACCAAATCTGAAAATCCTTTTCACATCGGGTTATACCGACGATGCCGTCGTGCGCCATGGCGTTATCGAAACCAACACTAATTTCATACAGAAACCATTCACGCCGGAGGCTCTGGCAACAAAAATACGGTGGATTCTGGACAATCCATCCGAATCGTAGAGTTTGGATTTGAGCACGGGATTTTGCACCATTAGACATAATCTGCCGGAAATGATAGTATAACAATGTTTTTTTGAAAAACTCTTCGCGGAACATTCCGCGTCCGTCTATCGAAGCCATCGGGAAACGAATTTTGTTACGGCTTAGGTGGAAGAAACAAATCAACAATTAGGAGCAAATTTATAGATGAGAAATCTAACCGCAGGAAGCGGCTTCCTGGGCGCGTTTGCATTGTCAGTAACAGTCTTATTTTACTTTCAACCAACCGTCGAAGCCGTCAGTTTAGCGAACAATTCGCCGAACAATTTACAAAACCAATTTAATAATCAAGATAATCAAACAATCCAATTTAACAATCAAGATAAACCGACAGTTCAAAAACAAAACCCAAAACCAACCCAAGTTTCAACCCAAAAAATCAAGAAAACCTCGGCAGTAACCAACTTTCAAGCAACCGCCTATTGTCTGCGCGGACGCACAGCGAACGGCGGCAGCGTTCGGCGCGGCATCATCGCCGCCGACCCGCGCGTTCTGCCGCTCGGTTCACGAGTTCAAATCAGTGCGGGCGCGTATAGCGGAATCTACACCGTAACCGACACCGGCGGCGGCGTAAAAGGACGCAAAGTGGATATTTGGATGCCGAGCTGTTCGGAAGCCAACCGCTTCGGCAGTCGCGGCATAACCGTCAGCAGGTTGTAACAATAATCTGAATTTCAAATTTAATACACATTTACAACAATAATTTTTTAACAATTTAATTTTTCAACGACCGCTTCGTATTACCGAAGCGGTTGTTTTTTACATACAATGTTTCTTGATCGTCGGAATTGAAACGAGAGAATTATTGTTTTAAAGGAGTATAAAGACTGGTTATATTTACGGGATCGGGATTAGGATCCGATTCATAGGTATTGTAGGTATTGTAGGTATTGCTTTCTCGCATCCTAACGTCCACTTGGTTTTCCCTTTCCGCATTTGAACTTCGACAACATCATCGGATTGGAGTTTGATGTCCTCAACTCGATTTCCCAAAATATCTCTTAAATCAATAATTTCAATTGTGCTTCGGCAATTGGAAATACGTCTCGTAATTCTGGCGCGACTTTTCCTTTCGCTTGACATTGTGCCGCCAGCCAAAC
>CBDUBY010000209.1:0-6154 GCA_965365505.1 uncultured Pyrinomonadaceae bacterium | reverse complement strand
ACCGACATTATCGAAGGCGCGGTCAACACCGTTCCCGGCATTGAAGAAATGCGCTCAAATTCTTCACGCGGTAGTTCAAATGTAACGATAACTTTTAATCTTGAAAAAGACCCTGATCAGGCTTATCAGGAATTACAGCAAAAAATTTCAACCATTGTCAATCGTCTGCCGGAAACCGCCGATCCGCCGGTTGTCAGAAAATCCGATCCTGATTCTTCGCCGGTTTTAATCTATTCGGTCAGCGCACCGCGCAGCGCGATTGAATTGACCGATATGGTTGAAAATCTGATTCAGGAACGCATCGAATCCGCCGACGGCGTGGGCGAAGTGCAGATTTTCGGTTCGCGTCAAAGAGTTATAAAAGTTTTTATAAATCCTGACCGTTTGCGGGCTTTTAATTTATCGGTTACTGACGTATCAAACGCGGTTCGCTCGCAAAATCTGGAATTACCGGGCGGTAATTTAATCGAAGGCGCGAAAACTCTCGGCTTGCGGACGATGAGCAAACTCACCGAAATCAAGCAGTTTAACGATATTGTCATTACAACAAAAAACGGTTATCCGATTAGAATTAAAGACATCGGGCGGGTTGACGACAGCGGCGCGGACGCAACGAGCGCGGCTTCTTTAAACGGAACGCAGTCGGTTTCGGTGGCGATTCGTAAACAATCCGGCTCGAATACGATTGCTCTCATCAGAGGTGTCAAGGCGCGAATGAACGAAATCATTCCGAATTTGCCGTCTGATTTTAACGTCGTCAAAACCCGCGATCAATCGGAATTTATTGAAAATTCGCTTCATGCCATCGAAGAACATCTGGTTATCGGCGGTCTTCTGGCGGCAATTGTCGTTTTTCTGTTTTTATGGAATATTCGCACGACGCTGATCGCCGCGCTCGCCATTCCGACTTCGATTATCGCGTCATTTGCGGCAATCGCTTACCTCGGTTATTCGCTCAATCAAATGACGATGCTCGCGCTGACTTTGATGGTCGGAATCGTCATTGACGACGCGATTGTCGTGCTGGAAAATATTTATCGGTTTGTTGAAGAAAAGGGAATGAGTCCGTATCAGGCGGCAATCGAAGGAACAAAGGAAATCGGCTTGCCGGTTTTGGCGACGACGCTTTCCTTGCTCGCGGTGTTTATTCCCGTCGGATTTATGACCGGAATTGTCGGGCGTTTTATGTCGAGTTTCGGTTTAACAAGTGCCGCCGCCATTGCGGTTTCGCTGATCGTTTCATTTACGATTACGCCGATGCTCGCGGCACGCTGGATAAAGAGTCCAAAGTCTAAAGTCCAAAGTCCAAAGTCTGAAGAAATCGAAATTCACGGCGACGGAATGTTAATGACTGATCAAGAAATTGCTGAAAACAAAGGACAAAGGATAAAGAATAAAGGACAAGACAGCAAAGATTCGTGGTTTTACAGTAAGATTGACGGCGTTTATACGTGGCTCTTGAAAATTTCGATGCGTTTTCGCTGGGCGATTGTTTTAATTTGCGTTTTGGTCGTCGCTTCGATTTATCCGTTGTTTAATTTTGTCGGAATGGCGTTTTTGCCCGATGAAGACGAATCGGCTTTTGATATAAATTTTCGAGGTCCGCAGGGAACTTCGCTGTCGGCAACCCAATCAATCCTTGACCGCATCGCCCGCGATTTGCGTGAGCAGATTCCCGAAGTCAAAAGCACACTGGTTCTTGCCGGATTTGGCGGCGGCGGCGGAAACGGCGGCAGAATTTTTGTAACCCTCAAACCGATTGACGAACGAAAGGCATCGCAATCGGATTTGATCAATAAAGCACGCGGAATTACAAAAAAATACTCCAATAAAGACTATCGCGTCAATATTTCCGGTTCGTCTTCTATTTCAGGCAGTTTAGGTTTAGGTCGCGGCGGTTCGGGAGTCGGTTTCTATATCGCCGGACCGGATCAGGAAAAACTCAAACAATACGGCGAGGCGTTGGTTGCCAAACTCGAACAAGACCCGCTTTTCCGCGATCCCGACACTTCAAATCAGGAAGGTTCGCCCGAATTACAAGTCGTTATTGACCGGCAAAGGGCGGCAGATTTGGGCGTAAAAGCCGGCGATGTCGCGCAGGCATTAAATGTTTTCGCTGCCGGACAGCGTATTTCGACATTTAGCGAAGGCACGGAGCAGTATGATGTCGTCGTGCAGGCTGATGAACCTTTTCGCCGCGACCGTGATAATTTACGATATTTTACACTTAATTCGGCAAGCGGAATTCCGATTAGTTTAGACAAACTCGTTACCATTAAAGAAGGCACGAGTCCTTCTTCGATCAGCCGCTTGAACCGTCAAAGACAAGTTACAATTTCTGCCGGACTTCCGCCGAATACTTCGGAATCGGACGCGCTTGCCAAACTCGAAAGCTACGCCGCGCAATTAAATCTTCCACCGGAATACCGAACGGGCGTAACCGGAACATCAAAGGAATTAAATCGCGCTTATAATGCGTTCCTTTATGCGTTTTTGCTGTCTTTCGTCTTTATGTATTTGATTTTAGCGGCGCAGTTCGAATCGTTTATTCATCCGATTACAATTCTTTTGACTTTGCCGCTTTCAGTTCCGTTTGCGCTTCTTTCAACGGCGATTGCCGGACAAACGATGAATATTTTCTCCGCGCTCGGAATTTTGCTGTTGTTCGGTATCGTCAAGAAAAACGCGATTTTGCAGATTGATCATACAAACACTCTGCGCGAAAAAGGAATGACGCGCTACGACGCGATTATTCAGGCGAACAGAGATCGTTTGCGTCCGATTTTAATGACGACCATCGCGCTCGTTGCCGGAATGATTCCGCTTGTTATCGGGAGCGGGGCGGGGGCGGCGACGAATCGTTCAATCGGAATTTTGGTGGTCGGAGGTCAGTCAATGTGTCTGCTTCTGACTTTGCTCGCCGTTCCGGTTTTTTACTCACTGTTTGACGACGCGCAGGAATCCACTATTTGGCGCGGATTTTCCGTTAAATTCGATAAATTCAAAATCGGCACTTTGCGTCCGGTTTATGAACGTTTCGCGGGAATGTTCAGAAAGTCGAAAGGCGAGCCGGAAATCGAAGATACAAATCTAGGAGGCGCAAGCGACGGTTACGCCGAACCGAGTTCGAGCAAGTAGTTTTATGTTTGAATTTTACAAGAAAAAATCAGATTTTTGTTTAGTAGTGTTAAAGCGTTCGGCGACAATCATTTTTGCTGTTTTTGCTTTAGGCGTTTTCGTATCCGCGCAAACTCCGCAGGCGACTCCGCCGCCAAATCAGCCGACCACACCGCCGACTCAGCAGCAAACTGAAATTCAACGGCAGAATAACAATCAAACGCAGCAAAACAATCAGCCTAATCAGACGACAAATCCGGTGCAGCCGCAAACTCAGCCGCAGGTTACGACTCCGGCAAATCCAAACACGCCCGGCGTAACGCCGAGCGGACAAATCGCCAATCCCAACACGGTAATCCAGCAAACACCGACGCAGAATGTCGGAACTTCCGGCATTGCTCCCGCCGTTTTGCCGAACGATCCGCCGCCGGTTGCGCCGAATTTTGAAGCTCCGATCCGCCCGCTGCCGTCGGCTGAACGCGTCGGCGTTGATATGATGAATCAGTTGCCGCTGACGCTCGAAGAAGCGATTACGATGGCTTTGCAAAACAGCAACGACATTGACGCGACGCGCAATGATGTGCAAATCGCCGAATTTAATCTGCGGGCGGCACGCGGTATTTATGATCCGGCGTTAGTTTCTGAAAGTTATTATGAAAGCGCGACCACACCGACGGCTTCGACTATCGGCGGTGCGGGTTCAAACGGTTCGGTAACTCTTAAACGATTTCTCGGTTCGGCGGGCGCGGCAGGTTTTTCACCGTATGCCGGCGGTTCGTATTCGGCAAATTTTAACTCTTCGCGGACAACAACGAGCAACACTAACGCGACCTTAAATCCGCAATTTCCGTCTGCTTTGACGTTTTCATACATTCAGCCGCTCTTTCGCGGACGGCGTTTTGACAACAATCGGCGACAAATCGAAATCGCCAAGAAAAATTTGAGTCTGACCGACGCGCAGTTTCGCCAAAGAGCCATCGAAGTCATCGCGCAGGTTGAAAGTTCATATTGGGATTTGGCTTACGCGCTGCGAAATTTGCAGGTGCAGATTGATGCTGTCAAACAAGCGCGGACACAGCTTGAAAGCAATCAAAGACTGGTTGCAAAAGGCGTTCTCGCACCGATTGATATTGTCGCCGCTAACACGCAGATTACGACTTTCGAGCAAAGCGTCTACACGGCGCAGGAAGATGTAACAAGGGCGGAAAATACGTTAAAAACATTGATGTTGCCGGACAGAACCGCCGCCGAATGGACGCGCCCGATTACACCGACCTCCGAAGTCAGCCTTGAAGCACCGCGCATCGCTCTGGAAATCGCTACTACGGAAGCGTTAAAAAATCGTCCTGAAATTGTCCAGCTTCAAACCAACTTCGACATCAATAAAATTGACGAACGATATTTCCGCGACCAGACAAAACCGCAGATTGATCTCGTCGGCACATACACAATGCAGGGTTTGGCGGGAACGGCAACCGTGCGCCCGACGACGACCACGCCTTCGGCTTTGACGACGCGCATTAATGAACTTTCCGCTCTCGCCGGACTCGATCCGCTGGCGACAACGACAACAACCAATACCGTTCCGTCAAATCTTGTCGGCGGATATTTCAGTTCGCTCGGAAATTTGATCGGACAAGATTTTCCGACTTATCGCGTCGGTGTTTCGATTGCTCTGCCGTGGGGAAATACGGTGGCGAAGGCTAATCTCGGCAGAACGCTCGTGCAAGCCGAACGCATCAAAAATCTGCAGGCGCAAATCGGGCAAATTATCGAAGCCGAAGTCAGAAATTCTCTGCAAGCACTTCGTTCATCCGAAGCGCGTCTCGCCTCCGCGCTCGCATCGCGTCAATCTGCCGAACAACTTTACGAAAGCGAACAGCGGCAATTTCGTGCCGGAACAGCGACTTTTTATCTGGTTTTGCAGCGTCAAACAGAACTTCTCAATGCCAGAAGCCGGGAATTGCAGGCGCAAACCGATTTAAACAAAGCAATTTCCGAATTTCAACGTGCTACCGGAACGACGCTTTCGGTAAATAATGTATCGGTTTCCGACGGTGCAACTTTGATTAAAACCAAACCGCGCCCGACAACAGCCTTTAATACAAACACATTTACCCAAGACAAATAATAATAATTTTAGTTATGAATATTGAAAAACAGTCAATTAAAGGGTTAACCTAGGATTTAATTATTTAAAAAATTCTGTTTGTGGGTTCAAATTAAGAATTTTTGGCAGTGTATTTAAAATACATTGTTGCCAAAATAGATAAAAATTACAAAAATAAATTTTAAGGATTTTTATAATGTCAGAAGCAGCAAAAACAGATAAAAAAACACGCATTGAAACGGATTCGATGGGCGAAATCGCCGTCGAAACGGATAAGTATTGGGGCGCACAAACGGAAAGGAGTCTGCATCATTTTAATATCGGAAACGATGTGATGCCGCGTGAGATGATCCGTGCGCTCGGTATTTTGAAAAAAGCCGCCGCGATTGTCAATTTTGATTTAGGCAAACTTTCCGAAGATAAAAAAAAATTGATCGTGCAAGCCGCTGACGAAGTGATCGGCGGACGTTTGGACGCGCATTTTCCGTTAAGAGTTTGGCAGACCGGAAGCGGAACGCAGACGAATATGAACGCCAACGAAGTAATTTCAAATCGCGCGATTGAAATTGCGAATGGCGAAATGGGCAGTAAAAATCCGATTCACCCGAACGATGATGTCAACAAATCGCAAAGTTCCAACGACACTTTCCCGACGGCGATGTATATTGCCGCCGCCGAAACGATGAATGCTTTGATTCCGCAAATCGAGAAAGTCCGCGATGCGATTAATGCAAAAGCGAAGGAATTTGCCGACGTTGTAAAAATCGGCAGAACGCATCTTCAGGACGCAACGCCGCTGACTGTCGGACAGGAATTCGGCGGCTGGGCAAATTTGATCGAGCGCGATATTGAACGATTAAAAATGACTTTGCAAGGTCTTTATGATCTGGCAATCGGCGGAACTGCCGTCGGCACAGGTTTGAATTC
>CBDUBY010000208.1:0-6159 GCA_965365505.1 uncultured Pyrinomonadaceae bacterium | reverse complement strand
CGCAATCTTTGCCGTCAAGATGACGGCGTTCCATCCTTATCCCGAACTCACGTTAGTTTTATGTTAGAATTAGGCGAACCTGAATATATCCCGCAAAAGGAGTCTTTCGCTATGCCTATCCGACGTTTTATAAATGTTGCTTTTTTGTGTCTGGCGTTATTTACCGTTTCGTTTGCCCAAACCGCGCCGACTCCGACACCGACCGAATCGCAGTCCGAGAAAGAGAAGAAACAAAAGGAACTGCAAAAAACGGTTCTGGAAATGCTTGACCAGGCGATTAATGAAGCGGCGACTTTGAGGCTGCCGCAGAACCGCGCGATTGTTTTTGCGATTGCCGGAGATTTGTATTGGAAGTTTGACGAGAAACGCGCCAGAGATTTGTTCCGCGCTTCGGGCAACGATATTGTCGTCGGCAACGCCGAAGCCGAGAAAGAAAAGAAGGACACCGATGATCCATACGCCTCGATGTTTGATTACAACGACGTTCGCAATCAAATTCTGCCGATGATTGCCAAGCACGATGCCGATTTAGCTCTTGAATTATTAGTGCAGACGCGCACGGCGAAAATGACCGAAGCGTTGACGAAAGCGAGCGACCCGAACGCCAAGCAGGAAGGCGGAATGATGAATTACAACCCCGAACAATATCGCGTTCAGCGGGAAATCGCGCTCGAACAGCAATTCGCCGTTCTCGCTGCCGAGCAAAATCCAGACAAAGCCATTAAGCTAATCAAGGAAAGTCTGGCAAAAGGAATTTCGTGGAATGTGCTGCCGCTGCTCCAAAAAATCAACAAGAAGGACGAGAAAAAAGCGACCGCGCTGGCAGATGATGTCGTCAGGAAAATTACCGACACCGATTTAACCAAAAAGCGCGAAGATTTGCAGGCGGCGATTCGTTTTCTGCAATTTGCTACCAACCCGAACGCAGCGAAAGCGGCGAACAATGAAAAAATATTCAAATTTAACGACGCGCAAATACGGAGCATCGCCGACAAACTCATCACAACCTTTATGCTGCCGTCGAATTCGCTGGAAATGACGATGGGATTGTCAACGGTGATAAAGGATTTAGAAAAAATCGCGCCGGATAGAGTTCAGTTGTTGAAACAAAAACAAGCCGAAGCGACGAAAAATATGCCGCCCGAATTAAAGCGGATGCAGCAGCAGCAAAAACTCTGGAATCAAAACTCGACGCCCGAAGACATTCTCGCCGAAATACCGAAACTCAACGAATTTGAACGAGTTCAAGCCTATCAATCGTTGACTTATAAAATCGGTCAGATTGAAGACGAAGCCCGCGCGAAAAAAATTATCGAACAAATTCCCGACGAAAAAACTCGCCAAAATGCTTTGGAACAATTCGAGTCGGGACGCATCAGCCGCGCGGCGAAAGACGGCAAACTCGACGAAGCGAAAAAACTCATCGGAAACTTGAGCAAAAAGAAAACGCAGATTCAAAAACTGGTTTCGCTGGCGACCGAGTTTCACAAAAAAGGCGGCGAGAAAGATAAAGAAGTTGCCGCCGGTTTGATGAAGGACGCGAAGGCTCTGGCGAACGAATACCCGGAAGACGAAGACGAATTAAACGATTTGATGGAGATCGTCAAAGGCTACGCCGTTATTGACCCGAACGAAGCGTTTCGCATTTTCGACCCGATTGTTGACCAGATAAATGACTTCGTTCAGGCGACCGCGATTTTAAGCAAATACAACAAGCGAAACCGCAATTTCAAAAAAGGCGAACTGGTGATGAAGGTCAACGGCTATTCGTTTGACGGGCTTTTGCTGTTCCGCTACATCAACCAAATTCAACTGCTCGGCAAAGCCGACCTTAATCGAATGAATTTATTCTCGAACAAATTCACGCGCGGCGATGCCCGCACTATCGTCAAACTTTTCATCGCTCAGGGTTTTCTGGCAGAAGAGAAAAAAGCGGAGAACGCGGGAAATCTGAGCAGCGAAATCATTTTCTACGAAAATTAAAAACTAAAACTCCGTAAAAACAAAGCGACTCACAAATCAATCTCAAGCCGTTGCCTGGGTTAAGATTGATTTGTGAGCCGCTTTGTTTTAACGACAATTTTCATATTAATCAGCTATGCAAAACTTTGTTGAAAACCTGCCAACAAAGACTTCCTTTTTTCGCAGTGATTGTTTATAATGCTCTTGGTAGAAATATTACCTTCCCGTCAAATTGCAACGCCTTTCCACCGCAATATAAAAAATATGCTGACAAAAGACAAAGTTTTAAAGGGACGTTATCGGATAATTGACCAGCTTGGGCAGGTTGAAGGAAGCCAGGTTTATGAAGCGTATGACAGTATTCGCAAGGCAAATGTCGCGCTGAAAGAGATTTTGATTGACTCGGAGAAAGTTCCGGCAATCGGCGAGCGTGAGAATTTGAAACGCGCTTTTGCTGACCGCGCCAAGATTTTGGCAGAAGTCAAACACGAATCTTTGCCGCAGGTGCGCGGTTATTTTTCCGAATACGACCGGCAATATCTGGTTTTGGAATTGATTGACGGCGACAACGCGGGCGAGATTTTGGCGAAAAATGAAAAGCCGATTTCGTATGCGGACGCGGCAAATTGGGCTGACCAACTGCTCGACGCGCTCGATTATCTGCACACTTTGCCGACACCGATTATTCACGGCGACGTGAAACCGCAGAACATCAAACTGACTTCGCGCGGCAGAATCAAACTTCTCGGTTTCGACATCACCGAAAGCGCTGACGTGAAAGTAAAGACGATTGTCACGAATCAGACTTCCGCTGCCGACTTATCTTACCTGCCGCTCGAACAGCTTTTGCGAATCAGCGACGCAGCTTCGGCGGAAGGCAAAAAACTTCACGGCGAAAAATTGGAAGCCGCCTTAAAACAAACGGCTGACGCGCGCAGCGATGTCTATGCCCTTGGCGCGACGCTTTACCATTTGATGACGGCGCAGCTTTCGGTTGATGCGTTCGAGCGTTCGCTCGGCATCTGGGCGGGCGAATTCGATTCGCTGCCCAAGTCGAACGAACTGAATCCGGCAATTCCAATCGAAGTTTCCGACGTTGTGGCGAAAGCGATGGAAGTCGAACCGGAAAAGCGATACGGTTCGGCGATGGAAATGCGTCAGGCTCTGCAAACCGCCGTTGTGCGGGCGAAGGAGCGCACGACCGAAGAAGCGAAAAAACAGGAAACGGCAGCCGCCCGACAAGGTTTGGCGGCAGAAGAAAAACGTCTCGAACAGGAACGTCAAAGCGTCGAGCAGGAACGGCTGAAGCTCGAAGCGGAACAAAAACAGCAAAAAGAGTTAATCGAGCAACAGTTGAAAACCGCTGAAGCCGAAAGATTAAAAGCCGAGCAGCGCGCCGCCGAAGCCGAAAAACGACTTTCGGAAGAGGAAACCAAAAAAGCCGCCGCCGCGAAATCGGCTGCCCAATCTACCGCGAAATCCGCGCCGACGACAGACGATTTTTCAAGCAGAAAAAATTCCGCATCCGATTATTCAAACGATTTATTTTCCGAACCGAAGTCCGAGGCGAAACCGGCGTGGCTGATACCGGCGGCAATCGCGTGTTTTTTGTTAATCGGCGGCGCGGTCGCGGTATTTATGATGATGCCGTCGTCAAACCGGGTCGAAGCCAATCAAACAACTTCCAATCCGGCGACTTCTTTGACCGAAAATCCGGCAGCGCAGCCGACGATTGAAGCCGCGCCAACTGCCGAGAAAATCTCGACCACGACTGCCGCGCCGCCGACCTCTGTGCCGACGGTTGTCGGCGAAAAACCCGTCGCTCAGCCCGCAGCAAAAACGAAAACGCTGCCGCCAGCCGCGCCGCGCGTTGAAAAACCGGCGACGGCACCGAAACCGGCGAACCAGAAAAAAGCCGTCACGGTTGACGATCTTATCGGCGGCAATTAGACCAGCGCAGAAGCCCGCACTCCGAAAAGGGCGCGAACATAATTCAACGAAAAACCACATGCCTTATGGTTTTTCGTTAATTATCAAGGAACAAAAATATGAAACCCCTAAATCTTTCCCAAACCAAGCAGGCGCGGCAAAAGCGTCTTTTTTCTGTTTTTTCATTGGCATCGTTGCTGTTTTCGCTCGTCGTATTTTGCCAAATCGGACAGGCGCAGCAGCAGGCGCAGCTTAGTTTAGCCGACGTTTTAATTGGTCTGCGCTCGAAAAAGGTGTCGCTCGAAGACCGAAATAAAATTCTCGCCGAAGCGGTCAAGGTGCGCGGCATTACTTTTTCGCTGACACCGGAAATTGAAACGGAGCTTACGGCAGGCGGCGCGACCGGCGAACTTGTCGAAGCGGTTCGCGGCAAGAGCGCGAAAATCGCTGCGCCCGTTCCCGTAATTTCCGCGCCTGATTTCGCGTTTTATCGCAAGCGGGCGGACGAAAATCATTTGAAAGGCGACTTTGATTCGGCTTTGAACGATTACAACAAAGCCATCGAACTGAATCCGAAGGATGCGGCGACTTATTTTAATCGCGGGCGGGCTTATTCCAACAAAAAAAGCTACGATTTGGCGGTTCTCGATTTCGACAAAACGATTGAACTGAATCCGCAAGACTCGTCGGCGTATTTTAACCGCGCCGAAATTCACGAAAGAAAAGGTAAAACCGAGCAAGCTGCCGCTGATTATCAAAAAGCCGTCGAGTTTGACGCAACCAACGAATCGGCGAAAGCGAATTTGAAGCGTCTTCAGGACGAGCAGGCGAAAAATCTGGCGAAGCAGAAGGAAGACGAGCAGGCGAAAGTTCTGGCGAAGCAAAAAGAGGACGAGCAGGCGAAAATTTTAGCGAAACAAAAGGAAACGCAGGCGGCAATCGTCGCAGAACAGCCGAAAGTTTCCGAATCGCCCGCTGCGCCGAAAACCGTCGAACTCGGTTCACTCATCGAACGCGCCGTTAAAATGGTCACGCCGTCATATCCCGTAACCGCCAGACAGTTGAATATCAACGGACAGGTCACGGTTCAATTAACGCTCGACGAACAGGGAAACGTAACTTCCGCCAAAGCCGTCAGCGGTCCGCAGTTTCTACGCAACACGAGCGAAGAAGCCGCCCGCAATTCAAAATTCAAACCGGCAATCGCCAATAACGAAGCGATTAAGGCGACCGGCTTTATCGTTTATAATTTTACAAACAAGATGTAGTGAAGACGCGGAGCGGGAGAGAAGAGGAGAAGAGGAGATGAGGAGATGAGGAAAGTGAATGCACCACAATCTTTTCCTCCACTCCTCTTCTCCTCTTTTGCTCACTACGGATGCACGGTTATTTCATAAATATCCGACGACTCGCCGACGACCTGATTTTTCTGTAGAAAATAAAAGCGATACTGCCGGGTTTCGGGTTTGCCCGTTTGCATCGGCGGGGTTTCATCAACAATATCGCCGCTCGGAAAATTGGTTTTGTGGGTTTGCGCGTCGCCGTCGCGGGTCATCTGCATCTGGATTCCGCTCATTCCCTGCAACGGAATTTTGAAAATCGCCTTGAATTCCGCGCCGGTCGAAGCCTTTGCCGCCGGTTTTTTATCCGTGACCGGCACATTGGGCGCGGGCGGCGCGACGATGCCGTAAGCCGCGCCGACCGACGGCGAATAATTGTCCGACGCCTTGATTTTATTGGCATATTGCTCGGTTCGTTCGGCGATGGCAACCAGCGCGTCGGACGGCAAATCGGGAACGATGAACTTCGGCATTTGCGGCTGAGTCGCGCCGACATCGCCGTCCAGATAAGCATCGCGCCCGACGCGCCAATTCTTCATTTCGTTTTCCAGATACTGGTCATATTCATTAAAATACTCAACCGTCGTCGCGTCCGCTTCAATCTGCGTCTTCTGCGCCGGCGTCAACTCGTGATCCGACCCCGTAGCGATGGCTTGCGCCGAAAAGTTAAAATGCCACGCGGCACGATCCGGCAAGCCCTGTGGATACCAGCGTGCAAATAATTTTCCCATATACTAATTGCCTCCTGATTTGAAATGTTAAAACACCGCAGAGAATATAAGGTTTTTTCGTGAACTAATCAACATAACAAACGCTTTCAGAGAAAATTTTCCCGCCGAGAGCCAAAAAACCGCCGCTTTCAACCTCAAAAGCGTCGCCGACAAGCATAAAAGCGTCGCCAGCGAGCTTGTCGGCAACGCCAGCGAGC
>CBDUBY010000207.1:0-6411 GCA_965365505.1 uncultured Pyrinomonadaceae bacterium | reverse complement strand
CTTTGAACAATTCGACGCGCTCGGTGCCGCGCAGAACGTCCATACTTTTTTCGGTCAGAACAATCGTCGGATACTGACCTTCGGTTTGTTTCAAATAACCCTGCTCGATTAAATCCTTAAAATAATCGAACCAGTTATTTTTGGAAACGTCCGCGCCGACGCCGTAAGTTTTCAGATTTTTATGCTCGTCGCGAATCGTTTTCGCCTGCGAACCGCGCAAAAAATCAATCAGATAACTCAAGCCGAAACGCTGTTCGGTTCGATAAACCGCGCTCAGAGCTTTCTGCGCGATAATCGTGCCGTCGAATTTTTCAAACGTCGTATTGCAGTTGTCGCATTGCCCGCAATCTTCGGTTAGATTTTCGTCGAAATAATTTAATAAAAATTTTCTGCGACAAGTTTTCAAATCGCCGAACGCGCCCATCGTGTTCAGCTTTTTCAACATTATTTCCGTCTGGACGCGATTGCCTTCGACTTCGGCGAAACCTTTCAATTTGTTGATGTCGCCCCAACTGAAAAACAGCAGCGCTTCAGATTGCAAGCCGTCGCGTCCGGCGCGTCCGGTTTCCTGATAATAGCTTTCGATGTTTTTCGGCAAATCCATATGCACCACAAACCGCACGTTCGATTTGTCAATTCCCATTCCGAAAGCGATGGTCGCGACGATGATTTTCACTTCGTCTTTCAAGAATAATTCCTGATGTTTGTCGCGCTTTTCTTTCTCCAATCCGGCGTGATAAGCGAGCGCGTCAAAGCCTTCGTCGCGCAAATCCGCCGCCAAACTTTCCGCCGAATTGCGGCTCAGGCAATAAACGATTCCGCTCTCTTGGCGGCGCGTTTCGAGATATTCGAGCAGCCGTCCGTAAGAATTTCGTTTCGGCTCAATTTTGTAAAAAATATTAGGGCGATTAAAACTCGAAACAAACAGCGCGGCGTTTCTGATGCCCAATCGCTCGACAATATCCTGCCGAACGAGCTTGTCGGCGGTCGCTGTCAGCGCGATCAAAGGCACGTCGGGAAACAATCTTTTTAACTTTCCGAGCTGAATATATTCGGGTCGAAAATCGTGTCCCCAACTCGAAATACAGTGCGCTTCGTCAACGGCAAACAGCGACACATTGACGGATTTCAGAAAATCGAGAAACTGATCGCCCTGTTGCAAAAGGCGTTCGGGCGCGACGTAAAGCAATTTCAATTTGCCGCTTCTGACCGCTTGAAAAACTTCGGTCTGCTCGCGTCCTGTCTGCGTCGAATTCAAAAACGCGGCTTCAACGCCGTTATTCCGCAGCGCGTCAACCTGATCTTTCATCAGCGCGATCAGCGGCGAAATCACGACCGTCAAACCGTCGAGCATCAGCGCGGGAATTTGATAACACAAAGATTTCCCGCCGCCGGTCGGCATCAGCACGACGCAATCTTTTCCCCGTAAAACAGTCTCAATCGCCTGCTCCTGATTCATCCGAAATGAATCGTAGCCGAACTGACTTTTGAGAATTTCTTTAGCGCGCATGATGTCCATAAAACGGAACGCCGTCATCCTGACGGCAGTGAGCGTCGCTTTGACGCGAAAAATGTTTTACTAATTACCGACTTCATCGGTCGCGGCGGCTTTCGCGCTTTCGCGCTCAGTGCCGTCAGGATGACGGCGTTCCAACGTCGCCCCCAATTTCGGAACGATTTTTTTCGGCACTTCAATCGCGCCCGCAATATGACGCGCTTCGGTGAAATGCCCGACAACATATACGCCCGCGACGTTGGTTTCAAAAGTTTCTTCGTCGTAAATCGGCACTTCGCCGTATTTCGATTGTTTGGTTTCAACACCCAGATTTTTGAGCATCGTCAAATCCGCGTCCGAGCCGATTAAAACGAAAACCACATCGTTCGGCAAAGTTTCGACGCTGCCGTTTTCATCTTCGAGCACAATTTCCTGTTCTTTGATTTCAACAACGCGCCCAAGAAAAAAAACGTCCAGACAATTTTTCTCCAATTGTTGTTCAAGCGGCTCTTTTACCCAATGTTTGATGCAGCCTTGTTTCGGGTCGGTTTCTTCCCAATCTTTGCGAAACGTGGCGAGCGTCGCATACGCGCCTTCCTGCGCCAGAAACAAAGCCGCTTCGCCCGCCGAATTTCCGCCGCCGACGACAATCGCGTGTTTTTTGACATACGGATAAGTTTCGCGGAAAAGATGATGAACTTTCGGCAAATCTTCGCCCTTGACGTTCAAATGTCGCGGATACTGCATCGCGCCAAACGCGAACAAAACTTTACGCGATTCATATTCGCTTTTTTCGGTTTTTATCTTGAAATGATTCTCGGCAGTTTTTTCAACATTCGTGACCGCTTCTTCCCACTGCACGTTGAGATTATTTTCCAAAACAAAGCGCGTGTAATAAGACAGCAATTCTTCGCGCGTCGGTTTTTCTCTGGCAGGAAAAAGCGTGTTCGGCTGTAACTCCAATTCGTTGACGGTCGAGAAAACCGTCAAGCCGACCGGATAATTATAAATCGTGTTGCCGATAAGATTTTTTTCCAGCACCAGATAATCGAGATTGAGTTTTTGCGCTTCATAAGCGGCGGAAATTCCCGCCGGTCCAGCACCGATGATAATCAAATCAAACATAAAATGGAACGCCGTCATCCTGACGGCAAACGTCGCGCAAGCGGCGCAGCAAAGTGTATCTTCAGAAACTTTGTAATAAACGTTTTTTCGCGCCCTCTGCGCTCAATGCCGTCAGGATGACGGCGTTCCTGAATCCAGTCGTTTCAATTCTTCGGTAAATTTTTCAATTTGCAAATGCGTGTTATCTAGTTCGCGTTTCGATTCCAAATAATTTTCCCATTCGCGCGTGTTCGTCAAAGCCTTCGTCACGTCTTCGTCGAGCGCGTGTGCCATCAACGCCAAAAGGTCGCTCAACGCTTCCTGATTTTTCAGCAGCGATTGAATAATCGTGTAAGCGAGTTTGGCGTTCGGCAAATCAATATCTGCATTATTGCTATTCATTCTTTACCAAATCTCCGTCAAATCCAATTCAAATTCTTTCAGCACATCTTCGCCCGAAACCGTTTGCGGATTTTCCAAAACTTCAACCGTCTTATTCGCGCGATAAACGTGAACGCGCTTTTCGTTCTGGTCAATCAGCCAGCCGAGACGTGCGCCGTTTTCGATATACTCGCGCATCTTCGCTTGCAGTTTTCGCAGATTGTCGGATTTCGAGCGCAGTTCGACGACGAAATCCGGCACGATTCTGGCAAAACGATTTTCGCGTTCTTCCTGCGAAAGCGCGTAATATTTTTCTTTTGTAATCCAAAAAGCGTCGGGCGCGCGTTTCGCTCCGTTCGGCAGAGTGAACATTCCGTCCGATTCAAAAGCGATTCCGGTTTTGTCTTTTTTCGACCATTCTGTCAGATAATAATTTATTTCATTGTTGATTCTGCTGGTTTCTAAAAAAGTCGGCGGCATAATTATTAAATTTCCCCGTTTATCCATTTCAAACCGAAAATCCTGATTATGCTGACAAAATTCGTAAAAAGCCGCGTCGGTCATTTTCAGCGGGCGAACATCAAAGGTGAATAAAACTGAGTCTTCTCTCACGGCGGTTGACATAAATTTTACCTCTCCGATTATTTTAACCCAACTTTTCAACAAACGGTAAATGTTTGACCGTCGCCGTCGTTTCGCCGATTTTTAACTCTGTGCCTTCCGCCAAAAAATCGTAACGCACGTAGGCGAGCGCGATGTATTTTTCGAGCGCGGGCGAAAAAGTGACGGAAGTTATTTTTCCGGCGTTTTTGCCGTCGAGCGATTTTAATTCAGCGTTTTCGATTGGCGAGTTTAACCCGCCCGCTACCGCAGGCGGTTCTGACAAAATCAAGCCGGTTAATTGTTTGGCGATGTGTCCGCGAAAATGGATGCGGGCGATGATTTCCTGCCCGATGTAACAGCCTTTTTGATAACTGATAAGATTTTCGATGCCGAGTTCGGGAACAATCGTCGTTTCGTCCGCGTCAACACCATATTTCGGAACGCCGTTTTCGATTCGCAAAATCTCTCTCAAATCGTCGCTGATAAATTCTGCGCCGTTTTTTAATAGCTGAAACTGTAAACCTTTTGCCTGTTGTTTCGGCGCGATAATATCAAGTCCTTTTTCTCTTACCGAATTTAGAATTGTTATCTTAGCTCCTTTATATTTAGCGTGGAAAACTCTCTCCTTTTGAAACTTGGTTAAATCTTCATCCAAAACTTCACCGAGAACTTTGGCAGATTTTTCGCCGCGAACAGAAACCAGCAACAATTTTTCAGTCAAATCATTTACCTGAAAATCGCCGGCTAATGTAAAGCGTTCCAGGTTTTTTAATACTTTTTCATAAGTTATTGATTCAGTTATGAAAAGAAATTTACCGTCTTGGCGCAGCACGCGCACAATCGCTAAAAGTCTGCCCTGCGCGTTTGGAAAAGCCGCGAGCATCCACGAATTCTCTTCCAATTTAGCAACGTCGTTTGTAATCAAACCGTTCAAAAACATTACGGCTTCCGAACCGGCAACGCTGATAAATCCGTAAGATTCTGTAAAAACGCCTGTTTTGTCTTCGTGAATTAATTGATAAATCGCCTTATCTTTTTCAATATTTTCTACAATTTCCATATCTGTTGTTTGTGTCCGGTCGAAAGGAATCCATTTGTAATCAAAATCTTCAAATTCAATCAGCCAATTGCCGTGTTCCCATTCAATTTCGTGAATTACAAAGCCATTTTCTGAAAGTCGAATTTCGTCTTGCAGCCAATCGCCGTGAAAATATTCGCCTTTATATCCCGAAAGACGAAAACCGCGTTTTGAATTAAAACTGTATGAGTGAATATTTTTATAAATAATTTCAATATGACCATTGTGATATGCGCCAAGCAATTTAAGGTGAATTTCAAGCGGACGAATTTCAAATTTCTCGCCTGTTTCAACTTCCCCGAATTTTATTTCTTCAAGCCACGCATCGTGCGGACATCGCGCATCGCGTGTGTTGTAATGCCATTCGGCAGCTGCAAATTCATAAACGGATTGGGGAATTTTTTCTTTGATTGATTTGAGATAAGTCTTATAAGTCTCAGATTTTTCCATCAATTCTTTTATTTCGTTGTCCTTTTCGCGGCTCATAATAATTCTCTTTCAAAATTTCATCCCAAAATTTTTCAAAATAACCGGCGACTGCTTTGCCGTCTACGACTAAAATCGGGCGTTTGAGAAATGTATATTCATCCGCCATCAAATCAAGCATTTCCGTTTCGGAAAGCGTTTTGTCTTTTAATCCGAGTTCACGATATTTGTTTGAACGACGCGAGAAAAGATTCTCCGCGCCGCCGAGCAGCTTTGCCAGTCGTTCAATTTCTTCACGCGCCAAAGGTTCATCTCTGATGTTTCGTTTTTTGATATTGGAAACACGATGATAATCCAGACGGCGCAAAGCCTTTTGACAAGTCGTGCAGTTCGGCAAGCCGTAAAAATAAATTTCGCTCATAAATTAGTTCCGTCGAAAACAAAAGTTAATTATGCTAAATTCTAACTTATACCGCCAACCGCAAAAAATTTGCTCAGACAGCGGAAATTATTAACACGGAATTTATGAATCAATTATCAGAAGAATTAGTTTTACAACAATTAAGCCAAATCATTGACCCGGATTTAAAAAAGGATATTGTGACGCTCGGTTTTGTCAAAGATTTAAAAATTGAAGGCGGCGACGTTTCGTTTCGCATTGTCTTGACAACTCCGGCGTGTCCGGTCAAAGAAGCGTTTGAAGAAGACGCGCGGCGACTCGTCGGCGCAATCGAGGGCGTGAAAACAATCAATGTCACGATGGACGCGGAAGTTCCGCAAGGTCGCGGCGTGGCGAACAACGTCGCGCTTCCGGGCGTGAAAAACATTATCGCCGTTTCATCAGGCAAAGGCGGTGTCGGCAAATCAACCGTCGCCGTTAATCTCGCCGTGTCGCTCGCGCTCGACGGCGCGAAGGTCGGTTTGATGGACGCAGACGTTTATGGTCCGAATGTTCCGCTGATGCTTGGCATCGGCAATGTTCAGCCCGAAGTAACTTCCAGAAATCAACTCGTTCCGCTCGAAGCGCACGGCTTAAAAATTATTTCGATGGCGGTTCTCGTTCCGCCCGACAAGCCGATGATTCTGCGCGGTCCGATGCTGCACGGCGTTGTGCGGCAATTTTTGACCGACGTTGATTGGGGCGAACTCGATTATTTAATCGTTGATATGCCGCCGGGAACGGGCGACGTTCAATTATCGCTCGCGCAATTAGTTCCCGTTCAGGGCGCGGTTCTCGTGACCACACCGCAAGCCGTTTCATTGTCTGATGTGCGCCGCGCCTTTAAGATGTTCGAGCAGGTTTCGATTCCCGTTCTCGGCGTGA
>CBDUBY010000206.1:0-6414 GCA_965365505.1 uncultured Pyrinomonadaceae bacterium | reverse complement strand
GGCACTTTGGGTTGGGTCGTCCACCTGATTTGCGCGTGGTGTGCTTACAGCTACGCCAAAGACAATCCGATTAGATAAAAACTTCTTATTCATACAATCCTCCTTGCGCCCGATGCTGTGCGGCATCGGGCTTTTTTGTTTTTCAATCGGTCAAATTTAACGTAAGATTAAATCAATAGTTCTGGGTTTTCGATTATTGCACGCTTTTTTCCGGGCTACTGACTTTTTATGGTTAAGGAAGGACTTCCATTTGTTATCGCGCCAATCGTTTTGGCTTTAGTCGTCGCTTTTCTATTGTATTTTCTCGGCGTTCCTTTATCTGTAATTTTGCCGGTCGTGATATTTTTTATCGGGCTGACGCTTTTTATGGCGTTCTTTTTTCGTGACCCGGAGCGGACGATTCCGACGGAAGCCGACATTATCGTTTCCGCCGCCGACGGCAGAGTGACGCGCATCGAAGATCGGGAGAACGGCAAATTCGTCAGCGTGTTTCTATCGCCCGTTGACGTTCACATCAACCGCGCGCCGATTGCCGGAAAAGTTATTAAAGTCGAAATGTTTCAAGGCAGAAAAGCACCCGCGACAAGCAACGAAGCCAGCCAGATGAACGAGCGCAATGCGATGACGATTGAAGGCGAAAAAATGACGGTCGTCTGCACGCAAATTGTCGGCATCGTCGCCAGACGGATTGTTTGCTGGCGAAAAGCCGGCGACACAGTTGAAATCGGCGAGAAATACGGCTTGATAAAATTCGGCTCGCGCACCGATTTGCTGATGCCGAAAAACGTCGAGATTCTGGTGCAAGTCGGCGACCGCGTAATCGGCGGCGAAACGATTATCGCCAGACTTTCAAATATTTAACTGAAAATTATAATGGAAACCGAAGACACCAGACCGCCGCATCGCGGCTTAAAAAAAGGTTTATATTTAATTCCGACGGCATTCACAGCGGCGAATATCGCTATGGGATTTCTGGCGGTACTGTCTTCCGTGCGTGCGTTTCAATCGGTGTCAAACAGCCCGGAACAAGCCGCCGTTTATTTCAAATATGCGGCGTTGGGAATCGCTCTCGCCATAATTTTCGATACTTTGGATGGGCGCGTGGCGCGAATGACACGCACCTCGACTGAAATCGGCGTGCAGCTCGATTCGTTAGCCGATGTTTTAACGTTCGGCATCGCGCCGACGGTTTTGATGTATAGCTGGGCAATCGGCGCGACTTTCAACGATGGAAGTTCACTGCACGGTTTCGGTGTCTTCGTGCTTTTTATGTATCTGATGTGCGGCACTTTTCGGCTCGCCAGATTCAATCTGCAAGGCACGCGCCCGCGTGTTTTGCAAGAAGGAACGCCAAAGATTGATAAGAAAAATTTCGTCGGTCTGCCGATTCCGCCCGCCGCCGGTTTGCTCGCTTCAATCGTTTATCTGCATCCGCTTCCGCTCAGTGTGTTCGACGAAAATCGTTCTTATACCTACACGATTTTGATGGTAATTCTGATGGTAGTGCTGGGGCTTTTGATGGTCAGCACGATTCGCTATTCGAGCTTTAAAACCGTCGGCAAAGGCAAGCAAAGCGTTTATCTGCTGTTAGTTATCGCGGCATTGGGAATGCTGACCTGGCTGTATTCGCAATATATGCTTTTCGCCATCGCGTTTGCTTATGTGGCGCACGGCATCATTTGGTATTTGTTTAGTTTTGTGCGCCCTTCGAGAGAGAAAACGATGATGCGACAAAGCGACGATGAAACGATTTAAATGTCAGCTGTATTGCTACTTTTTCTCGTTGTTCTGCCGCTTTATAATTCCTTTCTCCTTCGTCCTTTTTCGATCGGAGTAACGCTCGCCGAGCGGCTTTTTCTTCTGTGGCTCGGCTCGGTTTCACGGTTGTCATCGGGAAACGGACTGCCGCTGACGACGACCAGCGAAACGAGCGTCAGAAATAACATCGAAATTGCCGTCGTGTGCAGAACGAAATCGAAAAGGCTGTGAACCAAAATCGCAAAACAGCCCGCCAACGCACCGACACAAACGCCGCGCCGAAACGTATTCGATGTTTGCGCGTTTTCCAGTCCGGTGCGAAAAAGCCGGTAAATAAAGAACACGCCGATAATCAAACCGACGATTCCCGCATTGGCTAAAACTTCCAGATAATCATTGTGCGCTTGCTCGACGCGCTCCAAACCGTTCAGCGAATCGTACGGTGTGTAAGCCACGCCGTACGCGCCAAGACCGGTGCCGAACGGTAAATAATTCAAAATTATTTTCAGCGTAATGCTCCAGATGTGTATGCGACTGGTCGAAAAGTCCGGCGAGTTCGCCGTTTCCGCAAATCTGGTTAAAGACGATTCGCCGCCAATTAAAATCGAACCGACGATAATCGTCGCCAGCAGCAAAACAGCCAAACCGATTTTCAAGACGTATTGACTGTAATTTTTCGTCTTTGTCGTCAAAATTACGAGAAAGAAAATCGCCGCCAGCAGCGAAATCAGCCCGCCGCGCGAACCGCTTAACAACAATGCGACTCCCATTAAAGCAATCGCCGTAATGTAAAGCAGTTTTCTGTCTTTACCGACTGCGCCGACGAACATCAAACCGAGCGGCAGGCACAAAGTCATTTCCATATACGCCGCAAAATTGTGCCGGTTGACGAACGAACCGAACGGATTGGCATACGGCACTTCGTATATTCCGTAGATTTTATTCGGACTTAAAACCGCTTGCAGAATGGCGAAAAAAGCGAAGACGAAACCGAAAATCGTAATCACCATCACAATCTTTCGCAGCCGCTTCGCGCTGTCAATAAACGTGAGCAAAGCGGCGAAAAAAATCAACAACGCGAAAAAATGAATCGTGGCAATTTTTGTCCAGAACGGGTCGAGCGAAATCGTCCGCGAAATGCCCGTGACATCAGCCGTTGCCCAACTTCCGAACGGTATGACTTGAAAAACCCCGTAAAGACTCGTGGCGATAATCGGAATTTGCAAAAGATTTTTATTAAACCGAAACACGCCGCTCAAAAAAGCGTCTGCTGCCCATAATAGAACAATGACTACGCCGACAATATAAAAAAGGGCAATCGTCGGCTGATGCACCGTGCCGTAGGCGAGTGCCGTAAAAATAATTGTCGCGCAAAGCAAAAAGAATAAAACTTTGCTCAACCATGATGTTTCTATTTCATTAACCATCAATAAATTTATGAAGACGTTTTGTTTGAATTACTTTAATCGTTCCAATTTGAAATCGTCATACCAGATTGTTCCGAAAATCGGACAGCCCTCGCCGCAAAAAGCGCGGACGGTGCGAAGCCCGACGGCTTCGGCGTTGGCAGGCGCGACAAATTCTAATTTCACTTGCTGCCAATCATTCGTGCCGACCGGAAATGCCTGACTCGTGACAATAGTTTTATCGTCGTTGGCGTTGTAAATTTCCAATCCGGGCGTGCCGCCGCTTTTCAGATTTTCCGTCCGCAGCCAGAACGACAAACGATATTTTGCCGACGGCTCAACCGTCACGTATTGATAAAGGCTGAACAAAGTCGGTTCGGCATAACCGTTGAACGAAATGCGCAAGCTGCGGCTGCCTTCGCGCTTTTGCATCGGGTCGAGTTTGAAATCAATCTTTTCAACCGGCGCGCGCTTCCAGCCGAAATACGTTTCTTTTATATCGCCGATTGGGTTTTCAAAACCGCCGTTCTGAACAGTTTCAAATTTTGCTTCGGGCTCGATGCCGAGTTCGCGAACGAATTCCTGCGATTGGCGGAAAATACGTTTTTCGTAAAATGCCTGCGCGATGACTTTGGCAATCGCATCGTTCGTCGCTTTATCTTCTGCCGACAGCGTGTTCCAAATTCTGAGCGAATCTTCGGCGCGTTGTTTCGAGGCGTAAAATTTTGCTAACCCGGCTTTGACCGCCGGCGAATCTCCGGCGATGGCTTCGAGCCGCGCCGTGTCGTTCTCGTAAAAATCCCACGCGATAGAAAAAACCTGGTCACGATAAACCGAGTTCGCTTGGGCGGCTTTTTTCAGTTCGGTAAAGGCTTCTTCGCTGCGGTTTTGGCGCAGGTAAAAATTGCCGAGCTGCCAGTGCGGATATGTATATTCGGGCGCGATTTCGACGGCGCGGCGATAGGCTTTTTCCGACGCTTCAAAATCTTCCGACTGCTCACGGGCGCGTCCGAGTTCGACCCACCAGCGGTAATCGTTCGGCGAAAGCGTGACAACTTTTTCGTAACTTTTCGCCGTCGCCGAAATCGCTTCGGGCGTAAAGACGTTTTTTTTCGTTCCGGCAAGCAGCCAGTTTGCCATCGGATCGCCGGGCGAGAGCCTCAAGGCGAGCGCGGCGATTTCCTTCGCATTCGGGTCGTTCGGCGAGGTCAATTCCGCCAGCATATTTCCAAGCTGCCAGCGCACTGCAAACCAGCCGAAGACGAGTGCGATTAAAATCAAAAAGACCAAGCCAACGCGAACCGGCAACCGGCGAGAATCTAAAATTTCGATTTGAACTTTGTCTTTGGTCATTTGATTTTAATTCGCTGTCAGTTGCGCGTCGCCGATTCGTCGGAAAGTGTAATTTTTCAGCTGATAACTTAAGTAATCGAGCAAAACTAAACTATAAATAATTTGTTGCTGATGGAACGCCAGCATCTTGCTGGCAGGCGTTTGCCAGCAAGATGCTGGCGTTCCTTTCTTAAAATTTATTTTGCCCGACTACTTATTACGAACGACCGACGAATTCAGCGATTTTTTCCACAATAAATACTTGCTGTTCAGCGTTTAATTCCGGGTAAATCGGCAGCGCAAGCGTTTCGCGTGAAGCCTTTTCCGATTCGGGAAAATCGTTTTCCTGATAACCGAGATACTGGAAACATTCCTGCAAATGAAGCGAAACCGGATAATAAATGTCCGTGCCGATTTCGTTTTCCGTTAAAAACTGCCGAAGCGCGTCGCGCCTTTCGGGAACGCGAATGACGAACTGATTATATATATGCCGGACGTTTTCGCGTTCGACCGGCAAAATGATTTCTTCGGTCAAACCGGCATCAGTGAAAAGTTTCCGGTAATTATCCGCGTTGCGTTTTCGCGCTTCCGACCACGAATCAAGTAATGGAAGTTTGACGCGCAAAACGGCGGCTTGCAGCGCGTCGAGGCGCGAATTCAGCCCGACCCATTTGTGATAGTAACGCTCGAATGAACCGTGGACGCGCAGCGCGAAAAGTTTTTTCGCCAGCGCTTCATCGCCGGTCGTCATAAAACCGCCGTCGCCGATTCCGCCCAAATTCTTCGACGGGTAAAAACTGAAACAACCGATTTCACTCATTGCGCCCGCGCGCGTCCCAGCGTCTTCCGCGCCGATTGCCTGCGCCGCATCTTCGACCAAAGGCACGTTGTATTTTCGACTGATTTCGCGCAAATCATTCATATCGGCGCATTGCCCGTAAAGATGCACTGGCTGAATCGCTTTGGTTTTTTCCGATATTTTCGCTTCGATTTGCGAAACGTCGAGATTGTAAGTTCGTGAGTCAATATCTACAAAAACCGGCGTCGCGCCGAGCCGCGTAATCGCGCTGACGGTGGCAAAAAAACTATACGGCGTAGTGATTACTTCATCGCCCGCCGAAACGTCCAAAGCCATCAGCGCGAGCAGCAAAGCGTCCGTTCCAGAAGCGCAGCCTATCGCATATTTTGTTTGACAATAATCGGCGAGTTCGTTTTCCAAAGCCGAAACTTCCGCGCCCAAAATAAACCCGTTGGAATCGAGAACGCGTTTTATCGCCTCATCAATCTGCGGGCGCAAAGCATCGTTTTGAACTTTTAAATCTAATAAAGGAACTTTCATTTGTTAGAAAGATTTTACCGAAACGCGGGCGAATTTGCATTTTCCGATGTTCTTTTTTAATTTAGTCTGAATGCTTTCCGACAAACAAAACCGCACCGGCGAAATTATCAAACGACTCCAACTTGAATATCCCGACGCGCATTGCGCTCTGCATCATTCAAACGCCTTCGAGCTGCTCGTTGCGACCATTCTTTCCGCGCAATGCACCGATGAGCGAGTGAACATCGTGACGGCAACGCTCTTTCGCAAATACCTATCGCCGCAGGATTTTTTGAACGTCGCGCCGGAGGAACTCGAACACGATATTCACTCGACCGGATTTTATCGCAACAAAGCGAAAAGCATTCGCGGCGCGTCCGAAAAGATAATAAATAATTTTGCGGGCGAAATTCCCCGAACGATGGACGAACTTTTAACTTTGAACGGCGTGGCGCGGAAAACCGCGAACGTCGTTTTGGGAAACTGGTTCGGTATTCCGTCCGGCGTGGTTGTGGACACACACGTCGCGCGTCTCTCGCAAAGATTGGGCTTAACGGAAAATACGATTGCGGAAAAAATTGAAAAGGATTTGCAGGAACT
>CBDUBY010000205.1:0-6429 GCA_965365505.1 uncultured Pyrinomonadaceae bacterium | reverse complement strand
CCGATTACGGTTCAGCCGCGTTATCGCGGTCAGCATCTGCTTCACGTTGACGAACTCGGCAAGGAAAAATGTGTGGCGTGTTATTTGTGCGCAGCGGCTTGTCCGTCCGACTGCATTTACATCGAAGCCGAAACCGACCCGCGTCCATACGAAGAACGAATCGGGCGCGACGAACGCTTTGCCCGCGTTTACAACATTGATTACGGACGCTGCATTTTCTGCGGCTACTGCGTCGAAGCCTGCCCGAAAGATGCCATCACGCACGGTTACAACTTTGAATTATCGGTTTATAACCGCGCCGACCTTTTGAAGACGAAAGACGATTTGCTGATTACGAAACAGAAACAATCGAAAAATTATCGCGTCGCGCTCTCAAGCGAGGACGTTGATTCGGAATTCAAGGAAGTTTAGATATTTTCGATTTGCAGTTTGCAATTGGAAAAGGCGGGCAGATTTCAAATCTGCCCGCCTTTTTTCTGAATGAAATTCAATCCGCTCAGGACTGCATAAAACCAAGATTGGTGTTGGCAATGAAATTGTTATAGTTCGGGAAAACGGCTGACATATCCGCTTCCGGCAAGCCATACCAACGCGCCAAAGTTGCCGCATACTGCTCGACCGAAGTCGTCGGAATCCAGCGACCGCGCGCGCCTGAACCGTTGTCGGCGTCGTCGGGTCCATTCATCGTCAAGGTCGGGAACGGTGTTCCGTTCGAGGTGTTCACGCCGTAAAAGTCGCCGCCGTTGACCGCGCCGCCGATGACGAAGGCGTGATTTGCCCAGGCGTGGTCAGTGCCGACAGTGTTGGCTCCGACGCCCGCCGGATTGAAGGTGCGCGAGAAATCGGACATCGTAAACAAAGTCACTTTGTCCGAAACGCCCTGCGTGACCATTTCGTCGTAGAACGAGCGAGCCGCTTGGGAAAATTGCGCGAGCAAACCGCCTTGTCCGGCGAGTTGTCCGGTATGCGTGTCAAAGCCGCCGATTTGAACGTAGAAAACCTGGCGGTTAACGCTCAAATCCGTGCGTTTTTTAATCAGCCGCGCGACCTGTTTCAATTGGTTGCCGATGCCCGTGTTCGGGAAAGCAACGGTCACTTCCTGAAACGTCGCCAGCGAATTATTCGCCTGCATCGCCTGATTGGTGATGTGACTCGCCGCTTGAACGTAATTCGCGCTCAAATCCTGAGTTCGCAAATCGTTGAACGATGTTTTCCGGGCGATTGAGGCTGCTGTCGTATTGTAACCTTGCGGATTTAATACCTGGCTCAAAGAAGTTCCGGCGTTGTTAATCGCCAGCGGCAGCGTCGCCTGTCCGGCGGTAAAAAGCTGCGCTCCGCTAATCGAAGTAATCATCGGTATCAAACCGCCCGGATTGTCCGGTAAAGTGCGACGGTCGGCAATACGACCGCCCCAGCCGGTAAACGCTTGCTGGTCAGCGCGTCCCGATTGATATTGATTAACCTGGTCGGAGTGCGAATACAGTTGAAACGGTCGGCGCACCGAGCCGTTTTGATATTGCGTTCTGGTCATCGGCGCAACGAGCGTTCCGAGATTCGTCGTTATCGCCATTCTGCCCTGCGCCCAAAGTTCGTGAATGCCGTTATTAATTCCGCCGCTGACAATGCCTAAATTCGGATTTAAACCGTAAGTCAGATTTCCGGCTCGCGGAACGGAAATCGGCAGCAGTGTGTTTTGCGCCAACGCTAGACCCTGCGTGTTTCTGGCGGTGGAATAAGCCTGATAATTACTCAGGTTCGCGTCCGAATGATTCGGAATAATCATATTGTTGCCGTCGTTGCCGCCCGACATAAACAGGCAGACCAGAGCGCGATAATCGCTCGGCACGTTTGTTTCAGCTTCATCGTCGGTTTTCTGCGCCAGAGCCGACATCAAACCGAAATGCTTCATTTGCGTCGCCAACGCCGCCATTCCCAAAGCGCACGTTGATTTTTTCAAGAATTCTCTTCTATTTTCTTTCATATTTTTACCTCTGCACCTGGTATTGCGATGATGTTGCCACTAAATAAATTGCTGCTCGCGCCCGACCCAATGTGTCGGTCGCCGGAAGAGCCTGAACTGCCGTCAGAATCGTAGCGCGGTTTTGCGCCGTCATCGTGCCGTGCAACATTCTGGTATTCAGGGTGTCGAGCAGACGATTGCTTGTCGCGTCCGCCGCCGCGAGTGCCTGCATCTCAGCCAGATTGATTGATGTGCCATAGGGCGCGTTAGGCTGGCTGATGCCGATTTGACCGTAGACGACCGAGTTGACAAAATTCGTGCGGGCGACTGCCGTTCCGGTTGTCATAATCGCAAATTCAGGTCCGTTCAAACCCGGTCCGGGAACGATATAGTCGGGCGGATAAAAATTGAAAACCGTCGGCGAATAAAAACTGCGTTGTCCCATTTGTTGAATAATCTGGTCAACATAACCCTCGCTCTGCGGAAAAGTGCCGTTTGCTCCGCGAACGCCGAATTGACGATAAATGTTTGTCGCCAGTTGAACCGGCTCGCGCAGCTTGCCGTAGTTCGGATCGGTCTTCGCGTTGCCGCGTGCTTCGGGGTCAAGCAAAATCGCTCTGACGACCGCCTTCAAATCGCCGCGCACGCCTGAACCGTTATTATTGAAAACCGCCGCGACTCGACCGACATACGCCGGTGTCGGGTCGCTGGTAACGAGATGTTGAATCAAAATGCGGCTGACAAACGGCGCGACGTTCGGGTGATTGAAAATGTTGTCCAATGCCATCTGCATTTCCGTGTTGCCATTCGTGTTCGCCGGAATATTTCGACTGACCGCGCCCGGATAATCGAGCAGTGTTTTCGCCTCGACGTTGTGGTTGTTTTGATTCAGCAGCAGCGGGTCTTTATAGTTTTGCGCTCCCACAGTCCGGTTCGGACACAGGGCGGCGTTTTCGCAAAATCCCCAGCCCGTAAAGACTTTCGTAAAATTGTTGACCGTCGTCTGGTCATAAGTCGGAATCGGATTGTTCTGCGCGTCGCGCTGCACAGTGCCGTTTTGATTCAGCATAAACAGACCGACGTTGAAAAGCTGGAGAATCTCGCGGGCGTAATTTTCGTTCGGGCTGTTTTTCGTGCTACGAACCATATCGAGATAATTGCCCATTCCCGCGTTGAGCGTAATGTCGTTCATCAGCGTTCGGTAATTGCCGAAGGTGTTTTTGCTCAATAGTTTGTGATAGGCAATCATATGACTCGATTGCTGAGTATCAACGCCGGAAATCACCCACACCTGGCTCAAAGCCCACGCGACGCGATGCTTTAACTGCGCGCTGCCATAAAACGCTTCCTTATAAAACCAGTTTTGAACCGGATACATTGTGTAATGGTCGCGGACGCAGTTTCGCGGAGTATTGGCATTACAGTCTGCGCTGACATTACTTGGCATCAATTCAAAGTCAGGATACGGAAAAGTCGGATATGGAGCGTCGAGCTGTTCGGCAAGCCACGTCCGCAAACCGATACGGCGAATTCTGTCGTCTAACAGTTCAGTCGGTCCGAAAGTCGCCTGTTCAAGAAATCTGGTCCGGTCGCCCGAATGCAGATAACCGACGCGATTTTGTTCATCGTCGAAACGATTATTAACCGGCGCGGTCGGCGCAGGCGAAGGTTTTGCGCCCGCGTCATCGGCAATCACGCCGCCGGTTTTGCCGAATCCCAAGCGAAGGCGGTTGCTTGCTAATCCGCGCCACGTCACGCTGACTAAAACGTCGCCTTCCGCAGCAGACTGTTCCCAGAAACCGAGTTCGTCACGCAGCTCGACCGTTAGCGCGTAAATCCATTCCTGACCGCGCAGCGGCTGAAAGTCGAGAACCGGAAAACGAAATTTCCGACCGTTTGCGTCTTCGACGTAGAGCCGAAAAGCCGTCGCGTCTTCGCCTTCCATCAAATCCAGATTCGTGACATACAGCACGACTTTGGAAGTCGGCTCAAACGCGCGGCTTTTTATTTTTGAAAAATTAACGCGGCGGAAATCATCGGCTGATGTTGCCGCCGCCCGCAAACTGTTCGGCTCGCTGATTAAAACGGGTGTCGGCGAATCGGGATTCGGGTCGGCTTCCGCCCAAACTGAAAACGCCGTCAAAAAAATTATAAAACACGCGCTTAAAAGCTGACACAACAGGCGCGACTCTCTATTTATCATAGCCTTTCCTCCTAGAACACAGATTTTTAACTTACGGTAAACTGCTCGAAAGCAATTTCAACGACAGGTAGGGTGTAATCGTTAGCCAATGTTTATAAATGTTTATTCAGGATAAATTTTCAGAAAAACACAAGCGCATCTTATCATCTATTTTTGGCAAAAAAGAACGGCGGTCAGACACGAAATCTGACCGCCGTTCTTTGTGAGGTGTTGATTGAAGTTACGCTTGCATAAAGCCGAGATTAGTATTGGCGAAGCTGCCGATATTCGGAAACACCGTCGGCAAATCTGCCTCGGGCAAACCATACCAACGCGCTAAAGTCGCCGCATACTGCTCGACCGAAGTCGTCGGAATCCAGCGACCACGTGCGCCGGTGCCGTTGTCGGCATCGTCGGGTCCGTTCATTGTCAAGTTCGGATACGGAGTTCCGTTTGAAGTATTGATTCCATAAAAATCGCCTCCGTTGACCGCGCCGCCGATGACAAACAGGTGGTTGCCCCAAGCGTGGTCTGAACCGACGCTTGCGCCCAAACCTGCTGGATTAAGCGTGCGCGAAAAGTCGGACATCGTGAACAAAGTCACTTTGTCCGAAACGCCCTGCGTGACCATTTCATCGTAAAAAGAACGCACCGCCTGGCTGAATTGCGCGAGCAAACCGCCCTGTCCGGCAATCTGATTATTGTGCGAATCGAAACTGCCGATTTGCACATAGAAAATCTGGCGGTTGACGATTAAATCCGTACGCTTTTTGATAACCCGCGCCACTTGTTTTAATTGATAACCGATGCTCGTCGTCGGGAAGTCAACGGTGACTTCCTGCGGATTCAAGCCCAATGCTTCGTTGGCAGTCAATGCCTGATCCGTAATCTGACTCGCCGCGCGGATGTAATTCGCGCTCAAATCCTGAGTCCGCATTTGATTGAAAGTGTCGCGCCGCGCCAGCGAAGCCGCCGTTTGATTAAAGCCCTGCGGATTTAAAACTTGAGCCAGCGCGGTACGCGAATCGTTAATCGCCATTGGCAAGGTGGAAGTTCCGGCGGTGAAAAGCTGCGCTCCGTTAATCGAAGTAATCATCGGAACTCTGCCGCCCGGATTGTCCGGCGCGGTTCGCAAATCCGACATTCTGCCGCCCCAGCCCGTATAAATCGGCTGGTTCGAGCGCCCGCCTTGAATCTGTGAAACCTGGTCGGAATGCGAAAAAAGTTGATACGGTTTCTGCACCGCATTGGCTTGATACTGCGCTCTGGTCATTGGCGCAACTAATGTTCCGACGTTCGTCGCAATCGCCATTTTGCCCTGCGCCCAAAGCTCGTGAATGCCGCCGTTAATGCCGCCCGCAACCGTTCCCAGATTCGGGTTTAAGCCGTAACTTAAATTTCCCATGCGCGGAACGGAAATCGGCAGCAAAGTGTTTTGCGCGATTGCCAGACCCGCCGCGTTGCGGGCGTTGAAATAAGTTTGATAAGGACTCACACTCGTATCCGAATGATTCGGGATAACGGTGTTGTTGCCGTCGTTGCCGCCCGCCATAAAAACGCAGACCATCGCGCGGTAATCGCCCGGCGGATTGTCCATTCCGCCCTCGTCGGTTTTTTGCGCCAGAGCCGACATCAAACCGAAGTGTCTGAACTGCGTCGCCATCGCCGCCATACCCAGGGCGCAACCTGATTTTGTAATAAATTCTCGTCTATTTTGTTTCATAGTTTCACCTCTGTATTTGGTATTGCGACGAAGTCGCTATGGAATAAATCGCCGCGCGCGCGCGACCCAATGTGTCGGTTGCGGGAAGTGCCGTGACCGCCGATAAAATCGAAGCGCGGTTTTGCGCCGTCATCGTGCCGTGCATCAAGCGCGTGTTCAGCACATCGAGCAGCCGATTGCCCGTCGCATCTTCCGCCGCGAATGCCTGCATCTCAGTCAAATTGATTGACGTGCCGAGCGGCGCATTGTTGTTCCCGCCGTTAATCTGACTAAAAACAATCGTATTAATAAAATTAACGCGCGAGATAGCCGTGCCGGTGGTTAAAATGCCGAATTCGGGTCCGTTCAAACCGGGTCCGGGAACGACGTAATCCGGCGAATAAAAATTAAAAACCGTCGGCGCGAAAAAGGTGTTTTGTCCCATCGCCGTCGTTTGCGGATTAACGTAACCATCGCTCTGCGAAGTTCCGGGAGCGGCTGAACGAACGCCGAATTGCCGCAAGATATTCGTCGCCAGTTGAACCGGCTCGCGCAGCTTGCCGTAGTTCGGATCGGTCTTCGCGT
>CBDUBY010000204.1:0-6453 GCA_965365505.1 uncultured Pyrinomonadaceae bacterium | reverse complement strand
GTAACAACCGTCATTGAGCTTCGAAAGTCGCTCGGACTCAAATTGCGGGGCAGGCAAACCCAAAGTCGCGGTCAGCGGTTGGCAGCGATAAGGCGCCGCTTCGATTTTGCCTTGTATGGTGTTTATGATTTCGTGGGTCAGGATTTGCGCGGCGCGGCTCCGAAATTCCTCGTGCGGCTCGTTGACATACCACCACTGGTCAGTAGCGACGGTGGCGTAGGGACGACGTTTTCCGCCTTTCCGAATTCCGTAATCGAGTCCGAGCGCGGAGCCGGCTTGCAGCGGACGATACCCGTTCAGTTTATAAAGAAAAAGATAAGAACTGCTGATTGGCAGCGAGCGAATAACCGACTTGGGCAAATTCCATCCCATCATCAGATACGCTCGCTCGTCGCCTTTTCCGTCGCCGTCCAAATCATTTCCGACCGCGTAAGGCGTTAGCTCGTGCGATGAAAAATCCGTCACATATTCGACATTAAATACCAGCCTGGTTCTCGCTTCAATAAAAGCCGTCGCTTCTTTGACCGGAATTTCAGCTTGTTCATATCTATCAACTCCGTCCATTATAACAACGGTCAGCCCCCACGAAATTTTGCCGTCATCGCGCGTTGCTCCGTCCTGAGCCGTCACAGAATGCGTCAAAAGAGTTAACAAACTCAAAGCGATTATAAAAAAGCGGGTTGATGAAATCATATAAATTCAGATTCTCCTTCTTAAGAAAAAGGTTGGCGCAACAATTATTACAAATTGAATATTTTTTTACCAGCTTTTTATTTATGTCCCCGAATATAAGCGAGTGTTGACAGTGTAATTCTGCGATGCCGTCACCGACGGATTTTGGCTATCTGCCACGCTGACGGTGAAATTCCAGGTTCCTCTCGTTACCGCTTTCCCGAAAATCGCGCCCGTCGCCGGATCGAGGAAAATTCCCGGCGGCAAACTGCCCGCTGAAATTGTCCAGACGAAACCGCCCGAACCGCCTGACGCTTGCAGAGTTTGATTATACGTTCTGCCGCGCACGGCGTTCGGCAGCGCGGCGGTTATAATCTGCACGGCGGCGGTGGCGGCGGCGAATTCATACGCGCCGATGTCGAATTGGGCATTTACCGGTCGCGCCTGACTCGATTGATGGCTGACGTATTGGCGCACGACATTGTGGTCGGGCAGAACGGCGAGATTCAGAGTTGTTCCGGCGTTGATTGCCGCTGAAGTCGAAAGCAGGCGAAAATTTTGCGCGGCTTCGTCGGCGAAGTTCGGCGACGCGCCCAATACGTTTCCGCCTTCGTCAATAACGTTGGCGTTCGGATTGGAGAAAGACTCGCGCCAGTTCGGTTTGAGCCAATTGTTCTGGATGAAAATCGCGCCCGTGTCGTCGAGCATCGCCAGACTTGTGCCAGATGCAGTTACGTAAAAAATATTATTTCTCGCATCGCACGTTTCTTCGTTGGTCGAGAGTCGAAACAAAGTCGTGTTTCCCGCGCGCGTCGAAACGACCGTATTATTATAAAAATACAAGGTGCCTTTGCGATAAGTCGTCGCGTCGCCGTTGTCGCCGCCGTAGTGTGTAATCTGCGAATTGCCCGCGCCGTCGGGTTCGATTAAAACATTTCCATAAACGAAAGTTTTGCGATATTCGGGCGCGTTGCGAATCAAAACGCTGTCTTCGCCTTCGACTAAATCAAGCTGGCGATTTCCCGCTTCAATCCAATTATAACGAACCACAGTTCCCGCCGAACGGTCTTTCAGCGCGTTGCCGTTTGCGCCCGCGCGCATCGCGCCAAAGCGGTTATATTGAAACGTGATGCCGATTGCCGCCGTGTAATTATTATGCTGAAATGCGCTGCCGACAATTCCGTTGCCGAAAATGTAATTGCCTTCGACGAGAATGTTGCGCGAGGCGAGCGCGTCGCTTGAGGCAACAAAAAATCCGTTCGCGCTGTCGTGCAGTTTGCAGTTGCGAACGGTGATATTTTCCCCTTTCTCGACGAAAATCGAAGAAGCCGCGCTCGAATAAGTTTGCGTGTTGCCGCTGTCGTCAATGAATTGATAACTCGGATGTGCGCTGCGGATTTCTAAATTCTCGATGACGATGTGTTGCGGCGTTGTATCAGCGGGAATATTCGCGCTGCCGATTTTAATCACGCCGCGCTGCTCGCTGGCGAAATTCAGATTCGTCGGCGTGACCGCGCCGTTGCCGTCAACGATTGGCAGTTCGCCGCTCGCATTCGGAACGCCGCGCACAATAATCGGCGCGTTTGCCGTTCCCTGCCGGCAAATCACCCATTTTTCTTTGTAAGCGGTCGGCTTCCAGTAAATCAAAACCGTATCGCCCGCCTGCAAAGTCGCCCACGGAACTTCCGCAATCGTGTCGAGCGCGGTATTCGGTTTGACTTCATAAACCGCCGCCTCGACCGACAGAAAAGCGAATGAATAAAACGCAAAAAAGAAAAACAGCTTCTTCATATCAACCACAAATCTTCAAGATTTCAATGTCGGCAATTCTTGGGAAAGAAATTTCAGAAAGGAATGATTTTAACTTTATAATTTTTCGGTCAATGTAACTTTAACACTTCGTCGTGAGAGTCGTCTACGAGTTTTTTTTGGAAGTCTATGCGGTATTCATTGAGGTAAAAGAGATTTTGTTTAGATTTACGGTGTATGTTTTTATCGCTAACGCGGCATTTTTGCGAAAGATTCAACCGAGTCAAAAATAAAAAAGGGAGAAAGAAAATCTTACTCCCTTTTACGAATCACAAATTCCGCGCTTTCAATTACCGTTTGACAGCTTGGAGCAAAGACAGTTTGAGAACGAGACAAAAAGCAATCTGTCGCACTGAATGTGTAATTCGATGCGATTTATTTACGCCAAACGCCGATGCGTTTTTCGACCAGTTTTTCGACTTCGAGCGGAACGCCATTGGCTTTCGCCTCGCGGATAAACGCCGCGTCAATCTTGAAAATTCTCATCTTCACCAAATCTTCGATGTCGAGATTGGTCAAGCCTTCATTGCGGGCTTCGGCGATAAATTCCGGCGTAACTTTGAAAATCCGCATTTTCACCAAACTCTCGAAATTCTCTTTACCAAACCCCATCGCTACGACTTCTTTAACGAAATCGGCATCAATTTTGAAAATTCTGGCTTTCACGAGTTCTTCCATTCCCATATTCGGAAAACCGCTTGCCTTCATCTCGCGCATAAAAGTTGAATCAACTTTGAAAATCGCCGCTTTGAAAAGGTCGTCCACATCGAGATTTCCAAAATTTGCCGCCAGCAAATCGTCGGCTAAAGCGGTCGTCACATTCAAAGTCGCCGCCGCGAAAAGTCTTTCTTCGAGACTGTTGTTTCGTCCAATCGAAGCCTCGTTTTCAAAATCGAATCCGCGAGATTTCATTGCCGAGACAAACTGCGCGTTCGGCGTAAAGCGAAAAGTTCCCGCGCCTTTTTCGTTCTGAAACGTGCCTTCGCATTCGACTGTTCCGGCTTCGCGCACGAGGCTGAACCGCGCCGCGCCGCCGCGTTCGACCTGCTCGCGGCTCAAGTTCTGCAAATCAGAAAATTTGTAACCCGAACTGTGTTGATTTCTGCCGCCTTTACCTGTTTGACGCTCAAATGAAAGTTGAATTTTATCTGGATTTTTTGAACTTAACTCGGCTTTCCAGTTTCCCGTCAACGCAGTTTGCGCAACGATGACGTAATTTCCAATGACAATGACGACGAACGCGCAAGCCATTCGCGCAAAAATCCGCATATTTTTCGACATAAACAAACTCCTGAAATTAAAGATTTTTGATGCAATACAAAAGAAAAACACCGTCGGTCGGTGTTTTGTGACAAGTTTATTTCCGAGAAAATCTAAAGTAAAAATTATTCGACGAAATTGACATTTCGATTAAGACTGTGAGCAATCATTTTGGCTCGAAGTTTAGCGTTTTCCGCCGTTTCGCCCGCGAACAATTCATCAACGGTTCGGCTGAAAATCTCAACCCAACGCTGAAAATGTTCCAACTTTAAAGGCGATTTTTCGTGCAGAATTTGATGAACGGCGAGCGGATTGCCGAAATAAACAGGGTTTCCGAAAAGAACTTTTTCCCAGAAATTGACTATTACCGGCAAATGAGTTTCCAAATCGAGGTCGGCAAAATGATGCCCGATTTCCGCGTCAGTCGTCGCAATTTTGTAAAATTCGCTCAAAAGATTTTCCAAATCTTCTCGCGTTTCAATGTCCCGTTTCATTTATTCGGTGGAAACTTCCTCTTCATTGTTCAAAGCGGCGTGAAGCGTGTGCCAAGACAAAGACGCGCACTTGACGCGCGCCGGAAATTCCAAAACCCCGGCGAAAATTTTCAGTTTGCCCAAAGAATTTTCGTCCTCTTCAACATCAAGTTCGCCCGTGACCATTCGATGAAATTCATTGAACAAAACTTCCGCTTCTTCTTTTGATTTTCCCTTTACAATCTGCGTCATCATCGAAGCCGACGCTTTAGAAATCGCACAACCCGAACCCTTAAAAGCGACATCTTTCACTAAATCGTTTTCCATTTCGACATAAACGCGAAGCGCGTCGCCGCACAACGGATTATTCCCGTCCGCCGTCCGAGTCGCCGTTTCAATCTCGCGGAAATTTCTGGGATTTTTGTTATGGTCTAAAATAACTTCCTGATATAAATCGTTTAATTCTGACATTTTTTATTTTCGACTTTCGTTTACCGTTTATATTTTATCGCCAACGGGAGCGGTAAATTTTTCGTCCTCGACATTTCCTGTATTTTTCACGTTCACGGGTTCAAATAATAAAACTTCGACTTCCTGTTCGGCGATAGGACGATGCTCAACGCCGCGCGGCACAATGACGAATTCACCTTCATTCAACTCGACGGTTTTATCACGAAACTCGATGCGGAAATTTCCTTTCACAGCCAGAAACATTTCGTCTTCCGTTTCGTGATGATGCCAAGGAAATTCGCCTTGAAATTTGACGAGTTTAATTTCCTGATTATTCAATTCACCGACAACCTTCGGTCGCCAATGCTCTGAAATCAAAGCGAATTTTTCGGCTAAATTAACTTTTTCCATTATCTTATTGTTTGACCAATTCGACACGCCGATTTTGTGCGCGTCCGGCTTCGGTTTCGTTCGGCGCGACGGGTTTTGACAAACCCAAACCGCTCGAACTCAAACGCGATGCGTCTATTCCAGCATTTGTTAAATAATTTTTCACCGCCGCTGCGCGTTTTTCCGATAAAGTTTGATTAAAGGCATCGCCGCCGATGTTATCCGTATGACCTTCGATGTTCATTTTCCAACCGGATTTTTCTTTCAAAAGCGCGGCAATTTTGTCCAACACGATCTTCGATTCATCGCGCAATTTGTCTGAATTAAAATCAAAGTTAATTCCATAAATTGCGGCGCGTCCGCTATCTTCAAGTTCTTTTTCGATCTTCGATTTCGCCGCATCGCCGCCTTTGAAATTCGGAATCGCCGGACAATCTCCGAGTTCGGAATTGACCTGCTCGAATTCTTCCAACGCCCAAAAACCTTCGTCCTTCAAACGCCAGAAAACGAGTTTTTTATTACCCGCAAAAACCATCAAACCCGTATTTTTGCCGGTGTCGGGCTGCTCCCAATCGAGATTCGCCACCGTTCCCGACAAACCACCATTGAAACTTCCGTTTTCACGCCAGCAACCCGCTACCGTCGTTCCGTCTTGTTTGACAAACAAATCGCCCGAATCAGAAGCCTTCGCTTTACCCGTTTCCTTGTCAATTTCGCGGTAAGTCCCGGTCAAATTTTTCGGAACATCGGCGGATTTTTGCGTGCCGTAACCGAACATTCGTTTGAGTGCCGTCGCCGATGCCGAACCGTGATTGTTTTTGATTGTCAGACGAAACCAACGCGCCGGAATTTCTGCGGAAACGGGAAACGAACTGATTTTCGATTCCTTATCCAAAGACGTTTCCAAAATCGTCTGAAATCCGCCATCGGCATTCGTGTTTGAAGCCTCAAGCAAAACATCTTTGGCGTTTTCTTCCGTCGTGTAAAAAATATGCTTGGTGTCGAAACCGACCTTTTTCAAAATAGTTTCGCCGGGAGTTTCAATGACGAAAACATGGTCTGAAATCTTTCCTTCGTCCGAACGCCACATCTGACCGTCAAAAATCAAATTGATCGGATTATGGTCAAACGCCCGATCAGTTTCCGGCTTTTTCACCAAATACGCACCGCTCGCTAAACTCAATAGATTTTCGCTCTTGCTCAAATCCGCTTCCGGCACAGTTTCGGTTTTTGTATTCGTGTTTGTATTCGATTTTTCAACCGAAGAATTTGAATTGTTAGTTTTAGTTTCTTCTGTTTTATTCAACAAATTGCAAGCCGAACTTAATGAAATAATTAAGATTAAAGGAAAAATTAAATTGAATCGCATATTGAAAAAATTAAAAGGTCTGATGTTTTT
>CBDUBY010000203.1:0-6467 GCA_965365505.1 uncultured Pyrinomonadaceae bacterium | reverse complement strand
GATTTTCCGCAGCCCGATTCGCCGACCAAGCCGAGCGTTTCGCCCGCGAAGATGTCGAACGAAACGCCGTCAACGGCTTTCACTACATCGTCGCTCGATTCAATCGGGAAATGTTTGACGAGATGGCGGACTTCAATGATTTTATTTTTTTCGGTTTTGACCGCGCTCATTTTTTCTTTGCTCTAATCAATTTTAAATTAACCGTGAATTCTATATTTTGATAAATCCGGGCAAGCGTAAGCGAACACTGTATGGAATTCAGTTTGACCGACTGCGACGGCTGGTCGTAAATTCGCAGAGTGTATTCTCTCCGAGAAACTCGCTCGTAATGCTCGACCAGCATTTCGGTTTGATGAACAATCACGTAGTCAGTCAAACATTCCAAATCAAGATAATCAATTCGTTTTTCAGTTCTATCGCGGTAAGCGGTTGATTTTGACAAGACTTCAAATATGATTTGCGGGTTTTCGAGCGTGTCGAAAATATTCGGCACAAGCTGCAAATCACAGGCGACAATCACATCGGGATAAACGTAATGATTTTCTCTGAGCCTGACCCGCAAATCGCTGGTATGAACTTCGCACGGTTTATCTTCCAACTGATTTCCCAAATGACGGGCGATGTTGCCGATTGTCAGACTGTGAAAGCGTTTGCCGCCCGCCATCGCGTAAATTTCGCCGTCCATAAACTCGTGCTTGATTTTTGATTTTTCCTCAAACACCAAATACTCGGCTTCGGTCATCAATCGCTGCTCGACGGCTAAACTGCTGTTCATAATTTTCTCCAATCTGTTTTGATTATCGCGCAACATAAGCAATCGGCGACTCGGTTTATAAAGCGCGGCGAGTTCAGCGAAATCTTCAGCGGTCGGCTCGCGCAGATAAACTTTTTCCCTCTTCGGCAATCGTTTCGTCATAAAGAACGCAGCGCACGCGCACATCGTTTCCGATTTCGTAAAGCGGCAGCGGGTCGTGTGTGCAGCGTTCCATTCGATATTCGCAGCGCGGCGCGAAATGACAACCCGGCGGCAAATCGGTCGGACTCGGAACTGTGCCTTCGATAGTCGAAAGGCGCGTTTCTTTTTGTTCGCCAATTCCGCGCAGTTTCGGGACGCTTCGCAAAAGTCCTTGCGTGTATGGATGTTTCGGCTTGGCAAAAATTTCGTCAACGCCGGATTCTTCGACGATTCTGCCCGTATACATCACGCAAACTCTGTCAGCGACTTCAGCAACCACGCCTAAATCGTGCGTAATTAAAAGCACGGCGAGTTTTCTGGTTTGCCGCAATTCGTTCAGCAATTCTAAAATCTGCGCCTGAATCGTCACGTCGAGCGCGGTCGTCGGCTCGTCGGCAATCAGCAATTCGGGATTGCAGGCGAGAGCCATCGCAATCATCACGCGCTGGCGCATTCCGCCGGAAAGTTGATGCGGGTAATCTTTCACGCGGCGTTCGGGCGCGGGCATCGCCACTTCCTTCATCGCTTCAATCGCGCCGTCAATCGCGTCTTTTTTATTCAATCCGCGATGCAGGCGCAACGCTTCGGCGATTTGTTCGCCGACCGTATAAACCGGATTGAGGGAAGTCATCGGGTCCTGGAAAATCATCGAAATATCATCGCCGCGAATTTCGCGCATCCGCGCATCGGTCGCTGTCAATAAATCTTCGCTCTTAAAGGTTATCGAACCACCGACGATTTTTCCCGGCGGCGCAATCAGCCGCATCACTGACAACGCCGTAATAGATTTCCCGCAGCCCGATTCGCCGACCAAGCCGACGAGTTCGCCTTCGTTGATGTGAAAGCTGACATCGTTGACGGCTTTGACCAGACCGGCGCGCGTCGGGAAATGCGTTTGCAGATTTTTGACTTCGAGCAGATGAGACATTTAATAAATTGAAAAACTGTATTCGACGGTTCTCGCAGTCGTCACGAAAACCTTGTCTTTTTTCCCCGGAATAAAAACTATTTTTTGTGCAGCGGCAATCGCATTTTCCGTCAATCCGTAAGGCAAACTACTAACGGGAGTAACCGACCCGATTCCGCCGTTCGCCAGAAATATAACTCGCAATCTAACCGTTCCTTGAATATTTGCTTGGCGAGCCACTTCCGTATAGCCGGGTTTTGCCATTAAAAAAAGTTTGATGTTTGATGTTTCGCCTACTTCGGCTTCGCTCAAGTTTTCGTCGCCGAACGCGCGGCTTTCGCCTTTGCCGATTTCAATACCCGAAGGACTTTTTTCGATTTTGAAAGATTCGAGAAAGTTTTTGACTTTCAACTTCGTTTCGTCCTTGTTCGTCGTTACTAATTCAAACCATCTTTTATTTTTAAAGTCGTTGATTAACCAATATGAAAAAATTTCATTACTGATTTTTAGTATCTCCGAATTATTTACCGTGACTTTCTCGGCAAATTCGGTTTTCAGTAAAACTTTCAATTCGTTCAATCTATCTTCAAATCTTTTTTCGTCAAACTTTCGCCGATCATTCAACCGGCGACAAGAATCCGGGGCTTTCTTTTCGGTTTGCGAAGTGATGTTCAATCCATATGCGATGCCTTCGGCATACGTGGCAAACTTTCTCGTTTCCATTTCGGCGCAAGCGTCGCTGCTTTCAACTAAAACAGGCAATTTGGGAAATAAAATTGAAACGCTTTTATCGCTGACCGCGTATCTTTCCCATTTAACCGGCGCGGTATATTTTTCGGTTTGTGCCGCCGCGCCGAATGCGGCGAAACAGATAATTATTAAAATCGAAATTCGTTTGAGCATAATTTTCCTGGTTGATAAATAGCGTTTGTGAAATGAAAGTTCGTTTTGATTCGACCGAGCCGTGCAACTTATTTCGTCGCTTTTTCCTCAAACAGATGTTATCATTTTCCAGAAAATTTGCCTTGTTCGCAAATCCCAATTTGTAGGAGATTTACCCGAAGTGAAAAAAATTTCAAACCTGCTCGGCGGCTTTGTTTTAACCGCATTTCTTTTGTCAAACGGCATCGCTCAACCGGCGAGAACCAGCCAGACCAAACCGAAAACTTCTGACGAAATTCAAACGGCGCGACCGGCGAAAGCCGTCACGACTAATAAAATCGGTGCGGATGTCGTCGAGGCTTTGACGCTGATTCAGGATAATTACGTTGGCGGTAAAACGCTCGACTACAACGACGTTTTCAAGACTTCGATTACTTCGATGCTGCACACGCTCGACCCGCATTCTAATTATTTTGACGCGAAAGAATTCGAGCAGTTTCGCACCGAACAGCAGTCGCAATACTTCGGCATCGGCGCGAGCATCGGAAGTCTGAGCGACAAGGACGGCAACGTCATCGCCACTTTTATCCGCGCCACTTTTGAAGACGCGCCTGCGAACCGCGCCGGTTTTCGTTACGGCGACAAAATTATCGAAGTCAACGGAAAATCAATGCTCGGCAAACCGTCGGCGGAAGTCAGCAGCAATCTACGCGGACCGCGCGGAACTTTAGCGAAAATCGTCGTCGAACGCTACGGCACGGGCAATAAAGAAACCATCGAAATTATCCGCGATGCCGTGTCGCAGCCCTCGATTGCTGAAGCATATATGATTCGTCCCGGCGTCGGCTATATCGCAATGACCGGCAGTTTTAACCAAACGACTTATGCGGAATTTCGGCAGGCGATGTCAGAATTAAAATCGCAGGGAATGACGCAGCTCGTTCTCGATTTGCGAAACAACGGCGGCGGTCTGGTCAATCAAGCGTTGCAGGTGGCTAACACATTTCTGGCGCGCGGGCAAAATATCTTCACGCAGAAAGGTCGGCTCGAAGGCGTGGAAAGCCCGTATCCGGCGGAAAATCAAAATCCCGACAACACGCCGATTGTGATGCTGGTCAACCGCAATACTGCTTCGGCTTCGGAAATTCTTGCCGGTGCTTTGCAGGATCACGACCGCGCATTGATTGTCGGCGAAAATACTTTCGGCAAAGGCTTGGTGCAGAATCCGTTTCCTTTGGAATATGGTTCGATGCTGCTGCTTACGATTGCGAAATACCAAACGCCGTCGGGCAGATTGATTCAGCGCGATTATTCGGACGGCAATCTCTACAATTATTACACCGACGGCGGCAGTCTTCGCGACGAAATGCTAAACCGACCGAAAGGCGCGGAAAGCAAAACCGATTTGGGCAGAACAGTTTATAGCGGCGGCGGAATTAACCCCGACCAGATTATTAAACCGCAAACCATTACGAACGAAAAAGCGCGTTTTCAGCAGAAATTCAATGACCCGATTTTCGCTTTCACGCTTGATTTGGCATTCGGAAAAATTAAAGGTTTTGAAACTTATAAAATTGACCGACCGATTCGGTTTGCCTACGATTTGAAAAACACCGATTTCCCGATTACAGATAATCTTTATCAAACCTTTAAAAAGTTTGCAGCGGAGAAATACGGTTTGACGGCGGCGCAGGTTGACCGCGAGCGCGAATACGTCGAGCGAATTTTGCGAACCGAAATCGTCACTGCCGCTTACGGCGTGACAACATCTTTACAGGTTTTTAACGAATACGATTCGCAGTTGAAGAAAGCCATCGAGATGCTGCCGCAAGCCCGACAACTCGCGCTTGAAAGCGCGAAGAACAATGCATTGAAATCTAAGGTTGAATCCAATAACCGATAAGAAAAACAACCGGCAATCAATACGAAAAAACACGAAAAAGATTTATTTAACTCGTGTTTTTTCGTTTAATTGGACGGATGCTAAGTAGTCGGGCAAAATAAATTTCTAGACAAGGAACGCCAGCATCTTGCTGGCAAGCGTTTGCCAGCAAGATGCTGGCGTTCCATCGGCAACAAATTATTTATAGTTTTATTTTGCTTGATTACTTATTTAACTTGCACAAAATAAAAATCAATTCAATTTATAAAAATAAGAGGTAGAAATGAAAAAGAATATATTTGCTCTTGCATTGCTGATGCTCGTCAGTTGCGGACTTTGTTTCGGACAGTCCAAAAAAGCCGAAGAAGATTTGCAGTATAAATTGCTGGCAACGACCAAAACTTCGACGATGCAAAAGGAATTGGACGAAACAGCCGCGAAAGGCTATCGCATTTTAGTCGGTTCGCCGACGAGCGGCACGGAGATGGCTATTTTCCTTTCGCGGGAAGCAACCGCCGAACAGCCGTATCAATACAAACTGCTGGCGACGACTCGCACCGGCACGATGCAGAAGGAACTCAACGAAGCCGCCGCCGAAGGTTTTCGCCTGCTGCCGCGCACGATGATTGCCAAAGCGCAACTGCTCGGCGGAGTCGAAATCGTGACGATTTTAGAAAAACCGCCGGTGGCTGAAAAGAAATATGAATACAAACTTTTGGCGACAACCTTAACCGGAACTTTGCAAAAGGAAGTGACTGAAGCACAGGCAGCCGGTTTCGTCATCGTTGGAATGGTCAGCCGCGGCGAACATATGGTGATTATGGAACGCCAAATCATTACAAGATAATTTATCGAAACGACCCAAATTATAAAGCGCGGCTGAAAGATTCATTTGAATCGCTCAACCGCGCTTTTTGCTATTTAAAGCCTTTTGATTTTCTATGCGACTGCCCAGCTAATCAAATAATAAATGCCGATTCCCGCACCGGCTAAAAGTAAAACGGCGGCGAAAATCAGTAATCCAATGACCAATTTAAATTTTTTATAACGGTTTTCATCGCTCGGCGAAAGCTGGCTTTGCGGAAAATAGGGCGGCGGTCTTTCCATAATAATTCAAGTTTCGAATTTCTAATCTCACACCAAAACTTAGCATTTGAAAATAGTAATAGCAAACGTGCGTTCGGGTTCCGCATTTATGCGGCGGTCGGACGTTACCAGGCAATTGCCGCATAAATGCGAAACTCCGAACGCAAATCATTAGCGCGGCAAATTTTGTTCGAGATTCGCCAAGCCATACGCGAGAACCGCCATCACCGCGCCGACTTCGGCTAAATCTTTGGGATCAACTTTGTCGAAAGTGTCGGCGGCAGTATGGTGATAATTGAAATACGTGCGCGTGTCGAACCACGGCGCGAACGACGGCACGCCTTTTTGCGTCAAAGGTCCGATGTCCGCGCCGACTCCGCCCGGCTGAAACTGAATGAGTCCCGCGCCTTGCGAGCGCAGGATTTGTGAAAGCGGCTGGAGAAACGGCTGCATCTCAGGTTTGCCCGTGAAATAAATTCCGAGCGGATGCGACGCGCCCAAGTCGCTTTCAATCGCGGCAAAATGTTTTGAAATATTCGCGTCTTCTTCCTGCGCGTAAGTTCTGCCGCCGACCAAACCGTTCTCCTCGTTCATATAAGCGATAACGCGAATCGTGCGTTTCGGCTGGATTTTTAATTGTTTCAAAATCTGCGGCACCTGCATCGAAACCGCCACGCCGGTCGCATCGTCGAGCGCGCCCGTTCCCAAATCCCACGAATCGAGATGACCGGAAACGATGACGATTTCGTCGGGCT
>CBDUBY010000202.1:0-6472 GCA_965365505.1 uncultured Pyrinomonadaceae bacterium | reverse complement strand
GAAACGCTGTCCGTGCGCGGCTGGTCGCCGCCGCTAATAAACATATGTCCGACGACGATTTGATTGAGCATTTCGCGGAACAGATAATTCAAATCATCACGATGCGCGACAACTTCGAGATACGGCGCATACAATTTTTTCGCTTTTTCGATGTCCAAGCCGTGCAGATTCGGGTCATAAAAGAAATCACGCTCGCCGCGCCAAACTTCGTTAAACATCTGTTTCCACTCGGCTCGCGGATCAACATAAACTTCCATTCCCGCAGTTTTAACAACGCCTTCGCCGGGTCGCGTCGGTGCGGTTGTCGAAACCAAATTCCACGCCGCGCCTTGACTGTAAAGCATCTTTTCGCCGTTTGTCGAAATGCGGAAACTGCCGATGCCGGATTTTACTTCTTCAAATTTGCGCTTTTCCAAATCGAATTTGTGCAGAGTCAAACCGAACGGCGCATTTTGCGCCTGCGGAACTTCCGTAACGTAAATAATTCCTGATTTACCACTGTAAAGACCGTTATAATTTCGCGCCGGAATTTGCGAAATCGCAATGACGCGCTGGTCAATTTCTTCCAGATCAATGCGCGTCAATTCAATTTCCTTTTTCGGTGTCGGAGACGGCGACGGCGTTTCGACAGGTTTTTCCGCTGGAGTTTCAGACGGCGTTGTTGTTGGCGAAGGCATCGGTGTCGGCGTAACCGACGGCATTACGACCGGCGGCGCGTCTTTCTTTTCCGGCTGAATTTTTTCCTCGTCGCTTTCCGGCGCAATCGGCGAAGGAATATCATTTCGCAAAACAACCGCGTAAACGCTGCGTGAAGTTTGACGGTCAATGCCCGAAAGATCGGCAAAACTGATGCTCTGACCGACGTTTGTGCTTGCTGTAAAGAAAATATATTTGCCGCTTTTGTCAAAAACCGCGTAACGCGCATCACCCAAACCGTCGGTGATTTGATTGATTTTTCGGTTGTCGAGCGAATACAAATAAACCGAGCGCAGACGATTATCAAGTTGTTTGACATACGTTATCCAACGGCTGTCCGGCGACCACGAAGGCTCTAAAACATCGTCGAGATCAGCAAAAGTGTTGCTGTCAACTTTGACGTTTTTGCCCGTTTCGGTGTCGAGATACCAGAAATTAATGTGGTTGTCGTTATACGCGATTTTCTTGCTGTCCGGCGACCAGACGGGCGACAAATAAAAGCCGGTTTTGCCGTCGCCGAGCGGGAATTTTTTCACCGCACCCATTCCGGTTTGATCACGCAGATGCAGCATATATTCGCCTGATTCGTCGGAAAAATACGCGATCTGCTTGCCGTCTGGTGACCACGCCGGATTGCGTTCCATCACGCTCGTCGTGTTCGTCAAATTTCGCGCGTCGCCTTTATCGGCGGGTGCGGAAATGATCTCGCCGCGAGCTTCAAAAACGGCGCGAATGCCGTTCGGCGAAATCGCCGCGTTAGTGATGCGATTGCCGACTTTTTCAAAACGAGGACGAACGCCGGAAAAATCTCCGGCGACGCGAATATTTACTTTTTTCGGATTTTTCGATCCGGCATCAAGCGTGTAAATCGTTCCAAACTGTTCGTAAACAATCACGCCCGCGCCCGCCGAAGCGGATTTTATGTCAAGACCTTTATTATCAACAATTTGTTCAACTCTTTTTGATTTGGTATCAAACGAAAAAAGCGAAACTGCGGCATTATTTCTGTCGGACAAAAAATAAATTTTGTCGCCGATCCACATCGGACATTTATCGTTGGAATTTTCGCGCGGCACTTTTTCAATTGTCGAATCCGCTAATTTTGCAATCCAAATCGGCTGAGTTTGTCCGCCGCGATATTGTTTCCAATCTTCCTGCCACTGCGACAGCGGCTCATACGCAACGTAATTTCCGTCGGGCGAAAACCAGCCGCGATTCGCCATCGGCAGCGGAATTTCATTCGGCAACCCGCCGCCTTCAATTGGTAATGTAAAAAGCCTTGAAAAATTTGAACTGCTGTTGCGCGTCGAAGCGAACATCACGCTTTTGCCGTCCAGCGACCAGCCGGAAACTTCGTCGAGCGCGGGATGATAAGTCAAACGTTTCGGCACGCCGCCAGTTGCCGGAATGACGTAAACATCCGTGTTGCCGTCATATTCGCCGGTGAATGCAATCATTTTGCCGTCCGGCGAAAAATACGGGCTTGTTTCGATGCCGATGCCCGTCGTCAATCTTTTCGCATCGCCGCCGCTTCGCGCGACCGTCCACAAATCGCCCGCATACGAAAAAACAATGTCAATTTTACTGATCGTCGGCTGCCGAAACAGCGTCGGCACTTCGTTTTGTGCAAAAGTTGAAATACAAACGATAGTTATTATCAGAACAGCAATGATGAATTTTTTCATAAGATTTTCCTCTCGTCGGAGCGCGGACGGCTCGTCCGTCAACGCCAGCGAAGCGAGGCGTTGCAACACTCGCCATCAATGACGACATTTTTAACGCGAAGGCTTGCTTTTCGCGCTGACTCGCTCGAAGGCGGACGAGCCGTCCGCGCTCCGACATCACGGCTTCATACCTTCAAACCAAACAGGCTTAAAATCAGAATTGACCAGCCAAATGACAGGTTCGACCATTGAATTTATCGCTTTCGTCATATGTTCAAAATTGATGGTTTTTATTTCATCGCCGGCGCGGTGATAATCCGTGTGCAGACCGAAACTCGAAACCGTGTGCGCGATAACACCTTGTCTGGCAAGCGTGTAATTGTCCGAACGGCGGAAAAAGTTTTGTTCGGGACGCGGGTCTTGAACTAATTTCGCGCCGCGCTTGGCGAGTTCCGCGCCGAGATTTGAACGCTCATAGCCGGTCAGCCAGAGTTGGTCAGCCGAAACTTTTTCATCCGGGCGACCGATCATTTCAAATTGCAGATTTGCCGCGATATGATCTTTCGGAAACGGCAAGTTATTAACAAAATACTGCGCTCCGAAACCGCCCGCTTCTTCGCTGCCGAAAAATGCAAACTGCACCGTGCGTTTCGGACGCGCACCTTTGGCGAGAACCCGCGCCAATTCCAAAACGGCGACACAGCCGGAAGCGTCGTCGTCCGCGCCGTTAAAAATTTTGTCGTCGCCGGGAGCGTTTTCACGAACGCCGAGATGATCGAGATGTGCGCTGAGTAAAATCACTTCCGTCGCCAACCGCGCGTCAATTCCTTTGATTTCGCCGACGGCGTTCCACGTCTGCTGATTTTTCGGCGCGTTCAATGCGCCTTTTATTTCAATCGGCGTTCCGTCGGCGATTTGTGCGAGTTTTTCAGCCGCGTCTTTGCTGAGGATAATGATTCCCGCCGGATTTTGTTTTTTATCCGCGCCGCCAATTGTCGTGAACGAAATCGGACGTGCGGCAATGTTTTCCCACTGCGCCCGCGTTTGCGGTGTTTCTTCGACAATGATTGCCGCCGCGCCGTTTTCCAAAAAACTTTGCGCGTTCTGCATTATTTTCGATGAATCTTCGCCTTCTTTTAATTTGATAAAAACAATCGCGCCGGTTTTCGGTTTTGCATCCAGAGAAGTTATTTTGTGCAAATTTCCGCTGATCTGCGCCGCGTTCATTCGCAGAACGAGCAAATCCTTACCGTGTTCCAAAGTTGCGCTCGAATTGTTTATTTTATATGCCAGCGTCGGATTTCCGGCAAATGAATTCCGCGTAATATTGACGGTTTGCAGATAAGTTTTTTTGCCTGAAGCGTCGGTTTCGCCCGCCGGTTCAATGCCGAACTGCTGTAACTGCGAACCGATATACTGTGCGGCAATCCATTCAAACTGTGTTCCGCTGCCGCGTCCCTGAAGAGCGTCGCTCGCCAGAAAATTCATTTCGGCGCGAACGTCGCGTTCTTCGATTTGCGCGGAAATCTGTTTTGTCTGCGTCGTGCGAGTAGTGGTTTGAGCATCGCTTAAACCGCCAAATATCAGCAAAAATACTGCGAGAAGAAGGACTTTCGAAAGATATGGATATTTCATCAATTTTGGAAAACTGCGAATTAAAATTTAATTGTTCTTGGATAAAAAAGTTACTGCTTTGAAACTTCTACGTCGAAAATTCTGTAAAGGTTCAAAAGATTTTATTGTAACGTAGTCGGGACGACTGCGTTACAACCGCATTTTGCGTTAGTTTCTTGACTTGCTAAAGTATTCCGCGCAAAAATGACTTATCCTAATTTTTTACTGTAAATTTTATGAAAATCAAAGTTAATCTTGCGAACTTTTCAACCTTTTTTGCACTATTTCTTTTAATTTTTACCATTTCCGTTCGCGCCGACGAAGTTGATAAATATGTTCTTTCACAATTAGCCGAAAAACATATTCCGGGCGCGGCAATCGCCGTCATAAAAAACGGTAAAGTTATTAAAACGGAAGGTTACGGTCTGGCAAGCGTCGAATTCAATGCGCCGGTAACAACGGAAACCGTGTTTGAAATCGGTTCGGTTTCCAAGCAGATAACTGCTGCGGCGATTATGCTTTTGGTCGAAGACGGCAAAATAAACCTGGACGACAAAATATCGAAATATCTGCCGAATACGCCCGAAGCGTGGAAAGATGTCAGCGTTCGGCATCTTTTAACGCACACTTCCGGCGTGAAAAGTTACACGAGCTTAGGCGGTTTTGAACTTTCCAAAAGATATAAAGTCGGCGATTTTATCAAAGAATTAAGTCCGCAGCCGCTTGATTTCGCGCCGGGTTCGGCTTACAGATACAGCAACAGCGGCTATTCTCTTTTGGGTTATATTATCGAATCGGCTTCGGGGAAAAATTACTGGGAATTTTTGCAGACGCGCATTTTTAATTTGCTGAAAATGAACTCGACTGCCGACCGCGATCCGCAATTTATCATAAAAAATCGCGCAACGGGTTACGAATGGGAAAACGGCAGACTTGTCGGACGTGATTACGAACTGACAGACCTTTTCAGCGCGGGAGCAATCGTTTCGACAATTTCCGATATGGCAAAATGGGACATCGCGCTGCGCGATGAAACTTTGCTGAAAAATGAAAGCAAGGCTATGATTTGGAAGCCGTTTACACTTACCGGCGGCAAAGAAAATCCTTACGGTTTTGGCTGGAACGTCGGTGAATTTCGCGGGCAGAAACTTCTAAATCACGGTGGACAAACAGCCGGTTTTGCCGCGAATATCTCGCGTTATACTGATGCCGATTTGGACATAATTGTTTTAACAAATCTAGGAACGCAAGGCGCGGGAAGTGCAATCGCACGCGGCATTGCAAAAATTTATGTTCCTTCGATTTCTTTGAAAAATTTGAAAACTCAAGCGGAAACTGACGCAAAGATTTCAAAATCGGTTAGAAACGCTCTCGAAGAAGTTTCGCAAAACAAAATGAACTCCGAACTGCTGTCTGATGATTTGATAAAAAATCTTTCAACCGAACGCGCCAAAGCAGAAAACGGACGGATTTCGTCTTTCGGGAAAATCAAAAAGATAGATTTTGTCGGTGAGGAAACTTCCGGCGGCAAAAGAATTTATCGTTACAAAGCCGAAACTCCGAAGCGAATTTTCCTTTGGCGTTTCGTCGTCAATGATGAAGGAAAAATTTCGGAAATAGCACTTGAAGAAGAGGAATCATTTTAAAACACCGGGAGCGCAAGCATCCCTGCTTGCGCTGCGTCTGAAGGGCGCAAACGACGCTCACTTACTTTTAACGTCATAATTATCAAGCGTTTTTCCACGTTTTACGTTCATTGCAAGCAGGGATGCTTGCCCTTCCACAGCGTTTTTATTATCTAAAATTCAAACTGAACTTCGAGTTCGACGCTCCGATTTCCGGCTGCCGAACCGCCGCCTCCGAAACCGAAACCTCCGGCGGTTGAAATTGACTGTCCGAAAAACGACGAGCGCAAATTTCCGACCGGATTTCCTAAATTCGTGCGGTTTAAAAGATTGCGAAACTGCACGGTGAATTGGAGTTTGTAACGACCTTCTTCCTCATCGCCGCCGCCGCCGCGATCATCACGATTGCTGCTTCCGAAAGGACCGCCGCCGCGACCGCCGCGACCTCGACCTCCATCGCTTCCGGCAGAATCGCCGCCGCTTCTCGTGCCGAATTCAAATTCTTTGCTCAAACGTAGATTGACATTGAAAAATTCCGGTCCCGTGCCGTAATTTCGCGGAACTATTTGAGTAAAATCCAGAATATCCGAAAAGTTACAGAACGAATCGGTCAAGCCGCGTTCATCACAGCGCGAAGCCAGTTGAGAAAAAGTCGGGCGTTCGGTGAACAGCGTGTCGCCGTTTGAATCTATGCCGTTGGTGATGTTAAAAGGCGTGCCGGAACGAAAAATGATAAACGGTCTAACGCCAATTCCAAATGGCGCGTCGAAACTGCTGCCGACGACAAAACGATGGCGCGTGTCGAGCGACGATCTGCTGTATTCGCCGCTTAAATCATATTGATTTGCCGGAAAAGTTCCCGCGCCGTCAGTG
>CBDUBY010000201.1:0-6551 GCA_965365505.1 uncultured Pyrinomonadaceae bacterium | reverse complement strand
CGGCGTGCAAACGCGCCATCGAGCTAAAGCCCGATTCGGCGATGGCGCATAATACCTATACCAGATTTTTGATGAGTCGCGGACGTTTCGATGAAGCGGTCAGCGAGATTAAAACGGCGATTGACATTGAACCGACATCGTATTTTCATCAGGTCGTCTATGCGATTTGTTTGGCGCAAGCCTGCCGCTACGACGAGGCTTTCCGGCAAATGGACCGGCTCGCCGAACTAAATCCTAATACCGCCTTCGGGTTATATTGGGGCAACAACGGCGCATTGCTGACGCAGGAAAGTCCCGCAAAAGCATTCGAGCGAACAATACGATATTTGAAATTAGGCAATACGGACGAGCAAACAATTCGGCTTTACGAAACGGCTTACCAAACCGACGGCTTTCAGGGCGTAATGCGCGAGTATGCAAGAGAAATTAGCGAAAACCCGCAAGGTCATATTTTTCTCACGGCGGTCATTTACGCCCAACTCGGAAACAATGATAAAGCCATAGAACTTCTGGAAAAATCTTATGAACGACGCGAATTTTGGATGGCTTATCTGCAAGTTGAGCCGCGTCTAGACTCTTTGCGCGGCGACGCGCGTTTCACTGATTTGTTGCGGCGCGTCAATTTTCCGCAATGATTAACAAAAAAGGCGAGAAACGGAAAGTTTAACTTTCTCGTCTCTCGCCTTGTCGTTTTTCACATTTCGTTTAATTCGTCGCTTTTGCGGCGATGCCGTCAATCATCGAATCGAGCGGCGTGTATTCGAGATTTTGCGAAGCTGCCACTGCTTCATAAGTCAGTTTGCCGCCGAAAGTGTTTACGCCTTCGAGCAAACCTTTGTCATCCTTAATCGCCGCTTCCAAGCCTTTGTTCGCCAAGTCCAAAGCGTAAGGCAAAGTCGCGTTGGTCAGCGCGAACGTCGAAGTTCTGGGAACTGCGCCCGGCATATTTGCCACGCAATAATGCAAGACGCCTTCTTCATAATAAGTCGGGTTCGAGTGCGTCGTGGCGTGCGTGGTTTCAAAACAACCGCCCTGGTCAACGGCGACATCAACCAAAACCGAACCGTTCGGAACGAGCTTCAGCATCTCGCGCGTGACGAGTTTCGGAGCTGCCGCGCCGACGACCAGAACCGCGCCGATCACGCAGTCGGCGTGGGAAATCGCTTCTTCGATGGCGTAACGCGACGAGGCGAGCGTCTGAACTTTTGATAAAAAGATGTCGTCGAGTTGGCGCAGACGTTCGAGATTGCGGTCAATAATCGTCACCTTCGCGCCCAAGCCGACCGCCATTTTCGCGGCTTCCGTGCCGACAATTCCGCCGCCGATAATGACGACATTCGCCGCCGGAACGCCCGGAACGCCGCCGAGCAAAATGCCTTTGCCGCCGTTCATTTTTTCCAGATAAGTCGCGCCGACCTGAACCGACATTCTGCCCGCGACTTCCGACATCGGAGTCAGCAGCGGCAAAGTTCCGCGTTTATCAGTAATCGTTTCGTAAGCCACGCCGGAAACTTTCCTTTCCATCATTTGCTTGGTCAATTCGTATTCGGGCGCGAGATGCAAGTATGTGAACAGCAATTGATTTTCGCGCATTCGCGGATATTCCGGCGCAATCGGCTCTTTGACTTTGACAATCATATCGCCTTCGCCCCAAACGTCGTCCGCCGTTTCCAGCATCGTCGCGCCCGCGTTCACATATTGCTCGTCGGGAAAGCCCGAACCTTCGCCTGCCGATTTTTGCACGAAAAGCGTATGACCAGCGTCCGACAATGCCTGCACACCGGCGGGCGTTAAGCCGACGCGATATTCGTTATCTTTGATTTCCTTCGGTAATCCGATTTTCATTTTTATAAATTCTCCAGAAGTTTTATTTGATAAATCTTTTTGATGACATAATTTTACGCCGTTTCTGCTGAATTCAAAAACGGCGTAACTGTAATTTAGACTGATATTAGATTTCCACCAAATCAATCTGCGCCTTTTGCAGCTTGCCCGAATAATCAACGTAGAGCGATTTCCATTCGGTGAAAATATCCAAAACCTGCGTTCCGGCTTCGCGGTGTCCGTTGCCCGTGCCTTTCGTGCCGCCGAACGGCAGATGCACTTCCGCGCCGATGGTCGCCGAATTGACGTAGCAGATTCCGGTGTAAAGTTCCTGCATCGCGTAAAAAGCCTGATTGACATCCTGCGTATAAATCGCCGACGACAAGCCGTATTTCACGTCGTTGACAATATCAATCGCTTCGTCGAGCGTCGAGAAGGGAATGACCGATGTGACAGGTCCGAAGATTTCTTCCTGACCGACGCGATGATTGCGGTCAACGTCGGTGAACACAGTCGGCTCGATGAAATAACCGTTTTTATACGCGCCCTTAGTCAAACGATTGCCGCCGCAGGCGAGCTTGGCTTTATCTTCCTTCTGCCCGATTTCGATGTAGCCGAGAATCTTTTCCATCGCGGCTTGATTGATGACCGGACCGACTTCGGTTTTCGCGTCCAAGCCGTTTCCGACTCGCAATTTTTTCACGCGCTCGACTAATTTTTCACAAAACTTTTTATAAACCTTTTTGTGAACGACCAGCCGCGACGAAGCCGTGCAGCGTTGCCCGGAAGTTCCAAACGCGCCCCATAAAGAACCTTCGACAGCGTTGTCAACATCCGCGTCGTCCATCACGATAATCGCGTTTTTGCCGCCCATTTCCAATGAAACGATTTTGTTTTGATTCGCGCACTGCTCGGCGATAATGCGTCCTGTGTCGGTCGAGCCGGTGAATGAAATTAAACGAACGTCTCGATGATTAACGAGTGCTTCGCCCGGTTGATGAAAGCCGTTGACGACGTTGACCACGCCTTTCGGAATTCCGGCTTCTTCGCACGATTTGACTAAGTTAATTGTCGAAAGCGGAACGTCTTCGCCCGATTTGATAACGACCGTGTTGCCGCAGACGAGCGCGGGAATTAATTTCCAGGAGGGAATCGCCATTGGGAAATTAAACGGCGTAATCAGCCCGCAGATGCCGACCGGCTGACGGACGCACATCGCAAATTTGTTCGGCATTTCCGCCGGAGTCGTAAAGCCGTGCAGCCGCCGACCTTCGCCCGCCGTGTAATAGGTGCAGTCAATCGCTTCCTGCACGTCGCCGCCCGCTTCCTTCGTGACTTTGCCCATCTCGCGCGTCATATCGCGCGTAAATTGGTCTTTGTTGTCGCGCAGGATTTCGCCGAGTCGGAATAAAATTTCGGCGCGTTTCGGCGCGGGCGTTCTGCGCCATTTCGTCGCCGCATTTTTCGCCGCTTCGACCGCGCGGTTCACGTCTTCTTCGTTCGATTTCGGAAAACGACCGACGACATCGGTTGTGTCTGCGGGATTCAAATTTTCAAACCATTCGCCTGACGAAGATTTTGTCCACTCGCCGCCGATGTAGTTATGATAAGTTTTCGTTGTTGTTTTTTTCGACTTTGCTTCTTTTGCTTTTGCCATACTCGTAAATAGTAAATCGTAAATCGCAAATAGTAAATTTCAACCGTTTGCGATTTACGATTTTGTTTTGACCTTAAATTTATTGAACTGTGAACTGCACGATGCGACGCTGTAAATTTCGCTCGCGCAAATTGTAGGTTTGAACTTGCAGCACCACCGCGTCGCCTTTTTTCAGTTTATTCACCGTATCATTGAAAGATTTCAAATCCGTGACCGGCTGGCGGTTGATGCGCTGAATCAAATCGCCTTCGTTGAACGCATCGGAACCGTTCGAGTTTTTTACGTCGGCGATAAAACTCATCTGGTTGATATTTTTGATAATCAAACCTTTTTCGCCTTCGACTTTATAAACGGCGGCGAGCTGCGGCGTCAGTTCAATCAAGGTCAAGCCGAACGGCTCAATCGGTTTTTTCAAATCGCTGACGGGCAGTTTTTTTGAAGTGTTTTCATCCGCAGCGGCGATGTCCGGTGACGGGCGTTCGGCGATCTTGACGACGGCAGTTTTGCGTTCGAGATTGTCGCCGACCTCGCGCAGAAAAGTGACTTTGACTTCTTTCTCAGGCGCGGATGCGGCGATTTTCGCCACTAAATCCGGGGCGTTTTGAATTTGCGCGCCGCCGAATTCAAGAATAATATCGCCGGTTTGCAAACCGGCAACGGCGGCGGCACTGCGCCGGTCGCCGATGTTCGTGATAATCGCGCCTTTCGCTTCGGGCAGTTGGTAGACTTTAGCGAATTCCGTTTTTACCGAATCGAGCTGTACGCCGAAAAAGCCGCGCCGCACCTTGCCGTTTTCTTTTATTTGCCGATAGACGTTCGCTGCCTCGTTCGACGGCAGAGCGAATCCGACACCGTTATAATCGCCGGTCGAAGTGGCGATTTGCGAATTGATGCCGACCACTTCGCCGTCCATATTCACGAGCGGTCCGCCGGAATTTCCGCGATTAATCGCCGCGTCGGTTTGGATAAATTTCTGAAACTGTGAAGCGTAAGGCGTTTCGCGTTTGGTCTGCGAAATAATGCCTGCCGTCACGGTTTGCGCCAAGCCAAACGGCGAACCGATTGCCAGAACCCAATCGCCGATTCGCGCTTTGTCGGAATCGCCGAGCTTGATAAACGGCAACTCTCTACCGGCTTCAATCTTTAAAACCGCCAAATCCGTTTCGGTGTCCGTGCCGATGACTTTCGCTGTATATTCTTCGCCCGACGGCAGGCTGACGATAATCCGCGAAGCGTCATCAATGACGTGCGCGTTCGTCAAAATATAGCCTGATTTATCCACGATAAAACCGCTGCCGACGGCGGACGACGGGCGGCGCGGCATCATTCGGCGATAAAGCTCCATCAAATCGTCAGTGTTGTTTCCTGCTTCCGGTTTTTCGCCTTTCAGCGTGACATCTACAGGAACTTTGCCCTTCGTATCAATATTGACGACCGCCGCCTCGACGCGCCTGGAAACTTCGGCGAACGAAGACGAGAGCATTTCCGGCGTGACGACGGCGGGCTTTGGAGTTTCGGCAGCAGTTTGCGCGACTGTAACTTTCGCGCTCACAGCAAAAATCAAACTTAAAAAACACAAACAAAAAACGCGAGAGAGAAAAACTTCAGATTCTTTGCGAGCAGCGGACATAAATCTATTTCTCCTTAATTAATACCGAATTCGGCAGGTGTAACTTAGATGACATCGAATTATAACAAAAGCAAATGATGAATGACGAATGAATCAATGCGGAAGCCCGAGCCGAAAGTCAGTTTTCCATCGAAAGTAAAATTTTCATCACGCCTTTTTGTCCGGCGCGTTCGATTGCTTTTACGCCGTCAGTCAAAAAAAGCTGCTCGCTGATAAGGTTTTCCACCTCAACCGATTTGTTTTTCAAAAGCTCAATCGCGGGTGCGAAACGTCCGCAGCGCGAGCCGACAATCGTTATTTCGTCAACCACCACGCGCCATGCCTGCCAGTTTGCCGCGCCGTGAAAAGTTGATTTCAAAACTAATTTCCCGCGCGGCTTTAATAAATCAAGCGCGAGATTGAAACCCGATTCCGAGCCGCTCGCTTCGACGACGACATCAAAATCCTTACCGAATTTCAAAGCGTCTTCGAGCAAAATGGTTTCGATTGTGCTGCCCGCGACGAGCGCGAGTTTTGCTTTGTGCTTGCCGATTAAATAAAGATTGCGGCTTATGAGCGATAATGTTTGAGCGCATAAATTTCCGAGTTTCCCGTCGCCGATAACGGCAACTTTCGTTGCGGGAAAAATCTCGACTTGCTCGGTGATGCCGAGCGCGGCGGCGAGCGGCTCGACAAAAACCGCCTGCGCGTCGGAAACCGAATCGGGAACTTCCAGCAAATTTCGGACGGGCAAATTTAAAAACTCCGCGTGCGCTCCGTCGCGCCCGACGATTCCTAAAACCGTTCTGGTCGGACAATGCCGCGAATCATTCTGCAAACATCGTTCGCAGTGTCCGCAGCCCGCGTTGATTTCACCGACGACGCGCTTGCCGATTAAATGCGGCGCGTCAATCGCCGCTTCAACCACGCCGACAAATTCGTGTCCAATCGTTCCCGAAAATCCGGCGTAACCGCGCGCAATTTCCAAATCCGTATTGCAGATTCCCGATTTCAAAACGCGCACCGTCGCTTCCGATTCTCTCGAAGGTTTTTCAATCTCGGCGAGTTTTAATTGATTGTTTTCGATTCGTAAGGCTTTCATTTTGATTGGTCGTTTCTCCTTCGTCCTTTGTCTTTCGTTTGATTATAACGTCAGGTTTTCGATCAGCGATGCGAAGGACAAACGAGGAAGGACTAATGACTAATTAGTGGGACAAAATTAAATATGGGAAAAGAATGTAGCCACAGATTCGTACAGATTAACTCAGATGATAAGAAATGATTGAACAATCAGATATAAAATCATAAAAATATCCCGTGTTCATCCGTGGTAATCTGTGGCTAATAATTCTTAAAAACAAATTTGTCTGATTACTTACTTGTCAACGTAATAAACTTTCAAATCCTTCTCGCCCGTAATGCGCCATCTGCCGTTGATTCTGCTGAACGTCAACTGCTGCT
>CBDUBY010000200.1:0-6579 GCA_965365505.1 uncultured Pyrinomonadaceae bacterium | reverse complement strand
GAGCTTGCGACACTTGTTGCAGAGCTTGCGACGAGTGTCGCAAAGCGTGCAGCACTCGTCGCAGAGTCTGCAACAACCGCTGCGGACTCTGCGACGAGTGCTGTGGACTCCGCAACAACCGCTGCGAAGTGTGCGGCGCGTTTTGCTGCTGCTCGGATTTTATTGTGAATTTCGGTCAGTTAAACGGCTGCCATCAGCGATTCGGTCAATTGGTTGGCGGCAAATTCGACGTTGGAATAATACGCCTGAATATCAATGATGCTGCCCGAATTCAGATGTTCCTCGGCTTGGGACAAAATGCCGCCGATGGCTTCCTGCTGTTCGGTCGGCAGTGAAATCCCGAATTCAATTAAAGATTTTCTGGTATTTTTGATTAACGAATCGAGGCGGTTGCGCTGTTCGATCAACTCTCTGGTTTCGCGGTCTTTCTCGACCGAGGTTTCCGATTCCATAATCAAACGCTCGATTTCGTTCGGCGCGAGCCCCGACGAAGGCGTGATTTGCATCGCCTGTTCAAAGCCGGTCATCTTGTCTTTTGCCGACACATTGACGATGCCGTTCGCGTCAATTTCAAACGTAACGTCAATTTGCGGAACGCCGCGCGGTGACGGCGGAATGCCGAGCAAATCGAATTTGCCCAAACTGCGGTTCGCGCTCGCAATCTCGCGCTCGCCTTGCAGAATATGAATTTCAACCGACGATTGATTGTCAACGACAGTCGTAAAAGTCATCGTGTTCTTGAGCGGAATCGTCGAGTTGCGCGAGATGAGTTTAACAAAGATGCCGCCGCGCGTTTCGAGTCCCAAACTAAGCGGCAAAACATCGAGCAATACGATTTCCTTGATGTCGCCGGTCAAAACGCCGCCCTGAATCGCCGCGCCCATTGCAACCACTTCGTCCGGGTTGATTTCCGCCGACGGCTCTTTGCCAAAAACTTCCGTCACGGTGCGGATGATAATCGGCGAGCGCGTCTGTCCGCCGACGAGAATAACTTTGTCAATATCCGACGGCTGAAGTTTCGCGTCCCACAACGCTTTCTGACACGGCTCGACCGATTGCTCGACCAAATCCTGCACGAGTTCTTCAAATTTTTGGCGCGTCAAAACCGTATTGATATGCTTGGGACCCGTCGCGTCCGCCGCGATGAACGGCAGGTTGATGTTAGTTTCAGCGACGCTCGACAATTCGCATTTAGCGCGTTCCGCCGCTTCCTTCAAACGCTGCAAAGCCAGCCGGTCGTCTTTCAAACTAATGCCGTTGTCGTTAATGAAAGTTTCGAGCAGCCAATTGATAATTCGCTGGTCAAAATCCTCGCCGCCTAAAAATGTGTTGCCCGAGGTTGAAAGAACTTCAAAAACGCCCTCGTTGATTTCCAAAATCGAGATGTCGAACGTGCCGCCGCCCAAATCATAAACCACGACGCGCTCGCTTTTGTTTTTATCGAAACCATAGGCGAGCGCGGCTGCCGTCGGCTCGTTGATGATGCGTTCGACTTTTAGACCCGCGATTTTTCCGGCATCGCGCGTCGCCTGTCGCTGCATATCGTCGAAATAAGCGGGAACGGTGATAATCGCTTCGCTCACCGTATCGCCCAAAAATTCTTCTGCCGCCAGTTTTAATCTTTGCAGAACAATCGCCGAAATTTCCGGCGGGCTGTAAGTGCGGTCAAGAACACGAATGTGCGCATCGCCGTTCGGGGCTTCGACGATTTCAAACGGCACGGTTTCGCGCATCTTTTCGACTTCAGGCGAATTAAATTTTCGACCGATTAATCGTTTAACGGCGTAGAGCGTGTTCGCCGGATTGGTCACGGCTTGCCGTTTGGCGATTTGACCGACGAGCCGCTCGTCTTTTTCGGTAAAGCCGACGACCGACGGCGTGGTTCTGCCGCCTTCTTTGTTTGAAATAATCTGCACCGCTCCGCCTTCCAGAACGGAAACGCAGCAGTTCGTAGTTCCTAAATCAATTCCGATAACTTTGCTCATATATTTTAGATTCTTCGCGTGGAAGTTTGTTGGTTGGAGTTAAATTATTTCTCTTCTGGAGAGTTTGCGGTAATGAGGGAAGTTGCTTCCGGCAGGCTGCCGGTTGAAGGTGACGAAACGGAAACTTTGACCATTGACGGGCGAATGACTTTTTCGCCGATACGATAACCGCGCAGCAATTCCATCGTCACAGTTTGCGACGGAACTTCGTCGTTCGGTTCGGTGGCAACAGCTTCGTGAAAATGCGGGTCGAACGGCTCGCCGACGGCGTGAATCGGCTGAACGCCCATTTCCGCTAAAATTTCATTCATTTGCTGGCTGACCAAAACGATGCCATCGTAAAATTGTTTGAAGTCCTGTGGTTCGTCGCTCTTAACCGTTTCGGTCGAGTCGAGCGCGCGATTGAGATTGTCAATCACGGGCAGCATTTGCGTCGCCAGATTGCTTAACTGATTGCGAAAGGTATCACCGCGTTCGCGTTCGGTGCGCGTTTTGTAATTTTCAAAATCGTTTTGCCGTCGCCGCGAAAGTTCAAACATCTCCACGCGCTCTGATTCCATTTTGGCAATTTGATTTTGCAGATTTTCGATTTCTGCGTGTAGATTTGATAAGTCGGTTTTGTGCAGCGGATTTTCTTCGAGAGTCGCGGCTTGAGCCGGTTCGGGTTTGCTCGGCGCGACGGACAAATCCATTTGCAGAAAATCGGAAATGTCCTGCCCGTCTGCGTCCGAGTCTTCGATTTCGATAACCAGTTCCGAGGAAATATCGAGGTCTTTCTCCTTCGCTTCAAGCTGCCTGAAAAACTCGTCAATCGTCAAAGTGTTGCTGGTTTCCGGTTCTTCGGGAGTCTGCTGCATAGCCTGTGAATTGTTTTCGGGATTCATTATTTAAATTAGCTGCCGTTTGTTTTTATTCGCTGCCGGATTACTCCTTCGACATCATCCTTTCGAGGATGCTCGCCACATAACTGACGATAGAAATCGTTCGGGCGTATTCGATGCGGGTCGGACCGAGAACGCTTAAAGTGCCGACGGTGCTGCTGTTACCGACGCGGTAAGGCGCGGTGATGAGCGTGCAGTTTTGCAAAGAAGAAGCTGAATTTTCGCTTCCGATAACGACCTGCACGTCGTTTTTCAAAGTTGGGTCGCGCTCAATACATTCGGTCAGGATTTGCACGAGCCTTGATTTTTCCTCAATCGTGCGAATCAGTTCGCGCAATCTTTCAAGGTTGGCAAAGTCGGGCTTCGTCAAAATGTTCGACGTGCCGCCGACGTAAACTTCGCCTTGATTGTCCGCTTCGCTCTCGATACTCTGCGAGCAAAGTATCATCGCCGTTTGAAGCAGTTTATCGAAAAGCGCAGTTTCTTCGTGCATTAATTTAAGAATTTCCGCTCGAATCTCCGCCAAACTTTTCCCGTTGAACTTTCGGTTCAAATAATTTGAAGTCTGTTCAAGCTGCTCGTTCGAGAAAGTTTCGTTAAGCCGAATGATTTTGTTATGCACGATATTCGGCGCGGAAACCAGCACGACGAGAATGCGTTTGTCCGAAAGATTGACAAACTCGATATGCTGCAATCTGTCTTTCGCCAGCGAGGGCGAAACGACGATGCCGACATTTTGAGAAAGAGCCGAGAGAAGCTGCGAAGTCCTTTCCATCAACCTATCGGGCGCGGTTGACGAATCGAGTTCGTTCAGTCCAAGTTCCTTGTTTATCAAACTCAAATCCGCGTTTGATAATTGCAGAACGCCTAATAAATTATCAACATAAAAACGGTAGCCTTTGTCAGTTGGAACTCGTCCGGCGGAAGTGTGCGGTTGTTCGACGAGTCCTAAATCTTCCAAATCGCTCATCACACTCCGAATCGTCGCCGAACTCAAGCCCGCAGCATTAGCAAATTTTTCGGCGATTATTTTCGAGCCAATCGGCTCGCCCGTGACGAGATGTTCGTTGATGATGGCGGAAAGAATTATCCGTCCGCGAGTGTTTGGAGCAGAGAAACTTTTTTCGGTTGTCTGGTTCACATCAGGGACAGCCATTTTTCCTCTGGCGGGTTTGGAGAACACCGCTTTTGAACGGTATTCTTTAACTATTTAACGAATAGCATTTCCACCGCGCGTCTGTCAAGAAATTTCAGTTAAACTATGATTAACAATTTTACGCCCGACCAAAATTCACTCATAAAAGAGTTTTACAAAGAAGCATTTCAGGTTTTAGACCGTCAACGTGAAACTCCCGAAATTGAAGTCGAATTTTATCCGTATGTCGGCATCAACCACACAATTCGTTTGCGAAACGGAAGAATTTTCGTGCGTCTGGCAGACATTTGCACAACCGCGCCGCTGCAAATGCAGCGCGCGCTGGCGTTTATTTTAGTCGCCAAACTTTTACGGAAAAAAGTCCCAATTGCTGCTGCCGAAGTTTATCGCTCATTTATCAAATCTCAGGAAATGCAGACCAGAGCGACTGAAAACAAACGCGCCAAAGGTCGTAAAATTATCTGTTCGCCGCTGGGCGAAGTTTATGATCTGGAAGAAATGTTCGCCGATTTAAACGAAAAATATTTTCACAATACAATTGAAAAACCGATTTTATCGTGGTCGGCGCGGAAAACTTATCGCATCCTCGGACATCACGATTCGACGCACCAAACCATCATCATCAGCAAATCTTTGGATGACGTTAAAGTTCCGCGCTACGTTGTCGAATTCGTTGTCTTTCACGAAATGCTTCATATTTTTCATCCGACGACGCATCGGAGCGGCAGGCGTTACAACCACACGCCGCAGTTTCGCTATGATGAAAAAAAGTTCGCGTATTATGATGAATCAGAACAATGGATTGAGCAAAACGCCGGAAAACTAAAGAGAAGAGCAAAAAGGGGAAAATAGTGTTAATGAACCGAAAACATTCTCGACAAATTTCCGTTAACTAAATATTCTTTGAAACAATAAATCCAGCAAAAAAAATAATTTTTCCTGTGCCTGAGCGCAGGCGGCTCTCCCGCGCTCAGGCACAACATTATATTTTTATTGAACATTTACGCCGGCAATCGGAATATCGCCGCTCGCGCCGAATTGCCGTGTCGTGAATTGTCCGTTCGAGCTGTGCAGAATAAACCACGTGCCGCTGCGATAAATTGCGAAATCGGTTTTGCCTTCGCCGTCGTAATCAGCCGCGACAGGTTTATCAGAAAAAATGCCGAATTTAAGACCTTTAAGTTGATTATTCGACAGATCGAGCGAATACCAGAAGCCCTTACGGAAAATGGCAATCTCGGCGCGTCCGTCGCCGGTGAAATCGGCAGGAACGGGAATATCGCCGGTCTGCCCGAAATGAGCAGCATGAAAACTGCCGTTTGAACTGTCGAGCCAATACCAAAAGCCGTCACGATAAACCGCAATGTCAGTTTTGCCGTCGCCGTCAAAATCTGCCGGAGTGATTTTGTCGGTTGAAAGCCCGAATTGAGTGGCGGAAAATCCGGCTTGTGAACGATTCAGATACCAGATATTGTCCGACGGACGAAAAACGGAAATGTCAGCCCGCCCGTCGCCGTCGAAATCGGGCATCGCTTTGGCGAGAGGCTGCCAGTTAGGATTGATATTAATTCCTGATGTATTGGTAAGCGTGGTAATCGCCTCATTGCCAATATTCTTTACGGCTATCTGAGAGGAGAAGACTAAAGCAATCGTTCTGCCGTTCGGCGACCATGCCGGCGATAAAGCTACAATACCGCAGCCATTAGGCGCAAAGCTGCCGCATTCATCTATGAAAATTTGAGGGTTTGAGCCGTCGGCATCTATAATACGGAGTTGTGCATTAGTGCTGTCGCCCGAAACGAAAGCGATTTTACGCCCGTCGGGCGACCAAGTTAGGGGCAGAGTGGAAAGACTGTAGCTGACGGGTAGAGAGAGCGGGATGTTTTGGATGCCGGTTCCGTCCGGCTGGATCGTAGAAAGTCTCCTAAAACCACCATCGCGCATAATAAAAAGTATCTTTGTCCCATCCGGCGACCACGCCGGGTGAAAGCCTGACGTAAGGATGCGTCGGTTGCTTCCGTCATTATTTACAACTATAAGCGTACTAATACCGGAAGAGACAACATCGGAAAAGACGATCTCCCGCCCATTGGGTGACCAGCTCATGTTCCAGACAGGAAACGCCGCATTGTTTGAACTGAAAATAGAGAACCGGCGTGATTTCCGTTTTGCCGCTTCCATCGTGATTCATGACGAAGATTGCGAATGCGCCTGAAGAATTTTGGCTCAAAAAGGCAATCTTTTTACCGTCGGGCGACCATTTGGGATGGTCGTCAATGATATTGTTGTTGGTCAGACGAACTTGATTTGTCCCGTCCGCATTCATCGTGTAGATCTCGCGGTTGCCGTCGCGTGTGCTGGTGAACGCGATCTTGCCGTTAGCGCGAAGCATTGGCTTTTGGGCAAAGGTCGTCAACGCGCCAATTATAATTAGTGCGAAAATGGCAAAAACGGGATGCGAAATTTTGTTGATCATTAATTTATCTTTTGTATTCATTTTCTTTCACTTTATTTTTTTATTTATTTGAATTCGCGCTTTAACAAATCGCAAAATTCT
>CBDUBY010000199.1:0-6590 GCA_965365505.1 uncultured Pyrinomonadaceae bacterium | reverse complement strand
ATTTGCTCGATTCTTACCCCGAACTCACGTTAACCTTATAAAATTTCAATCTCAAATTCAAAAATAGTTCACTAGAAAATAAAAAAGCCTTCTACTATGTAAAAGCGTAGAAAACGTCAAAAGTAGGACAAAAAAATTTTGAAGATTAGTTTTCGATGAGAGGTTAAGAAACAGGGCGATGTTAAATGCAGAGTTAGTTATTCAATAATCGCCAAAACATCTCCCGCGTTGACGGTCGCGCCTTCCGCAAAACGAATTTCTTTAATTACACCGTCTTTCGGTGATTTCATTTCGTTTTGCATTTTCATCGCCTCGACGATTATCACGCCGTCGCCCTGTTTTACTTCCGCGCCCGCTTCAACTAAAACGCGCACAACTTTGCCTGGCATTGCGGTTTTAATTTCCGACGTTCCTTCCGCTTGACCGCCGCCCGCGCCGCTGCCGCGCAAACGTTTCGGATCGTAGATTTTTATTTCGTAATTTCGGCTGCCGACGTTGACGGCGAAAGGCTCGCCCGTCTTTTCATTCGGCGAAACAAAGATTTGATAAATTTTATTTTGATGTTTGAGTAGATAAACGTTCGGCTCCGGCTCGGACGCTTCGAGTTCATAAACGCGCCCGTCAATTTCGGCGGTCAAACTTAAACCGTCGCTCGGCGTTATTTCGACTTCGTGCGTTTCGTTGTTGAGTTCGGCGGTAAGTTTCATCAATTAGAATGATATAAGGATGAAAAATGAATAAAACAAGGTGATTTTTGTTTTTGACTCATCCTTTATCCTTTATCTTTTATTTCCTTGCTGTTTCGATAATCGCCGAAATCAAATCTTCCGGCTCGACCGGCTTGCCCAGATGTTTTTGAAAACCGGCTTCAAACGCAGCTTCGCGGTCTTCGGGACGATTGAACGCCGTCAGCGCGACCGCCGGAATTTGTCCGCCGTGTTCATCGGGCAGAGCGCGAATTTTTTCGAGCAGCGCGTAGCCGCTCTCGTTGGGCATACTGATGTCGGATAACAGCACGTCAGGCAGTCGTCCATCCGAATTTTTTAAAATATCGAGAGCTTCGACCGCCGAATTCGCCGTCGTCACCTTCGCCCCGTTGATTTGCAGCATAAACGAAACCAGCTCGCGAGCATCTGCTTCGTCATCAACTGCTAGAATCCAAAAACCGCTTAATTTTCCGTGCGAGTCCATAAATTCCACCTTGTCTGAATTTTCCTTGAACGGCAACACCATTCGCAAAGGCAACGTCACTGTAAAGGTCGAGCCTTTGCCTTCGCCCGCGCTTTCCGCGAAAATTGTGCCGCCGTGTAATTCTACTAAATCTCGCGCCAAAGACAAACCGATGCCGAGACCGCCGTGCCGTCGTGTAGTTGACGGGTCGGCTTGTTTAAATCTTTCAAAAATCTGCGGCAGAAATTCCTGGCTGATTCCCTGCCCCGTATCGCTGACGATTATTTTCGCGTCGTTGTTTTCTCGCGTTAGCCTGATTTGGACTGTGCCGCCGGGCGTAGTGAATTTTACTGCATTCGACAACAAATTATCAATCACCTGCCGCAAACGGTCAACATCGCCGCTAATAAAATCCGCCGCGCGGTCGAGCGTTTGGGTAAGACTGATATTATTGCCTTCCGCCGTCGGTTTAACAATTTCGATTGCCTGATTGATAATCGGAATCAATTCGGTCGGCTCCATTTCGAGCCGCAGTTTGCCGCGGCTGACGCGGGCGATGTCGAGTAAATCTTCAATCAATCTGGATTGCGAACGGGCGTTTCTGACTATTACGTCGAGCGCGTATTCTCTTGTCTTCTCGTCAGGGTTTTGATTTTGCAAAATTCGCGTCCAGCCGAGCATCGCGTTTAGCGGCGAGCGCAATTCGTGCGAAACGAGCGCGATAAATCCGTCTTTAGCTAGATTGGCTTCTTCGGCAACTTCACGCGCCTGCTGTTCGCTGACCAAGAGGCGTTCGCGTTCGCTTTCAGTTTGTTTGCGCTCGATGCCGAGCGCGATGGCGTTTGCCGCGACCGCTAACGCTTCGATTGTTTTTTCCGTTAAAGGCTGGCGGGCGAACATCGCTACGACTCCGACCATACGGTCTTCGACCAGCAGCGGATAACCGGCGAACGCCGCCATTTTCTCGCGTATCGCCCATTCCTGATTGCCGACGCGAATGTCGCCGACCACCGAATTCGTCAAATGCGGTTTGCGCTCTTTAGCGATGATTCCGATTTTGAATTTCCCGACCGGAACGCGCGAATGCTCGCCGTCCAGATGCGTATATATTCCCGAACTGGCTTGTAGCTCCAAAACATTTTCTTCTTTATTTAGCGTCCAGATACGGGCAAATGCCGCGTCGAGATGTTTGACAACGGCTTCGGTGCAGTTGTGCAGAATTTCCCGAAGCGATTGATCTTTGATTAAAGCGCGACTGACATCCGCATTGAGCAGTGCCAGACGCTCGCGTTCGAGCAACGCCGCTTCGGAGAGTTTACTGCCGGTGATGTCAATATAAGTTCCCAGACAATAGACGGCTTGCCGCGCTGCGCCTTCGCCCTCAAAAAATGCCCGCCCGCGCACGCGAATCCAACGCACTTCACCACCTGGGCGGATGATGCGTTGTTCGACCTCAAACTCGTCCGAGCCGTCGGGCGCGAAAGCCGCTCCGACCTGCCGCGCAACTTCGTCGCGGTCTTCCGGGTGAAAGCGCGACTGAATTTTGCTGAAAGTCAACGGTTCGTCCGCTTCAAATCCGTAAATGGCGCGTCCCGTTTCGTCGGTTTGCACCGCGTCGGTTTTCAAATCAATATCGAAAGTGCTGATACGCGAAATATCAATGGCGAGCTGCAATCGTTCTTCGGATTCACGCAAATCATTGTTGATCCGTATTTTTTCGATTGCCGTCCACGTTCGTTCGGCGATGGTTTCGAGCAGAGAAATTTCCTGCGCGCTCCATCTGCGCGGTTTGTCGTCGCTCACCCAGAGCGAAGCCGTCCAGCGATTTTTCCGCAGCAGCGGCACGGTCACGTAAGCACGTTCGCCGTTCGGCGCGTAAGTTTTCGCATAATCATTTGCCGTCCGCGAATCCGTTTTTGAATCGTTGTTGACGACCGTTTTTCCCGCCGTCATATCGGCGGAAGTAATCGAACTGTAATCGGAAATTCGATGAATGCCCGCGACCGATTCAACGCCGCGACAATAATCGCGGTGAACAATTTCGCGGTCGGCTTCGAGGTCAATCTCATTAAACAAACAACGCCGGACTTCCAGATGTTCGCCGACGGCTTGTGAAACGGCGAATAATAATTCGTTCGCGTCCTCGGTCGTGCGCGTCAATTCGCTGATTTCGGCAAGCAAGGTCAGGCGACTTTCCGCCTGTTTGCCGTCGGTGATGTCGGTTGAAGTGCCGAACCATTTCGTGATTTTCCCGTCCGCGTCTTTGACCGGACGGCTGCGCGTCAGAAACCAGCGGTATTCGCCCTGACGGTTTCGCAGACGCACTTCGATTTCCAGAACCTCGCCGTTTGAAAACGATTTTCCCCATTCTTTTATCAATCGCGGCGCGTCGTCCGGGTGAAAAACCGCCGCCAAAATTTGCGGGTCGCCGGTCTGCTCCAAAGTCAAACCGGAAAATTCCGTCCATTGCCGGTTGACGTAACTCATCGAGCCGTTGGTTTCCGTGACCCAGACGAATTGCGGCACGGCTTCGGCAAGCTGTCGAAAATTCGCTTCGGATTCGCGCAGGGCTTCTTCAGCCCGTTTGCTGTCGCTAATGTCGAGGACAAGCACGAAAATCCCTTTGACCGCGCCGCCATCGGCAATGTCGGGCGTGTAAACGGCGCGAATAAAGCGCGTTCCGCCGTCCTTGTATGAAATTTCGGTTTCAAATATTTCTTCGTTTCCGGCAAGTGCGGTTTCGAGGTGCGAGCGCAGATTTTCAAAAGCCGGCGCCCCCAAAATTTCCGCCATCGTTTTGCCGACTACTTCTTCGCTCGTGTGTCCGAACCAATCCGCATAGGTTTGATTGACAAACCGGTAACGAAATTCCGTGTCAATATAGGAAATCAACGCGGGCATCGCATTCGTCACCACACGCAGTTGATTTTCCGAATCGCGCAAGGCTTGTTCAGCCGCTTTGCGGTCGGTGATGTCGCGCGCGATACCGATAAAAAATCTCTCGCCGTGTTCGTTGTATTCGCCGAATGAAATTTCCAGCGGAAACGTATGACCGTTCGCGTGCAGCGCGGAAATTTCCAGACCTTCCCACGGCAAGTGCCGCTCGCCGGTTTCGAGATAGCGCTGAAAACCGACGAGATGCCGGACGCGCAAATTCTCCGGCATAATCATCGTCAAAGATTCGCCGACCATTGTTTCCGCCCGATGTCCGAACATTCTTTCGACAGCCGAATTGACGAATAAAATTCGGCTGTCTACATCAATTTTAATAATTGCGTCAGAAGCGGTTTCGGCGACGATGCGGTAACTCTCCTCGGATTCGCGCACGACTTGTTCGGCAAGTTTATGTTGATGAATGTCGGTGTTCGCGCCGACCCATTCGCGCACGCTGCCGTCCTGGTTTAAAATCGGAACTCCGCGCACCGCAAACCAGCGGTATTCGCCGCTCGTTGTCAAAACGCGAAACTCGGTTTCGTATATATTTTTGGTGGCGAGAGCGGTCTGCCAAACCCGTATCGTTTCTTCGCGGTCGTCAGGATGAAGCGCGTCCAGCCAGCCCGAACCGAGAATTTCTTCGCGTTGCTGCCCGCTTTCCGTTTCCACAAAAGAGCCGACAAAATTCAACTCGCCGTTCTCATTCGCTCGCCAAACGACCGTCGAAGTCGCCTCGACCAAAGCGCGATACCGCTCTTCGTTACCCTTTAAAGATTGTTCCGCCGATTTGCGATCATTGATGTCGGTCAGCGTTCCGATCCATTGACGAAAACTGCCGTCCGTATTAAAAACCGGAACGCCGCGAATGGCAAAATGCCGGTAGTCGCCGTATCGGTCGGCAATGCGGCACTCGGTTTCAAAAGACGTGAGGCTTTCCATTGAACTTTGCCAAATACTTCCGATTCGCTGGCGGTCTTCCGGGTGAATCGCCTTGAGAAATCCTGCGCCCGCCGATTGTTCGCGCGTTTGCCCGGTCTGATTTTCCCACCAGCCGAAGGCTTCGAGATTTTGTCCTTCCGTGCCGGTCGTCCAGATTGCCTGCGAAGAAGCCTGCACAAAAGCGCGGAAATTTTCTTCCGACTCGCGCATCGCCCGCTCGACTTTTTTCTGCTCGGTGATGTCGCGCTGCGTTCCCCAAACTCTGACCAGAAACCCGTCCTCGACTGTCCCGACCAAACTATTCAGAAAATATTTATCGCTGCCGCTCGCGTCCTTTTCGTGCGATTCGCCGTCAATCAAATTGTAGTCCGACTCGATAAATGCGCGAATGTATTCGACGTTTGCCGCGTCCGACGCATCGAGCAAATCGGCGATGCGCTTGCCGACTAATTCTTCAGCTTTCGTTAAACCATACATTCGCGCCATCGCATCGTTGCACTCAGCCAGATAGCCGCGCTCGAAAGCCAGTTCAACTTGCCGGTCAACCGGCAGACTAACGGGAAATTTTTCGTCGAGTTCAAATCGCCAGATGCCTTCGGTGCTTTGTTCGACGAAGGCTCGATAACGGTCTTCGGATTCGCGCAGATAGCTTTCGGTGCGCTCGCGTTTGGCAAATTGTCCGATGTGACTGCCGACGGCGGCGAACATCTCCAACAGCGTGTCGTCGGGCTGTCGGCGTTCGCGCGTAAAAAAGCTGAATGTTCCGATAAACTTTTCGCCGAGCAGAATCGGAAAAGCGAAACCGCTTTGTAAATCGGATTCTTCGCTGAAAAAATGACGCAGCATTTCATCTTCGGCGCCAAGATTTTCCAGCCACACCGGAGCTCTTTTCGCCCATACTTTACCGGGCAGACCCATCCCGACGGCAAATGTAAATTTGCGGCTTTCGGCAACAATTTTTTCGAGACTTGGCGATGGCAAATGCCAGATGCTATCGAGATGCAAAACCGTTTCGCCCTTGCCCAAACACCACAACTCACCGAGTTCAAACTTGAGATTGCGGCAAATTGCTTCGAGAATTTGCGGCGCGGCTTCGTTCATCGTTTCGAGCGAAGCCAGAATGCGTCCAATCTCATAAAGCAGATTAAGCCGCGCGGAATTTTCCGCATTCGCCTCTGAATCGAACCGAATCGAATTTGAATTTTCGTCGTTCATCAACCTGCTTGAATTATTTGTATGTCGCCGATATGATTTGTCAGAACCGCCTGCGGCAACTATCTTCGTGTAGATTTTTCGTATTCCAGTTTGAGCAAATTCATAAATTCCTCGCGCCGCTCATAAAGGCGTTTCGGTTCGCGCGGTTCGTGTCTCGCCAGCGAATATGCCGTGATAATCGGCAGCGCAACGGTCGAATCAACATACGCCACCACCGCGTCCGGCAATTTGTCCGGGTCAACTTTTCCCCAGCTCACCGCTTCCGCCGGAGTCGCGCCGGAAAGTCCGCCCGTGTCCGAACGCGCGTCCGTCACCTGCAAAAAATAATCGTG
>CBDUBY010000198.1:0-6741 GCA_965365505.1 uncultured Pyrinomonadaceae bacterium | reverse complement strand
GCGGCAGATTGCCATTTCGATTTCTTCGGTCAAATCGTGTCCGCGCTGAACCGTCCATTCGTCGGGAACGAGAATGTGGACGGAAATAAAATGCTTCGCGCCAGATTGTCTGGTGCGGAGCGCGTGATAATCAATGCCTTGATTTTCGACGTAGCCGTCGAGAATTTCGACGATTTTATCCGAAGTCGCCGGAGCAATCGCTGTGTCCATTAAACCCAGCGCGGAGCGTTTGATTAGTTGAAATCCAGTCCAGACGATATTCAAGGCGACGACGAGGGCAATAATCGGGTCGAGAATAATCCAGCCGGTTAAACTGACGACAACAATAGCCGTCACCACGCCGACGGAAGTCCAAACATCGGTCAGCAAATGTCGCCCGTCGGCTTCGAGAACGATCGAATGATGGCGTTTGCCGATTTTAAGTAAAACGATTCCGACAAATAAATTGATGAATGTGGCGGCGAGCGAAACGATTAAACCGAAGCCGATTGATTCGAGCGGCTGCGGGTTTAAGAGGCGCGGCACGGCGGTGTAGAAAATTCCAAAGGCGGCGAAAAATATCAGCGTTCCTTCGATGCCGCTGGCAAAGTATTCTGCTTTGTCGTGTCCGAAGGCGTGGTCGTCGTCAGGCGGCGCGGCGGCGATTCGGATAATTATTAAAGCGACGATTGCCGCGAAGAGATTTATCACCGATTCGAGCGCGTCGGACAGAAGCCCGACCGAACCGGTGTAAAAATACGCCGCCATTTTCAGCGCAATCGTCACAATTGCCGCCGCGACGGACAATAAGGCGTAACGGCTGAGATTTTCTCGCTGCATCGTCATCGGAAAATTTAAGAATCAATGTTTTGAATTCAAACTTTAGTTTGCTTTCCGCTCGGCGATTGGCACGATAAATCGTTAATTCAAAAGCGCCTTCGGTAAATTTACTAAATTGTCTGGCTTTGCGATTAGCAACAAAAAGATTATAAAGCGGGCGCGGGTGATTTATGAAAGCTAAAAACAAAAAGACCGAATGAACTTTTCGCCATTCGGTCTTTTCTTACACAAGTTTTACATTTCAATTAGCGAACCATTTCTTTTTCGACAATTAAATTGTTTTTGACGCTGAACGCGCCCGGAACGCCTCTGGCTAAAATGTTCGCCAGATTGTAATCGCCGCGATTTGCTACAAAACCTTCGAGCGTTACGTTGCCGCGTTCGACGATAATTTTCACCGACGGATTCAGGCTGGCAAAATAACGACCCAGAGAACCGCCGTTTGAGAGCGTCTGTAAGGTTCTGAGGCGAATCGAATCGTCAAAATTCGACAGCGGCAGAACTTCGATGTTGTTCACGACCGTTTCCACGCCATCAATTTTCGCAACTGATCGCTCCGCGCTTTTGCGCGTCGTCGGCTGAATCACCTTGCCGTATAAAGTCACAGTGTCGCCGTCAACTTTGTAAGCGATATTGTCGAAAACGCCGAAGTAAGGCAGTTTGACAATCTGTTTATAAACCTGCCGTTCAATGCCTGCGCCGGGTTTTTTGCCGTTGACCGAAACGCTCTGGGCGGAAATGTCGGTGAATGTAAATCCTAAAATTGCAATCGCTAAAACCAATAAATTTCGTAAGTATTTCATCGTTATTATTTCTCCTCAACAACCAATAAAATTTGAGATTTTCTCTCAATTTCTTTGTAATTAATAGATGATTGGAGAGCGATTTGGGATGTCAAATTTAACTGGATGAATGTAAAGATTTGTTATGAATTTGAAGGAAATCCGACTTGCCGCAACGCTTCATAAAGCACGATTCCGACGCTGGTTGCCAGGTTCAAACTGCGGACGTTTTCATTCGGCATCGGAATCGTCAACGCGCGTTCCCAATTCGCCTTTAGCAAATCTTCGGGCAGCCCGCGCGTTTCGCGTCCGAAGATTAAACAGTCGTTTTCGGCGAATTGAAAATCCGTGTAAAGCCGGTCGGTTTTGGTGGTGAAATAAATGAAGCGCGAGTTCGGCAGCGCCTGATAAAGATTTTCCAATTCAATGTGCCGGTGAATTTTAACTTCGTCCCAATAATCCAGCCCGGCGCGTTTGACTGCTTTGGCATCGAGCCGAAAACCCGTCACGCCGACAATGTGCAAATCGGTGAACGTCGCCGCGCACAGCCGCGCGATGTTGCCGGTGTTCGGCGGAATTTCAGGCTCGACTAAAGCTATATGAAGCATTTTTAAGTTGGAAAAGCAGAAAAATGAAAAGATGAAAAAATTATTTGAAAAGAGTAATCCAAATTTCACTTTTCACTTTTCCGTTTTTTATTCGCCGAGAAACTTCCGGCAAAAAGTTTCCCACTGTGTTTTTTGAATTCCTAGAAAAGCACCGACATTCGCTGTCGCCAGATTGCGGGCGGTTTCGAGAATGCCGCTCGTCGCTTCGGTGTTGGTTTGTTCGTTCAAGCCGATGACATAGAAATTTATTTTCGCGTCTTTTCGCTGCAAACAAAAATTGTTGGCTGAGGAATCGGTGAAAAAATGCGACGTGCGGCTTTTATTTTCCTCATCAGTCGGGTCGTGCGACGGCTGCACGGTCAAAATTATTTCATCGGGCGTTTCGGTGATTTCGATAATTTTTACCCAATCGTCTTTGCCCGAACCGGGCAAAATTATTTTTATGTAATCGCCGACGACGGCAGATTTCGTCGGTGCTGCATTGCCGTTTTGGTCAAACAATTCAAAACTCGAAATTTCTGAAAAAACGTTCCATTGTTTGATAGAGAAAAGACTGTTCTGCAAGGCGGCGAATTCTTTTTCGGCACTTGCCGCATCGGGAAAAACGCGCGTCGCTTTAGCGACCGAACTGCTTTCCGCCGTCGGCGAATCGCTGTGCTGTGCCGCGCTTTCCAAAAGATTTTCAATTTTACTGATTATTGGTTCAGGCATAATTTCGATTTTATATTATCTTTTTAATCGGCGGATTTCCATATTAAAAGCATCTCAGAGCAAACTGGCGTCATCAATAAAGAAGTTATCAGCCAGCGGAAAAATATCGGAATTCCGACATTTGTGCTACAATCCGCAAGATTCATAATCAACCCGAACCGATAGGAGAATTAGTTGTGCGTTTTAAGTTTTTGATATTGTTTGCCGTCGTTTTGTTGACCGGCGTTTCTTTTGTTTCCGCGCAGGCGGTAGTTGAAAAGCCCAAGGAAAATACCGAAAAGCCTAAGGAAGATAAAAAATCGGACGATAAAACACAGAAAAATAATTCGACGAAAGAAGTGACCGCCGAGCAGGTTGCCGAATCGGTAATTTTTGTCTACGGCGCGTTAGGCGGCAGAGATTATCTCAAGCAGATTCGTAAAACGACCATCGAGCGCGGCAAAATCACCCTTCTCAATGCTGAGGGCAAAACCGAACAGTCGAATTACGAACGCCTCGTGATGCGCGGCGACACGCTCGATAAAGAGCGCGTTCGTTTTGATCAGGAATATCCGAACGGCAAATTTGCGATGGTTTATAACAACGACAAGATTTTCGGAATTTTCAACGATACGGTTTTCGCGCCTAAAGAAGATTCGTCGAAAGCATTTCAAAATCAAATCTGGCACGGACTTGACGCGCTGCTGCGCTATAAGGAAAACGGCTCGACTTTATCGCTCGCCAAAACTGAGAAACTGATGGGCGTGGATTTTCACGTTCTAGACGTGATTGACAAACAAGACAGAAAGACGCGATTTTACGTCAGCCAGAAAAAATTGCGCGTGATGATGCTCGAATACACCCAGAACGAAGTTAAATATCGCCGCAAGTTTTACGATTATAATTACGCACAAGGCACGCTCGTGCCATTCCGCACCGTGCTTTGGGCGAACGATAAACAGGTCGAGGAAACGAATATCCAAACTATAAGTTTCGGGCAGAAAGTCGAGGAAGGCATTTTTAACGAGAGCTAGATAGTAAATAATTTTGCAACTTTAATTCGGCTGGTCGGTGTAAGCGATTGAATAAGAAACTAATTCTTTTTCAAAAGGAGTAACCAATGACCAAGCCGAATTTTATTTTAAAAGTTTTTCTGTTTCTCGTCGCTTTGAGTGCGGCGAGCGCCGCCGTCGCGCAGACCGAAAACAAGTTGCCGACCGCCGAGCCGACTTATGAAATCGTTTTGCAGCTTCTGACCGCTTCAAATGCGGCAGGCGATAAAAACTCCGCCCCGATTGCGCTCGCGTCGGTCGTCAAACGTCTGAAAACTCTTTACGCCTTTTCCGACTATCGCTTGACGACGACTTATTTGCAGCGCACGTCCAGCAGCATCGAATATAAAAGTTTGATGAACGATTTTGGCTCGAACGCAGAAAGTTCCGCGCCGACTTTCTCTGATTGGTCACTGAAAAATTTGCGGGTTTTAGCGGATTTGCAGGGACGCAAAATGATTCAATTTGAAAGTTTCCGTTTCGGTGTGCGAATCCCGATGACGGTTCAAAACGTCACCGACGGAAAATCCGCGCCCGTTATTAATTACGAACTTATCGGCATCAGCAGTTCCAGATTCGGTTTGCGGGAAAATGAGCCGACCGTGATCGGCAGTTTGGCAACCGCCAAAGCAGACGAACTGATGTTTTTAATTTTAACCGTCAAAGCCGTCGAATAAATTATCTGCAAGAATTAAACGGAAAACTTTCGCAACCTTTCCGAGCCGCCGGGCGTGAATATGAAACGTCGGACGGCTTTTGTTATAACGAAAATTATATTGTAAAAAAGTATGCGTGTATGGCATTGGACAAATTCGAGAAACGAAGCGCGGAGGTGTTACAATCCCTCGTGCCGCATAAGAATTTATCCGACCATCAATTGATTGAAGCCGCGAAGACCGGCGATGAAGCCGCGTTCGGCGAGATAATGCGCCGTTACCGCAGTCCAATTACGAATTACGTTTATCGCTTTTTGAACGACTATGAGGAAGCCGTAGATTTAGCGCAGGAAACTTTCGTCCGCGTGTATTTCGCGCTTGAGCGGTATCACACGGAATATGCGTTTTCGACTTATATTTACCGCATTGCCACAAATTTGGCGATCAGCGAAATCAGAAGGCGCAAGCGGCGCAAATTAGTTTCTTTAACCGGACTTTTTCAATTTGACAACGAAGAAGCGCAGGATTTCAATCCGCCCGACGAAAAGCCTCTGCCCGATGAAAATCTAGTCGAGGACGAGCAAAGCCGGACGATTGCCAAAGCCATTGCGACTTTGCCGGAAAAATATCGCGCTCCGATTATTTTGCGAGATGTCGAGGGCAAATCCTATGAAGAAGTCGCCTCGATTATGGAACTCGGATTAGGCACGACCAAATCGCGCATCAGCCGCGCCCGCAAACTGCTGCGGGAAAAGCTGGAAAATTATTTGTAATCTGTATGATGAATTGTCGAGATTTTATAATTGAATTTGAAGAGCGGCGCGGCAACCTGACCGAAGCGGCGACGCTGCACGTCAAAATTTGCGCCGACTGCCAGAAAACAAGCCGCGAGCAAACGCAGGTGTGGCTGATGATTGACAATCTGCGGCGAGTTGACGCGCCTAACGATTTTGATTTTCGCGTCAAGGCGCGAATCGCTCAGGGCAAGCCAGCCGACTCGCAGTTCGGATTTTTTCCCGCGCTGCGTTATGTTTTGCCGCTTGGTTTAATCGTTCTAATTTTGGGCGCGGTCGTTTTCAATAGCTCATATTTTCCCGGCAATGCTACGCCGCCGATCGCCAAAACCGCTGTGCCGCCAATGCTGGACGTTGCAGAAAACCCGGCGAGCAATTCCTTCGCAACGCCTGACCGGGTCGCCGCAATCAATAATCCTTTGCAATCTTCGGCGAATGAAAATAACGCCTTTGGAGATTTGATTGTAAAGCCAACTGCAAACGAGCGGGGAAATCAATTTATCGCGGACAAGTCTACTCGGAAAATATTGACCGAATCGCGCAAGCCAAATCCGGCGAATGATTCAGGCGGCGGTTCACGAGTTTTTTCTTCAAAACCGCCAGAGTCGCTAAGATTTCCGGTCGGCATTAATCCAAACCAAACGGTTGAACCATTATCGAACGCGGGTAATTCCAATACGATAACCGACGCGCAAATTTTGTCTTTCATCGGTATTGAAATCGTTTCGGAAAAAGATAAGAAAAAGGTCAAAACCGTGAAGCCAGAAAGTTTAGCTGAGCGTTCCGGTATCGAAGCCGGTGATTTCATCGAAGCGATTGACGACAAACAAATTAGCGGTGAAACCGTTCAGATGAAAACATTCGAGGTTAAAAAGCTGACCGTCGTGCGCGATGCGAAACGAATCGAAATAGTCTTGCAGAATAAATCGAACTAAATTGTTTTGAGTCTTGTCTTTAGACGACTTTGCGCGTAATCAAACGATTGCCGCCTAGATACCGAACTCAAAACATTGAGAAAAATCAAACGTCGAAACGGCGCGAAGAAAGTTGGATCATTATACGAATTCAACATTACTTCGCGTTTTATACTTTAAAGCTCTCCGTAGTTTGTAATAAATCTGTCAGATTATAAAAGCCGGCATCGGCAAATTACCTAAATCATTAAATTTTTGTTATTTTAAGTCTTTATATTGCGACGAATAATTATCAAAAAGCGACGATGAAGAAAAACGGACAAGCGGCGGCATTTTACGATTTGGAAGGAACACTGGTCAGCACGAATCTCGTGCATACGCTCGCGTTTTACTCGCGCCGCCAGCAAGGGCTTTTTTCGACGATTA
>CBDUBY010000197.1:0-6741 GCA_965365505.1 uncultured Pyrinomonadaceae bacterium | reverse complement strand
ATGCTCGGCAAAGCGACGACGCAGACCGCGCTCCATTTCGGCGCAAACGACGTTGACGGCACAATCACCGACGGCGGCGAACTGACGCACAGTTATTCGGTCGAAGAAGGCGGCGAAGCGAAAATGTCGAAAGCGGAATTGATTCAGATGATCGAAAACGCCGGTTTTGAAGCGGTCGAACGCGATACGGTTTACAATCGCGTGGAAAAAGTCGCGGCTTAGAAATGTTATGAGAAAAATTATTTCAATTTACTTTTTAATTTGTTGCGCTTCAATCTTTAGTTTCGGGCAATCAAAACCTTTTGCAGCTTTCGATAAAGCCTTAAAAAATGAAAAGAGTGGTTTCAGCGGAAATAAAGAAAACCTGTCGAAAGTTTTCAATGAAGAACGAATTCGGCTCGGCGGCAGTTTTGAAACAGAACTTTGGAAATACATCGGCGATGACGTTGAAAAAATCTACTGGTTAAATCTTTTCGTCGAGTCGGAATCTTATTTGCACGGAAACGATTCTTTGCCCGATTTGGCTTTCAAGATTCGTCAAAAGGGTTTGGAATTGCTGAACAGTAAAAATGATAAAAAGAGTCTGGCAGAAAAGTTACTTTGAATCGTGAACAGGCGATTTATTATTACGAAAATGGAAATCGTGATTTAGCGTTGAAAAGTAAAACGAATGCTGAAAATATTCTCAAAGAAAATGAAATTTCCGCTTATGTTGCAGGGATGACAAGATTAGACAAATGCGTTTATTCAAATCTCGAAGGCGATGCGTCATTTTGCGAGGCGGAATTTAAAAAGCCGTTGGAAACAATAGTTTCAAGCGGAATTGTCAATGGAATCGCTACCGCCCTTCCGCAACCTGAAAATCCGCAAAAATTAAAAGGCGAAGTTTATGTAAAAGTTTTAATTTCCGAATACGGCGAAGTACTTTCTGCCGAAGCATTAAAAGGCGTAAAAGGATTATTTGACGCTTCTGTCAAAGCAGCAAGAATGGCGAAATTTCCGGCATTCACTTTGTCAGGTAAACCTACAAAACGCTCTGGCGTAATTATTTACAAATTTTCATAAAATTAAAAATTACGCGCCACGAAAACAAGATTGATGAAATAGTTGAAACAAAGCGTTGGATTGGAGAAAGAAAATGAGCGCGATTCCGAAAACAAAATTAACAGTGAAAGATTATCTTGATTTTGAAAGAAATTCTGATATTAAGCACGAATACTTTGACGGCGAAATCTACGCGATGTCCGGCGCGAAATGGAATCACAACGTGATTTCGTGGAATATTGGCGGTGAACTTAGACAAAGACTAAAGAATAAAAAATGCTCTGTTTGTCCTGGCGATATGCGCGTTTTTGTGCCTGAAACCGGGCTTTACACTTATCCCGATTTGGTCGTCGTCTGCGGCGAGCCACAGTTTCAGGACGATGTTTTTGACACTTTGCTTAATCCGGTTCTTTTAATCGAAGTTCTGTCAGAAACCACCGAATCTTATGATCGCGGCAGAAAGTTTCAGCATTACCGAAGCATCGAGAGTTTGCAGGAATACGTTCTGGTTTCGCAGGACGAAGCCAGAATTGAAAAATACGTCAGGCACGGCGACGGGTTTTGGCTTTTGTCGGAAGCGGTTGGGCTTGACGCGGAAATTGAGTTCGCCGCAATCGAATGTCGAATCGCACTTGCCGAAGTTTACGACAAGATAGATTTTTCCGATGAACAATGATGCCAGAGAAAATTTAATCCGCATTCTGCAAAACGCGCACGCGGGCGAGCTTGCCGCCGCTTATGCTTATCAAGGGCATTGGAAATCTTTGAAAAAAAACTCGGCGGAGCGCGAGCATATTCGAAAAATCGAACGCGAAGAATGGGAACACCGCGCGAATGTTTTGCGGTGGCTCGAACATTTCGACGCGAAACCGAATGCCCGACGAGAGCGAATCTTTTGGACAATCGGCAAAACAATCGGCGCGGCGTGTTACGTTTCAGGCTGGTTTTTTCCGATGTATTTTGCGGGCAGATTAGAAAGCCAAAATGTTCAGGAATACGTTGATGCGGCGGAATATGCGAAGCAGTTGGAGATGCACGATTGCTTTGAAGAAATGATGGAAATGTCGCGCGTCGAAGGCGAACACGAGATTTTCTTTAGCCGAACGGTTGCCGCGCATCGCTTGTTGCCGATTACGAAGCGGTTTTTTCGCTGGAGTTAGAAACGGTTTATAATAATTTCGAGAGGTGTAAATTTATGTCGGCGGTTTTGGATAGAGTAAAAGTCAGCGATTATGATTCGGCGAGATTTGTTTTGAATTTCCGGTCTTTCGGCAAGCTGAGCGACGAGCGGTTTTACGAGTTTTGTCAGCAAAATCCCGATGTCCAAATCGAGCAGAACGCCAAAGGAGAAATTATCATTATGCCGCCAACCGGAGCAGAAACGGGCGAGAGAAATGCAGAGATTACTTACCAGTTAAAGGCTTGGGCAAAAAAAGATAAGCAGGGTAAAATTTATGATTCTTCGACCGGCTTTAAATTGCCGAACGGCGCGAAACGCTCGCCTGACGCTTCGTGGATTTTGAAAACGCGGCTCGAAAAATTTACCGCCAAACAACTGCAAAAATTTCTGCCGCTGTGTCCCGATTTTGTTCTCGAACTTTCTTCAGCGTCCGACTCGTTGAAAGATTTGCAGGAAAAAATGGACGAATATATGAGGAACGGCGCGCGGCTCGGCTGGCTGCTCGACTCAAAGAACAAACGAGTTTTCGTTTATCGTCTGAACGAGGAAACGGAAATTTTGAAAAATCCCGAATTCGTTTCCGGCGAATCTGTTCTTGAAAAATTCAAACTCGACTTGCGCGAAATCTGGTAAATTCCATTGGCGAAAAAACGCAGCAATCTACAAAACAAATCCGAACTCATCGCCGTGCGCTCCTTGCTCGGCGCAATCGGCGCGCTGCCGATTGAAACTTCGATGCGGTTCGGAAAATCTCTGGGAAAGTTTATCGGCTCGCGCTTTCCGAAACTACAAAAGACCGCCCGCAGAAATTTGGAAATCGCGCTGCCCGAATTGCCCGAAACTGAGCGAGAAAAAATCATTCGCGGCACATTCGAGTCTTTGGGCAGGCATCTCGGTTTCGTTTCGCACTTTAGAAAATTCAGACACGAAGACATCAGAAATTTAATCGACGTCGTCGGCAAAGAAGAGCATTTCGACCCGGCGCACGCTTCGGGCAGAGGCATTTTGTTTTTCACCGGACATTTCGGCAGTTGGGAAGTTTTTAATCTGCTGCCGCCCGCGTTCGGTTACGGAATGAATATATTGGTGCGCCGCATTGATAATCCGCTGGTTGAAAATTTCGTGGACGATTTCCGCATGCGGTTCGGTTCAGTCACTTTAGACAAGACAAAGTCAGCCAGAAAAATGTTTCGCGTTTTGGAAAACGGCGAACTGCTCGGCATTTTGGCGGATTTAAATGTTCAGGAAAAAGAAGGCGTGTTCGTGGATTTTTTCGGCGTTCCGGCTTCGACGACGACGAGCATTGCGAAACTGGCTTTGCATACGAACGCCGCCGTGCTGCCCGCGTTTGCCGTTTGGGAAGAAGCGAAACAAAAATATGTTGTTTATCTCGAACCGCCGGTTGAATATGAAAAAACGGGAAACGCCGACGAAGATATAAAGAAACTGACGCAGGACGTTACGCGCGTCGTCGAAAAATATGTTCGTAAATATCCCGAACAATGGCTGTGGATTCACAAGCGTTGGAACACCAGACCGCCGGGCGAAAAGCAGCTTTATTGAATCGGTTTTTATCCGAAAACTGTTTATTCTTTTTGGTCGGATTTTTAATTTCAGAAGGTTTTCAGGCAAAGCCGCTGCAATAAATTTCACGATTGCAAACGGTAGGCTGCCATACAGAACGTTCGATTTTGATTGTTTATATTATGAACAGTTATGAACAGATGTCCTTACTGCGAGAGACCGATTTCACGCTGGAAGTCTTATTGCTATGTATGTCGCCGTTTCATTTGGCAACTGCCGCATATTCTCATTTTCAGTCTTTCAATCTTAATAGCAGGTATCGGTTTGATATTCGTTATTGATTATCTGGCACGAAGGTAGAATTTAATTTTTAGATGCGCTACTATTTGATGCCTGAACAAACCAATCGGTGAATTTTTCGATGCCCGCTTCGATTTTCGTCTGCGGATTGTAATTTAAAAGTTTCCGCGCCTTTGAAATATCGGCGAAGGTTTGCGGCACGTCGCCCGGCTGCATCGGCTGGCGGTCAATGACGGCTTTTGCGCCGAGATTTTTTTCGAGCAGTTCAATCAGATATTTCAATTCGACGGTTTGCGATTCGCCGAGATTGAAAACTTCGTGCATTGATTTGTCATAATCAATTGCCGCGCGAACGCCTTGAATAATATCGTCAACAAAAGTGTAATCGCGCCGGGTCGTGCCGTCGCCGAAAACCTGAATCGGCTTGCCTTCGGTGATCAACTGCGAGAATTTCCGAATCGCTAAATCCGGTCGCTGACGCGCTCCGTAGACGGTGAAAAATCTGAGGCAAACCGTTCGGATGTCGTAGAGATGCGAATAAGTATGACAAATCAATTCGCCCGCCGCTTTGGTCGCCGCGTAAGGCGAAATCGGATGGAAAATTTTATCGTCTTCGCTGAACGGAACTTTTTCGTTGTTGCCGTAGACTGAACTCGACGAACCGAAAACGAATTGTTTGACATTGAACTCTCTGGCTAAATCGAGCAAGTTTAATGTGCCGTTGATGTTCGTTTCGGCGTAAAGTTTCGGTTGTGAGAGCGACGGGCGAACTCCGGCGCGCGCCGCTAAATGCACAATCACATCGAAGTTATTTTCCGCAAAAATTCGGCGCAAAGCGTCTGCGTCGCAGATATTGGCTTCAAATAATTGATAATTTTCGTTTGCCGAATGCGCGGCGACGTTGGCGCGTTTGAGCGCGGGATTATAGAAATCGTTGAAATCGTCAACGACCGAAACGTGCCACATTTTTTCGGCGAGCAATTGTTCGACCAGATGCGAGCCGATGAAGCCTGCGCCGCCGGTCACTAAAATATTTTTTTGAATTTTCACGAGAATCGAAAAGGAAAATAAAGTTGCTAATTTAAAAAGCTAACACGAAAAAAAAGCGTTTGGCAAAATCCGATTTAATTCAGAAATCTTTGCCGCGAATGAAAGCGGTGAACGATTTCTTCGAGAAAACCTTCGTAAGTGAAATTCTGCAAATCATAACTCGGTTTGATTTTATACATCAGCGGCAGGGCGACGCGCCACGCCATCCAGAGTCTTTGCCGCTCGGTCAAATCCCAGCGGCGGCGCAAAAACGATTCGGCGACTTCGATTTCCGATTCGGTAATTGAATTTACATCAGCTTGAAAAGTTATCGGTTTTTGCACGCGCCGGAAAGCCGCGTCCGCAATCGGGTTGGAAAAAGTTTCGGCAAAGGTCGGTGCTTCGTCGGTTCGCTCTCTGACGACGACCGTTCCGGCAAACATATCGCCGATTCGCCGGTCGCGACTACTTAAAAAAATCGTTATCAGCCCGATTGAATAAACCGGCAAAACGAAGCCCGGCACGGCATCGAAAATCCGCAGAAGGTTTCTCGCAATCGCTTCCCACAAAGTCACCGGGCGACCGTCTTCGCGGATGACGCGCAGTTTTAATAATCTTTTTCCCGGCGTTTGCCCGTTCCACAGCCACTCGAAAAAAATAAAATACCCGGCGAAAATCAGAAACAAAACGATTATCATAATCGCAATCGTCCATTTCGACATTTCCTGCGCGAACTCAATCGGTGACTGCTCGCTGTTGACAATATCGTAATCAGTCAGGCTGAGAAACGCCCAGGCGACGACAAAGATAGCGAAATACTGGATAAAATGGTCAATGGCGACGGCGAGAAAGCGGTTGCCGATAGAAGCCAGAGCAAACGCCAGCGGAACTCGTTCGGGCGTTTCGATGATTAAGGTTTCCTCGGTTTCGATGATTGGCGACATTTTATCTTGCCTTCACTTTCAAAAATTTCCGCTTGCCGACTTGCAGCAAAACTTCGTCTTTTAATTCAATGTCGGTTTGAGTATCAGAAATTTTCACGCCGCCGATTTTTACGCCGCCTTGTTCAATCAAACGTCTGGCTTCGCCTTTTGACGCGGCGAGATTTGTTTGGACGAGCAAATCAACGAGTTTGTAATTTCCGGCGGCAATCGGCATTTCCTCAATCTCATCGGGAATTTCTTTTTTGACGAAGCGGCGATTAAATTCCGCTTCCGCTTCAGTCGCGGCATCAATCGAATGAAAATCTTTGATAATCAATTTCGCCAGATTAACTTTCAAGTTGCGCGGATTCTCGCCGCTCGTCTTCATCGCTTCGATATTGTCAGGCGTTTTGTCGGTCAGCAGTTCGTAATAACGCCACATCAAATCGTCGGAAATGCTCATTATTTTACCGAACATCTCCGACGGCGATTCGTCAATGCCGATGTAATTTCCCAAAGACTTCGACATTTTCTGAACGCCGTCCGTGCCTTCGAGCAGCGGCGTGGTGATGACGACTTGCGGCTCTTGATTGTATTCGCGCTGCAAGTTTCGCCCGACTAACAAATTAAATTTCTGGTCAGTTCCGCCGAGTTCAATATCGGCGTCGAGCGCGACTGAATCGTAGCCCTGCACGAGCGGATAAAGAAGTTCGTGCAGCGCAATCGGTTTTTCTTCATTTA
>CBDUBY010000196.1:0-6893 GCA_965365505.1 uncultured Pyrinomonadaceae bacterium | reverse complement strand
ACGCAAATTTTGAAAGCCGAATCGGGAACGGTCGCGTATCGTTACCCTTTAGGAACAGGGAAAAATCTCTGGCGGCAAAATCCGGCGGTTGAAAATTCAAATCGAAATATGCCCGCGCAGAAATTCGGCACGGTTTCGGGGCGAATTGAAATTGTCGGCAAAGACGTAATCAGAAACATTTATTCGCCGTCGCATCAAATTGATGTCAAGCAAAAAGGCGAAATTGCTTCGAGCGTTTCGTTTGAAACAAACGGCAACGACAATGATTTTCAGCTCTTTTATACATTATCGAACAGCGATTTCGGAATGTCCCTTATTACTTACCGTGAGCCTGGGAAAGACGGTTATTTCCTGCTGACGCTTTCGCCCAAAGACAATATCTCGGAAAAGGAATTGGTCAATAAGGACATCGTTTTCGTTCTCGACACGAGCGGTTCGATGGCGGAAGACGCGAAAATGGAAAAGGCGCGTGCAGCACTGCTTTTCGGCGTTCGCAGTTTGCGCGACGGCGACCGATTTAACGTCGTCGGCTTTGCGGGCGAAGAGCGTTTGATGGAAACCGGCTTGATTGCGGCGAATATGGCAGGCAGACGACGCGGCGAGGAGTTCGTCAACAAATTAACGCCGACCGGCGGCACGAATATCAACGATGCGCTGCGTGCGGCGCTGCGTCAATTCGACGATTCCGACCGACCGAAGATGCTCGTTTTTATGACCGACGGCTTGCCGACTGTCGGCGAATCGAACATTGAGAAAATCATCGCTAACGCGAACGCCGTCAAGGTCGCCAATCTGCGCCTTTTCACGTTGGGCGTCGGATATGATGTCAACACCAGATTGCTCGACCGTTTGGCGGCAGAAAATTCCGGCACGGCTGATTACGTCGAGCCGAAGGAAAATATCGAGGTAAAAGTTTCCAACTTTTTTACGAAAGTAAATTCGCCGGTGCTGACCGATTTGGAACTCGATTTCGGCAGCGTGCAGACCGAATTGATGTATCCGCGAAAACTGACTGACATTTTCAAAGGAACGCAAATAACATTAATCGGACGTTACAAAAACAATTCTGGTTTGGACAATATCACTCTGCGATTGACCGGAAAATCCGGCAGGGAAGCGAAAACTTTCAATTATCCGAATCTCGAATTTCCGCTGCGCGACGAGAAGAATGATTTTCTTCCCAGACTTTGGGCAACGCGCCGCGTCGGATGGCTGATGGAGCAGATTCGTTCCAATGGCGAGCAGAAAGAATTGCGCGACGAAGTGGTTGATTTGGGAACGCGCTACGGAATCGTCACGCCTTACACCTCTTATCTGGCAACCGACGGAAGCGATAAATCCAATAATCTCGTTGATTTTGAATCGCGGCGGTCGCAGACAATGATGGAAAAAAGAAAAGCACCGGCAAAAGCTGCGCCGAGTGGTTTGTTGATAACCGGACAAGGAGCGGTTCAGTCGAGCAAAGACTCAAAGATGCAGCAGGAAGTCGTGACGGTAACTGCCGCAGACGACGAAGTAATCAAAACCGGCGTAGTCAAAAAAGTCGGCGCGAAAACCTTCTATCTGGAAAACGACGTTTGGGTTGATTCTGAATTTCAGGCAATAGCGAAACGTGCGGAAATTAATCTCAGTTTTGCGAGCGACGAGTATTTCGATTTGGTTAGCAAAGAAAAAGAACTGGCGCAGTTCTTCTCTTTAGGCGAGCAGGTCGTCGTTGTTTGGAAAGGGAAAGTTTATCGGATAACCAAATAAATCACGGAATCAAAATTAACTGCGAAGCGACACTAAAAGATTTGTCTTGTTTAGTGTCGCTTCGCGTCGTTTTGCGGCTGTCGTTTCTTCGAATTGCACAATTTAAAGTTGGATTGAAAAACAAAATCTCGTTGTGTAACGTAGGTGACATTTGCCCGAATAAATTGTATCTTATCGTCAAAGTCATCTTAATTATTTTATGAACAAGACAATTTTCGCAGTGTGGAAAAAAACCTTTTTATTTGGTTGTTTGACGCTTTTTGCCGCTCAGGTGTTCTACGCTCAATCGAGCTGGAAGCAGTTGAAAAGCGGCAGCGCGGGCGATTTAGTCGCCGTTTATTTTACGTCCGGCGAACGCGGTTTCGTCGCGGGCGACAACGGTTATCTGGCGCAAACAAATGACGGCGGCAGCACCTGGATAAGGCAGCGCATTTCGACGACCGAAAATATCAATGAAATTTATTTTCGCAATGACAAGAACGGCTATGTCGTAGCGGGCAAAAAAATGTTTGCGACCGACGACGGCGGACGCGTCTGGAATGAAATAAAAATTTACGAACCGAAAGATTTCCGCAACGGCTCGCCGGAGTTTTTAAGCGTCCGGTTCGCCGATAAAAAACGCGGCTTTATCGTCGGCTCGATAATCAAGCGAATCGGTAAAGATGACGAAGTGGTTGATTCTTTGGTGATGCGGACAGACGACGGCGGCGAAACGTGGGCGCGAATCATCGTGCCGTCGAAACTCGAATTGTTTCACCTGGATTTTGTAAATAGTTCGCGCGGTTGGATTGTCGGCGACAACGGGTTAATCCTAGCCACGCAGGACGGCGGAATAAATTGGTTCGCGCAAAATTCGAGAACGACCAACGCACTTTACAATATAGATTTTCGAGATTCGTCAGAAGGCTATGCCGTCGGCGAAAAAGGAACGATTTTGCGAACGGAAAACGGCGGCGGAACTTGGGAAGCGGTTAAGACAAACTTTCCGAATACCTTTATGCGTGTAGATTTCGCTGACGACAAAAACGGTTGGATTGTCGGTTACGGCGGAACGATTCTGCGCTCATCGGACAAAGGCAAAACCTGGATTTTGCAGGACAGTAATATTAAAGAAAGGCTTTACGGCTTATTTATGATGAAGAAATACGGCTGGGCGGTCGGAGCGAAAGGCGCGATTATTCAATATCAAAAATAACTGATTTCATAAAATAAAAATCAGTTTACTGTTAGTTCTCCTTTAAATTTTTCCTCAATCCGTGCTACTTTACATCAGCATTCCTTAATACATATCAGAAGTTCATAAGGCTTTATTATCTAAATTAGACTTCAAGAGGAGGAGAATTATGAGATTTAAACCTGTTACGACTATTTTTTCGATGGTCTTTTTTTTGTCTGCACTGGCTTTTAGTGTTTCGGCGCAGGGAACCACTTCGCGCATAACGGGAACGGTGACGGACGGCGCGGGCGCGACGGTGGCGGGCGCGACGGTAACATTGACGAACGAGGCGACCGCCACGACTTTGACGACTGAGACGAGCGAGAGCGGCATCTACGTTTTCGACTTGATTCAAGTCGGCGAATATACGGTAACGATTGAGAAAAGCGGATTTAAGAAATTCGTTTCGATAAAAAATACGGTGAATGTTAACCAACCGGCGACCGTTAACGCCGCGCTCGAAATCGGCGATGTGTCGGCGGTTGTAACGGTCGAGAATTCCGCCGAGAAAGTTCAAACCAGCACGTCGGGCAACGTCGGCAGCACCATCGAACAGCGGACTTTGGAGAGTTTGCCGATTGTCGCGGCGCGCGGTCGCAACCCGCTCGATTTGCTGAATTATCAGCCGGGCATCGTCAACGGCGCGAATACCGGCGGCGGCGTTCACGTCCACGGCTCGCGCGACCGTTCGTTTAATTTTACGCTCGACGGCATTGATATAAACGAATCGAGCGCGGGCGGCTCGAACTTTACGCCGCTTCGTCCGAATCCCGATTCGATTCAGGAATTTCAAGTCGTGACATCGAACTTTACCGCCGAACTCGGACGCAGCAGCGGCGCACAGGTGACGTTCGTGACGCGCTCCGGCACGAATCGTTTTTCGGGAAATATTTTCGAGTATTATCAAACGCCGGATTTTCTCGCCAACTCTTACGCCAATAACACGCTCGGCGTGCGGCGACCGCAATTCGTCCAGCATATTTTCGGCGGCAGCGCGGGCGGACCGATTGTGATTCCCGGTTTCGGCGAGGGAACGCCGCTGTTTCACGTTCTCAAAGACCGGGCGTTTTTCTTCGTCAATCTACAGTTTCTGCGTCAATCGCAGGCGCAGTTGGTTCAGCGGACGGTTTATACGCAGGCGGCGCGGCAGGGAATTTTTCGATACGTTCGCAACGGCAGAAACGCGCCGGTCGGCACGGTCGTGTCAACCGCTTTTCCGACCGGCGCGGCGGTTGATTCGAGCGGAAATCCGCTTTTCGGAAACTGTCCGGGAACGACCGGCACATCGCCCTGCATTGCGACTTACAATGTCGGAGCCAATCCATCGGGAATCGGAATTGATCAGACGATTCTGGCTTCGATCAATTTAGCTCCGCTGCCGAACGATTTTACGCGCGGCGACGGATTGAATACCGCCGGTTACAATTTTCTCGCGCCGACCAACGAGCGGCAATACGATTTCGTTTCAAAATTCGATTTTAAAATCAACGACACGAATCAGTTTTACGTTCGCTATGCGCAGGGACAGCAGGACACGATTAACGACGTGACCAACGGCGGATTGCAGCCGTTTCCGACCGTGCCGGGAATTGTTGATACCTTTAGAAGACCGAAAAATCTGGCGATCAATTATCGCTGGTCGCCGACCGCGACAATCACGAACGAATTTATTTACGGCTTCAGCAAATTTAATTTTTTCTTCGGGACAGATAATAACAACGTGCCGTTTATCCTAAATCTGGTGACGGACGCGGGAACGAACATCGCCGGCAACGGGCGCGGTGTGCGGACGCACCAATTTGTTGACAACGTAACTTTCGCGCTGTCGAATCACACTTTGAAAACGGGCATCAACTTTCGTTTCGGCAGGCAGACCGATGACCGCTCGGAAGTCGCCGGAACGGGCAACCGTATCGAAGGACGCATTACCTTTGACCGCACGATTAACAATAATTTCAACGCTTTTAACCTGACGACGCTTGCGCCTTCGATAAATTCAAACGACTCGAACACGCTGCAAAGTCAAATCAACGATTATCTCGGCAGAGTCGGCGTTTATAATCAGGCGTTCGTTGCAAATGCCGACGGCAGCGCGTTTGCACCGGCGGGAACGCGCTGGGTGTATGAAGCGAATTATCCTGAATACGATTTTTACGTGCAGGACACCTGGAAATTCCGACCGAATCTGACGTTCGACATCGGCTTGCGATACGAACCGAAAATTTCGCCGACTTCGGACGGGCTGCCGATTCTGCGACCGAATCAGGAAATTTCCCTGAGTTCCGCGCCGTCGAATACTCTGCGCTGGGAAGAAGGAAAATTATTTGAAAACGATTTGAATAATTTTTCGCCGTCGCTCGGGTTCGCCTGGGACCCGTTCAAGCGCGGTAAAACTTCCGTCAGGGCGAATTATCGTCTGGCTTACGACCGTTTCGGGACGCAGTTGTTCGCCGCTTCGATTTTCCAAAACTCGCCGGGCAACAACACGGTCTTTCCGACCAACAACAGTTACGGCAACGGCGGCGGGCTTTACCGCAACATTACGACGATTGTGCCGACCGGCACGCCGAATCAACTGCGCCAGCCGCCCGCTTTCGGAACTTTGACGCAAACCGTCATCGCGCGTGATTTGGTGTTTCCCGAAATTCATCAATGGTTCGCCGGAGTGCAGCACGAAGTCGGTTTCGATTCGGTTTTGGAAGTCAATTACATCGGCAAACGCGGCTTGCATCTGCTCGGCGGCTACGACGCGAATCAGGCAGACATCCGGGGCAACGGATTTTTGAACGCCTTCCGCGATTTGCGTAACAACAGAACTGCCGTCGGTTATCAAAATGTGTATTTTAATGCGCTGCTGGCGGGTGACACACGCATCACGGCGGCGGACGGCACGGCGACCAGAATGCTGCTTCGCGTTTATGCCAACGAAATAAACCTCGGCTCAGTCGGCTCGGTCGCCGGAAATCTGGCAACCGGAGTCGGCGGGCGCGTTTGGCAAACAAACACGGGCAATCCGTTTTTCTTCCAAAAATATCCGCAGTTCGCAACTGCTCTGAACGTCATTGACAGCAACGATACTTCGATGTATCACGGTTTGGAAGTCATCCTCAAGCGAAGAATTAACAAAGGACTCGGCTTTCAGGTCGGCTACACGCTTTCAAAATCTATGGACTCGCGTTCGTTCGACCCGTTGTTCACAACGGTCGGGCGCGGTTCGGCGCAGTCGTCTTCGAGCAGCCCGTTCGACAATGCGAACCGCAGTTTGAATTACGCTCTGTCGGATTTCGACCGCCGTCACGCTTTACAGGCGACTTACACTTTTGAACTGCCCGTCGGCAGAGGCAGACAGTTTTTCGGCGAAATGCCGAAGGCTCTTGACCTGCTCGTCGGCGGCTGGCAGCTTGCCGGAACTTTCAATCTCGCGTCGGGTCGTCCGTTCACGGTTTATTCGGCGGCGAATACGTTGAGCAACGTCGTCGTCACGCCCGCTAACTGCAACAACTGTTCGCGGGATTTGGGCGATGTCATTCAGTTTTTAGGCACGAATTACTATTTCACCGCCGAACAACAGGCGTTGTTTTCCACGCCCGAACCGGGCGAGTTCAGCAACGTCGGCAGAAACTTTTTTATCGGTCCGCGCCAATTTCAAACCGACGCTTCGCTGTCGAAGAAATTCCGTTTCACCGAACGATTCAGTTTCGATTTGCGGGTTGACGCGCGTAACCTGACAAACACTCCGTCGTTTGCTTTTCCAAACAGCGTGCTGAACGCGACCGCGCCGTTCGGACGCATTCGGGAAAGCGTCATCAGCGAAGCCCGCAGAATTCAGTTTTCGGGCAAATTGAATTTTTAACGTCACAACCGTCTGCGGCAGCGGGCGGGTTTTACAAAAAAGGCGGGCGGTTTCATTTCTGAAACCGCCCGC
>CBDUBY010000195.1:0-6922 GCA_965365505.1 uncultured Pyrinomonadaceae bacterium | reverse complement strand
TGACGGCGCAGACCGCGCCAAATCCGAAGAACGCACTGTCACCGACCGCGTAAAATCCGTGACCAGAGAAGACAACGAGAATGTTGTTTTTGAATCGCGCGACAGTAAATCAAAAGTAACTCTGCACAAAAGCTATGTGAGAAAGCAGTAAAAATAAAACCACGAAAAAACACGCGCGATACGAAATAAATCAAATTTTTTCGTGTCGCGCGTGTTTTTTCGTGGTTCGTTTTCTCAATAGTTCAACTGCCATTTGGTTCGCGTGTAAGCGATACGAAAACCATTTTTCTCGCCGTTGCGCTGCGACTGGCTGCCGGGCGATGCGCTCATCATCGCAATCTTGCAGCCGCGCGTTGCGGCGAAACGCAGCCGCGCGTCGAGCAGTGCGGATTGCGCGCCTTGCCTGCGTCCGTCGGGAACGGTGCTTGCGCCCGCGAGCAGCGCCGCGTCGTCGTAAATGAAAAGCATTCCGGCGGCAATCGGCTGATTTTCAAGCTCGGCGAGAAAGGGAAATCCGCCCGCGCATCTCGTGCTGACCTGTCCGAATTCAAACATAAATTCGCCAAGCCCTTCCATCTCTGTTTCCCAACCATCGGCAGAAGTTCGCGCCCAGATTTTCTCTTCGCCCGCTTCGATAATGCGCGTCGTGATTTTCGGATTGACCGGCGCGCCGAGCTTGGTTTCTGCTTCAATCGGACGATACATCACACTCGAAAACTCAATCGGCTGATAACCGCGTTCGTTGAATAATTGAAAAATCGAAGCGTCGGCAAGCGGGCTGACTTCGTGCAGAATCGGCGCGTTGCGCGTCCTGAAAAACTGTTCGAGTTTGTCCAAACCGGCAGCGGTTGTTTCTTCAAAAATGCCGAGTCCGAAAGTCTGCGTCAAAGGCGATTCGATGCCGTCAAACATCGCATACGCGCCCGCCGATTTTATCCAATCCGCGCCGATTTCGGGCGAAGTTTCCGCCCGCGCCTCGACAAATGCGGCGTTGCTGCGGGCTTCGGTGCGTTCAAGTTTGCGCGATAAGTTTATGTCTGAAAAAATCATAAACGGATTATACTTAATTTTTCGTAATAGTCTTGCCGTTTCCGGTGAGTTGACGTATAAAGAAATTGAAAATTTTGTAAAAATCTGCGACCGAAAATCAAGCGATATGAAAATCCTTTTGACGGTGATTTTAATTTTGTGTGCGACGGCGGCGACTTACGCCCAGACGAAGCGATTTCGCTGGACGACCGAGTTGTGCGAATTTGAAGGAACTTACGACGCGAAGACATACACCGACGCGCAGCTTAAAAATACGCTCAAACTGTTCAACTTCGGAGATTTTGAAATCAACACCGAAGCGACGGTTTGGAAATACGAAGAAATAAAAAAGCTGAACGTCGCCGCGCTCGACAAGGAATACGAATCGAAATCAGCCGCGCTGAAACATTTAGACATCGTTAAATCGGCGTATTGGGAACGATTCAGAGAACGCAAGTTAAAAGAGTTAAAGCAGGTTTATGAGCTTTCGCGCGTGACGATGCTCGGTTACAACGAGCCGTCGAAACTCAAGGAAGCAACTATTGGCGAATCGTGCATCGCAAAATTCGCCAATCCGCTGATTAACGGCGACGACGAGCTTTTAGCAATCTGGCGAACGGTGAACGAAGACACGCGCCGCAACAACGGCGACCCGGAACGCATCAAACGGATTTTCGAGGCGGAATACGATTCGCCCGACCGCCTGAAATTCGCCCGCGTCGAAGTAATGTCGTTCGGTTTCTGGAATTGCGCGAACAACTTTATCGAGCGCATAGAGTATGACGGCTCGCACGAAGAGGAATTCAAAAAGTTGTTCAAGAAAACGCGAACCGTTTACTGCGACGAGCCTTGATTTTATTGTTCCGCTAGTTTCCGCTGTTTCTCGAAATGCTCGAAAACTTCTCTGGCGGCTTTTGCGCCTAAGAATGGCGAAAGTTCTTCGACCGTCGCTTTGGCGATGCGTTCAATTGAGCCGAAGTTTCTAAGCAGTTTCAATTTTCGCTTCTCGCCGACTTTCGGAATTGCTGTTAGTTCCGATGTGAAATCGCGCATCTCGCGGCGTTTGCGGTGGTATTGAATCGCCGTTTTGTGCGTTTCGTCGCGGATTTGCTGGACGAAGCGAAAGGCGGGCTGACCGGCATCGAAATAAACCGGATTGTCTTCGTAGCCGAAACGCAAAAGATGCGAAATTTGATTGTGATGTTTCGGCGGCTTTACAAGTCCGACGATTGGAATCATTTCTAAATCGAGCGTTTGCATCGCGGCGGCAGCGGCGGAAATCTGACCTTTGCCGCCGTCTATGAAAATCAAATTCGGAAGCGGTTTTTCTTCGGCTAAAAGTCTTTTGTAACGGCGAAAAACGGCTTCATTCATCGAGGCGAAATCGTTTGCGCCTTCGACGGTTTTGATTATCAGGCGGCGATATTCGGCGCGCGCCGGTTTGCCGTTCTCGAAAACGACGATGCCGGCGACGTTTTCCGCGCCTTGAATGTTCGAGATGTCGAACGATTCGATGCGTTCGGGAAAATAGGGAAGTTCGAGAATTTCCTGCAAGTCTTCCAGAAGTTTTTGCGAGTCGGGTTTGAGGACTCTAAAGCGTTGTTCAAAAGCGATTTTCGCGTTCGTTTCGACGAGTTCAATCATATCGCGCTTCTGTCCGCGCTTCGGGTCGAGAATTTTCACGCGCCTGCCGCGCCGTTCGGTCAGAGCCCTTTCCAAAACTTCGCGGTCGGCGAAATCTGCCGGAACGTGGATTTCGAGCGGCACGTAATCGGTCGAATAATACTGCGATAAAACTTCGCCAAGAAATTCAGAAACGTCGAAGTTCTCCGCGTCTAAATCTTCCCAGAAAAATTCGCGCCGCCCGACGATTTTGCCTTCGCGCATCGTGAATAATTGCAACGCGAGCAGATTTTTCTCTTGGTAGAAACCGAACATATCAACGTCGCGGTCGGCGGTCATCGCCATTTTTTGCTGCTCGGCAATCGCCAAAACTGTTTTGTGCAAATCGCGGTATTTCGCGGCGAGTTCGTAGTTTTGCGTTTCGGCGAAATGCCACATACGCTCCTGCAAAGTGCTGGCGAGTTCTTTGTTTTTGCCTTCGAGCAAAAGTTTTACGTCAGCCGTCGCTTGGCTGTATTCGTCCGGTTTGCAAAGCTCTTTAACACACGGCGCGAGGCATCGTTTGAGATGATATTCCAAACACGGACGCGGCAATTTGCCGTCAATTTCGATGTCGCAAGTGCGAAGCTGAAACGCGCGGTTGATTAAATCTAAAGTTCGGCGCGCTAAACTCGCGGGCAAAAAAGGTCCGTAATAACTTGAACCGTCGCGGACGATTTTTCGGGTGATAACGACTTTCGGAAACGGCTCGTGCGTCATCTTTAAATGCGGATATTGCTTATCGTCTTTCAATAAAACATTAAAACGAGGCTTATGTTTTTTGATGAGATTTGACTCCAGGACAAGGGCTTCGACTTCATTATCAACGACGATAAATTCCAAGTCTGCAATTCTTTTTACCAGTTCACGAGTTTTGGCATCGTGTCCGCGTCCCGATTGGAAATACGAGCGGACGCGGTTTTTTAAATTCTTCGCCTTGCCGACGTAGATGATTTTTCCGTCGGCGTTTTTGTGGATATAAACGCCGGGCGCGGTCGGCAGATTTTTGAGTTTTTCGTCTAAAGTCATTTAGAGAAATTTTAACTTGAAGGAGTGAAGGCGTAAAGAGTAGAAAATTTAACCACAGATTTACACCGACGGACTCGGATATAAATACTTTGCGAAATGAACCCGATTATCTTCGTTTTATTCTGTGTTCATCCGTGTAAATCTGTGGTTAAATTTTCTTTACGGCTTTAGTAATTTTCTACGAATGAAAACCATTTTAACAATCTCGCCCGCCGAAGCCGCCGCTTTTATCCGGCGCGGCGGCACGGTCGCGTTTCCGACCGAAACGGTTTACGGGTTGGGCGCGAATGTTTTCGACGAGCGGGCGATTGAAAAAATATTTGCGGCGAAACAGCGACCGAATGACAATCCGCTCATCGCGCACGTTGGTTCGATTGAACAAATCTCATCGCTCGTTTCTGAAATCACAAATCACGCCGAGAGATTTATCGGCGCATTTTTTCCCGCGCCGCTGACTTTGGTTTTGCCGAAAGCGGCGCGAGTTCCGTTTATGGCGACCGCGAATCTTGAAACAATCGGCGTGCGAATGCCGGAAAATGATTTGGCGCGCGAGTTTTTAAGAGCGTGCGATGTTCCGCTCGTCGCGCCGTCGGCAAATCTTTCGGGTCGTCCGAGTCCGACGACGTGGCAAGCCGTCGCGGAAGATTTGGACGGGCGCATTGATTGTATTCTGCAAGGCGCGGCGACGCGAATCGGTTTAGAGTCAACCGTTGTGGATTGCACTTCGGACGTTCCGCTGATTTTAAGAACCGGCGCGATTACGCTCGAAGATTTGCAGGCGATTGTTCCCGAAACGCGCGTTTATCGGCAATCAAAAGGCGAACAACCGAAAAGTCCGGGCTTGAAACATCGGCATTATTCTCCGCGCGCGCGGGTGATTTTAGTTTCAGATTTCAGATTTGAAGTTACAAAGCGAAGCGCGTTTATCGGGTTGAAAGAGCCGAAGGGGAAATTTGATTCGGTGAAAATTTGCCAATCAATCGAAGACTATGCGCATTCGGTTTTCGATTTTTTTCGTCAATGCGACCGGCAGGAAATTGAAGAAATTTTTTGCCAAACAGTTGAAGAAACGGGAATCGGCTTGGCATTGATGGACAGATTAAAACGCGCATCGGAAAACGGAACGCCGTCATCCTGACGGCATTGCCCGCGAATTTGAATGCCGTCAGGATGACGGCGTTCCTTTGACGGCGACAATCGCCAGTTCGCCGCTTTCGCCTAAAATGCTCGATTTGACCAAACTGCTTTCCTTCAACTGGTAAAGATATTCGATCGGAACTAAAACCAAAACCGCTTTGCCGTTCTGCCGGTTTATTTCCTCCGCAATTTCCGATGCGCCGTAATAAATTTTTAATTTCCCGTTCGCCTCTCGCAGCAATCTGCCCGCGCCGTAAAATTCCGCATTGTGCGCGGCGTGATGTTGGTTCAAAATTTTCGCGTCGGCATAACCGGCGGCGTTCGCCGTTTCAATCAAATATTTTGTCGTGTCAGCCTGTGCGTAAGTCGGAGCGAAAAAGCGCAATACAACAATGACAACAGCGAACGTGGCAAACGCGATTGATTGAACGGCGATTTTTCTACGGCGTGATTTAGCCGCGAAACGCGAAACGTATTCGCCTGTCAAAACGAGCGCGGCGGGCAGCGCGGGCAAAATATAACCGGGAAGTTTCGAGCCGGAAAAGGTAAAGAAAATGAGCGGCACGAGCAGCCAGGCAAGAGCGAAAAGATGAAAGGATGAAAGGGTAAAAGGGTGAAGATGTGATTGGTTTTGGACTTTAAATTTTGAACTTTGAACTTTGGACTTAATCAAATTCCAAATCGCCGCCGCGAAAAACGGCAGCCACGGCAGCGTCATCAGCGGCAAAACCCAGAAGAAAAAATAAAACGGCTGCGGATGTTGATATTTGTTTGAAGTGTAACGCTGAAAATGATGTTGAACGAAAAACTCGTCAATAAACGTCCAGCCGTGCGCCAGATACATCGGCAGATACCAGCTCGACGCGACGAGCAAACTTAGAATCGTTCCCCAAAATAAACTGATGACGAAAGTTTTGTTCGGCAGTTTGCGGGCGAGCAGAAAATAAAACGCGATGATCGCAAATGGAAAAACGATGCCGATTAAACCTTTGGCGAGCAGCGCGACACCGACGAAGAAGTGAAAGGTGAAAAGTGAAAAGTGAAAAGTAAAGCCTGATTTTCGACTGGATTGGTCGAATGTAAAAAATGCAGCGAGAGCGGCGGTCATTGGGAAAGTCAAAATAATATCGAAACTCGCGCCGCGCGAAAATGTCAGCAAACCGATTGACGATGCTGCAATTAGGGCGAGCCAATTAGCAAAACTATTTTTAGCCACAGAGGACACAGAGGAAGATGAGAGATTTTTTTCGTTTTTTAAATCTCTGTGCTTTTCTGTGTCCTCTGTGGCTAAACTTCTTCCCAAAATCCACAAACCAAAAATTGTTCCCAAACCGAATAATGCCGAGCCGAAACGCGCGGCGAATTCCGACACGCCGAAAAGTTTGTATGAGGCGATTTGCAGCCAGTAAAGCAGCGCGGGCTTTTCAAACCAGGTTGCGCCGCCGAGCGTCGGCGTAACCCAATCGCCGCGCTCGAACATTTCACGCGCCACTTGTGCGTAGCGCGGCTCGTCAGGTCCGACGAGCGGAATCGAGCCGAGCGCGAAAAAATACACCGAGACGATGACAACCCAAAAAATCAGCCGGATTATTTTTTCCGTCTTCGCACTTCGGTCTTCGGTCTTTGTAAAATCCTGCATCTTCAATGAAAATGATAAGTATTGCTGAAAAGTTCGCCGCGTTCAAATTATGGAAAATAATCAAAGCACGAAGACCAATGACCAAAGACTAAAGACCGCTGTTATCGGCGTCGGTTCGCTCGGTCAACATCACGCCCGAAATTACGCCGAAATCGCGCGGCAGGGCGAAATTGAGTTTGTCGGTGTGTGCGATTCAAACGAAGAGAATGCGCGCGCGATTGCCGAGAAAAACAACTGCGATTATTTCACCGATTGGCGCGAATTGCTCGATAAAGTTAGCGCGGTTTCCATCGTTACGCCGACCGAAACGCACGCTCGAATTGCCTGCGCTTTTCTGGAAAAGGGCGTGAATGTTCTGGTCGAGAAACCGATTGCCAGAACTTTGGAAGAAGCCGATTTGATGATTGCCGCCGCCGAAAAATCCGG
>CBDUBY010000194.1:0-6924 GCA_965365505.1 uncultured Pyrinomonadaceae bacterium | reverse complement strand
ATGAGCGAACAGCAAGTTCAGGCACTCGCCAGCTAAAAAATAAAAAGGGCGCGGAAAATTTAATAATTCCGCGCCCTTTTTATTTTTCACAAACTTTTACTTCTTTCCGGTGCGTCTCAAAATCCAATCTGAAATTAACTCCAAAATCTGAGGAGAAATCGTTTCTTCAATTTTACTGTATTCGTCGGGCATACCCGTTTCACTCGTCTGAAAAAGATGGTTGAGTTTCGGGAAAGATTTGACGGTGTAATCCTTGTTTCCTCCGGCTTTCAGGGCGGCGGAAATAAGCGCGAGATTTTCTTTTGATGAAACCTGCACATCGTTCTCGCCATTTATTACCAAAACCGGAACTCGCACTTTTTCAAGCGTCGGCTGCGGGTCGTAGGCGAGGAAGTAACGATACCAGGGCGATAAAAGAAGCGGCATTTGCGCTTTGACGTTGGCTTCGGTCGCGGCGAACGCGAGGCGTTCCTGTTCGGTCATTTTACTTTGATGTTTGACAAGCAGCTCGCCGATTTTTTGTTCGGCGAGTTTATTGTCCGGTTCGGATTTGATAACGGCATACAGGCTTTTTTGAAATTCGATTGCCTGCGCGATTGCTTCGGGTTTTTCGCCGCTGCCTTTACTGATCAAAGCGAGCTGCGTCAAAATCACATCCGCGCCGGTTTGACCTGAACCCGCCAGCATCACGATAAACGCGACATCTTTTGAACGAACGGCAGCTATCGGCGCAATGATTCCGCCTTCACTGTGTCCGATTAAACCGATTTGCGCCGCGTTGATTTCCCTGCGGCGTTTTAAGAATTCGACTCCGGCGAGAACGTCGCCGACTAAATTTTCGGTCGTCGCCGAAAGTGAGCCTGAATCCGAACCGCCGATTCCGCGGTCGTCAACTCGCAGAACGGCGATGCCGCGTCTGGTCAGATAATCAGCCAGCACGAGGAACGGGCGATGTTCGAGAATCGTCGAATCGCGGTCTTGCGAGCCGCTTCCGGTTATCAAAATCACGGCGGGAAATTTCCCTTCGCCGCCGCGCGGCAAAGTCAGCGTTCCGGCGAGCTTTACATTATCTTTGGTGTTTTTATAACTCGTTTCTTCCTCAATATACGGATACGGTTTCGCCGGGTCTTGCGGTCGTTTCGTGCTGAAATTTTCGGTTGTGCGTTTGAAATTCAAAGACACATTTCCCGCTGCGCCTTTGAGCGTTCCGCTGATTTCGTCGCCCTTTTCACTAAGCGTTCCCTGATAATCCATTCCGAATTGCGCGGCGGAAAAGTTCACCGTTTTATCTTTTAGAACTATTGAATCGGTCGGCAAATCTTTCGCGCCCTGGTCGGGACTGTCAAGTTTCGCCGTGTAACCGTCCGCGGTTTTGGTGACTTTCAAAACGATACGCAATTTCACGCCGCTGACTTCGATTGCGCCGAGCCAGTTGCCTTCGAGATTAGAATTGGTTTGCCCGAAAACTATTGTTACTGTCATTGATAAAAACACCATTGCATATAATAGATTTTTCATTTTTTCTCCTTTTATCTTCCGCCGTTTATTTTTGATAAGACTTCAATAATTTCGCGCAGTCGGTCGAAATTTAAGATAATAATTGTCGGCACGACAATCAGCGTGATAACGCCGAGCGTGACGCCGACCTTCGCCCAGGCGCGATGTTCCGTCAGCTTCGGTTCGGGCGCGGCGCGCAGGGCGAGCCAGCCGAAAACGATTGCCAGAATCGGTTTTTCCAAACCGAGCAGATTAACGAAACAGAAAATACCCAAGATTAATGAAGCGGTCGCAAAAGCATATTTTTGTCCGAGAATCGCTGAATTTTTAATTTCAATTTCACTCATAAATTTACCTCTCCAAGCCGAGTTCGGCGTTAATCTTAAACGGATTTTCCTTCAAGAAAACAAACAGCGCGGCGGCGCAAACGAGCGGCACTATCTTAAAAGCTAAACCCAAATCTCGCGCCGGCAACATTTCGAGTAGTTTATAGCCAATTAAAAGTGCGCCGATTAAAACAAACATTTTCCAATTTATGGCTGATGAGGTTTGCGCGCCGATTTGTTTCTCGATCGCCGACCATAACTTCGCTTCGTGTTCGCGCCGCGTTTGTCGCCTGAGTAAATTGCCGGTCGTTCGCATTTGCTCAAATTCCGTTTGGCAATTTTTACAAATTGATAAATGCGAGTTTATTTTCTCGAAGGAAATCCCCGTTTCTTCGCCGTCAAGTTCAGCCATTTTCGCCGTCAATATATTTTCGCAACTTATCTCGTTCATATTCTCTTAAAAAATTTTGCCTAGTTCTGCCTGCAACTGTTTGCGGGCGTAAAAAAGCCGACTCATCACCGTTCCGCGCGGAATTTGCAAATGCTCGGCTAACTCTTGATATGAAAATCCATCCAGATATTTCAAAGCGATAATCTCGCGGTCTTCGGCGGGCAATGAAAGCAGAGCCTTTTCCAGCGCGAATCTTTCTTCCGGTGAAACGCCGATTTGTGCAGCGATAATTTCCGTCTCTGCAACATCTTCCGCCGGTCGTTTGCGCGCCGCCATTTTGAAACAGCGATGACGAAGCAGCACATAAAACCACGGGTAAAATCGTCTGGTTGAGTCAAACCGCCGAATTGCCTGAAACGCATCAACGAATGCTTCCTGCACGGCGTCGAGCGCATCTTCGCGGTTTCCGAGGATGGTGACCGCGTGACCGACGGCTTGCGTCTGGTAGCGTTCGACCAAAAAGCGAAACGCTTCCCGTTCGCCGTTTCTGCATTTTTCAATCGCGCTCGCGTCGTCCATCATTGCCACTCATACTAACGTATCCGGGAAAGCGAAATTTTATTCAAATAATTTATCCGAATAATTTAAAAAGAAAAAAGTTTGGCAAATATTCACTGCCAAACTTTTTTCTTATCTTACCCGTTCACTTTTAGATTTCCTATTTTATGGGATTTCCTTCCGCGTCGAGATAAATAATCGAATCGCCCAAGCTGTCAATTTCTTTCAAGCCCGGTTCGATGGTTTTGCGGTCGCCGACGACGACGATTGCCAATTTGTCCGGCGTCAGATATTTGTTGGCGACACGATTTACGTCTTCCAAAGTCACGGCGTTGATGCGTGAAATGTAATTCGCGAAATAGTTGTCGGGCAAATCATAAATGACCGAATTGGCGAGTTGATTGGCGATGCCGTCAACCGTCTCAAAACTCGCCGGGAAACGGCGAATAATGCTTTGTTTGTTGTATTCGAGTTCGGCTTGCGTGACGGGAATATCGCCGCGAATACCGCGAAGTTCTTTCAAAAACTCCATCACCGATTCTTTTGTCACGGCAGTTTGCACACCGGCAGTCGCCGAGAACGGTCCCGCGCCGCGACGGAATGAAAAGCCGGTTCGCGCGCCGTAAGTGTAGCCTTTGTCTTCGCGCAAATTCATATTGACGCGCGACGTAAAGCCGCCGCCTAAGATTGTGTTCATCACTTGCAGCGGGAAAAAGTCGGGATTATCTCTGGAAACTCCGATTTGTCCGATGCTGATGACCGATTGCGCCGCGCCCGGTTTGTCAACGACGTAAATCATCGCTTTATCGCGCGCCGGAGCCTCGGGCAGAGTCATCGCCGAGACTTCGCCCGACTTCCAATCCTTGAATTTCGCTTCGAGTTTCGGCTGGAGCATTTTCATATCCACATCGCCGGCGACGATTAAAACCGCGTTGTTCGGGCGGTAATAAGTCGAGTAAAACTTCATCAAATCATCGCGTTTAAGCGCTTTGACCGAAGCCTCGGTTGACGTTACGCCATACGGATGCTTGTCGCCGTATAAAATGCGGTTGTAGACGATGTTGGAAATAGCGTTCGCGTTATCGCGTCGCTGCCGCAAACCGACGAGCGCGCGGCTGCGCCAGGTTTCGACTTCCTTTTCGGGAAATTCGGGATTGAGCATCACGTCTGCGTAAATGTCTAACGCTTTATCGAAGTTTTTCGTCAGCGTCAGCATTTCCACGCTCGAAGAATCGCTCGACGAGCCGGTTGAGAGACGCGCGCCGATTGATTGAAGTTCGTTGGCAATGTCCACCGCCGAGCGCGTTTTCGTGCCGTCATCGAGCAATGAAGCGGTCGTGCCGCCCAAGCCGGTCAAGCCTTGCGGGTCGTTGGTGGTGCCGGATTTGAAAACCATATTCATCGAAACCAGCGGCAATTCCGACTGTTTCACGAGCCAGACTTCCAAGCCGTTCGAGAGTTTCGCTTTTTCGATTTTCGGCAAACTGAAATTCGGATTCGCCGTCGGTTTCGGCAGTTTTGAACTGTCAATTTTTGCCTTTTCCTTTTTGCTGACCGAAGCCTGCTGGTTCGCCGCCTGGTTCATCGTCGGCATCGCTTTATCTTTCGGACGCGGCACAAAGCTCATTACAAGCCGCTTGTCAGTCAGATAAGTTTTCGCTGCTTTCTGCACGTCGGCAGGCGTGACTTTGCGGAGTTTTTCGAGTTCCGCGCCGAAGCTGTCAGGTTTATTCAAATAAGTCGCGTAGCCGTTTAACTGGTCGGCTTTACCGAGAACGGTTTGCAGACCGTAAATCGTCTGTGATTCGATTTGATTCAAAGCGCGGCTGATTTCATCCTGCGTCGGCGGCTCGTTTTTGAGGCGCTCGATTTCGACGTTGATTTCTTTTTCGATTTCTTCGAGAGTCTTACCCGGACGCGCCGTTGAAACGATCTGGAACAGACCGCTGATTTCCGACGAAGGGTTATTGGCGAAAGCATCCTGCGCGATTTGTTTGCCGTAAACCAAATTGCTTTGCAGGCGCGAGCCTCTGCCCGCCGACAAGATCGAAGCGAGAATGTCGAGCACGGCTTCTTCCTGCGTGTAGCGCGGCGCGCCGAACCAGGTCATATAAAGACGCGGCAACTGCACGTTGTCTTCGTAGGAAACGCGAATCTCTTTTTCGAGTTTCGGCATTGCCGGAGTCGGGCGTTTGATCGCCGCGCCTTTGGTAATCGAACCGAAATGTTTCTCGACTAATTTGCGCGCGTCTTTCGGGTCGAAATCGCCCGCGATAACCAGAGACGCATTATTCGGCACATAATATTCGCGGAAAAACGATTTCACGTCGTCCATCGAAGCGGCAGTCAAATCGTCGAGCGAGCCGATGGTTGTCCACGAATACGGATGCGATTTCGGATACATCAGCGCGAGCATTTTTTCATACGCTGTGCCGTAAGGCTGATTGTCGTAATTTTGCCGCCGCTCGTTTTTCACAACGTCGCGCTGGTTGTCGAGCTTTTCCTGCGTCATCGCTTCGAGCAGTCCGCCCATTCGGTCGGCTTCCATAAACAGCGCGAGTTCGAGGAAATTCGACGGCACCATTTCAAAATAATTCGTGCGGTCAACGTTCGTCGAACCGTTAATCACCGCGCCGGCTTCCTGAAGCGGCGTGAAATAATCGGCATCGTAGTTTTTCGAGCCTTGAAACATCATATGCTCAAAAAGGTGAGCAAAACCGGTGCGACCGGCGACTTCGTTTTTCGACCCGACGTGATACCAGACGTTAACGGCGACAATCGGCGTTGACTTGTCAACGTGCATAATCACCCGCAGACCGTTCGGCAAAGTAAATTCCTGATATTTAATCGGCGGCAGAGCGCTACCACCGTTCTTCTGTGCGAAACTCGTCGTGGTTGTCATAAGTAAAACAAAGGCGAGCAGAAACACAATCGTTCTCTTCGTATTCATCGCTAAAACTCCTTAGTAAATTTTGGAAAATATAATCTACAAACTTTTCGTTTGGCTTTCTTTTGATTTTAAGTTTTGTTGATACACAAAACAAGGCGAAAAGGTTTTCGTAACGATCTTTCAGGCGGACAAGTTTGTCATAATCGTCTTAGAATCAACGCCGAGTTTTTCGAGCCGAAGCCGATGCAGTTGCACAGCGCGGCTTTTACATCGGCATTTTCACGCGCTTCGTTCGGCGTGTAATCCAAATCGCAATCCGCGTCAGGCACATCGAGATTTATCGTCGGCGCGATGATGTTTTCATTAAGCGCAAGCAGAGTCGCGCCGATTCCAGCCGCGCCTGACGCGCCCTGCGGATGTCCGATTTGCGATTTCGTTGCGCTCGTTTTTAATGTATATGCGTAATTACCAAAGGCGTTTTTGAGGCTGACGGTTTCGATTCTGTCATTCAACTGTGTCGAAGTTCCGTGCAAATTAACATAATCAATTTGGTCGTGCGCGATGCCCGCATCGTTCATCGCCAGCGTCATCGCTCTCGCCGGTTCGACTCCGTTTTCTTCGAGCCGAACGCGGTGATAAGCGTCGCAGGTCGAACCGTAACCGGCGATTTCCGCGTAAATCTTCGCGCCGCGATTTTGTGCCGATTCCAAACTTTCCAGAACGAATATCCACGCGCCTTCTCCCAAAACGATTCCCGAGCGGTCTTTTGAAAACGGGCGCGAAGCGCGTTCCGGCTCATCGTTCCAATCTGCCGTCAGCACGGTCATCAAATCAAAACCTTTCAAAATCCCGAGCGCAAGCGGCGCGTCAACGCCGCCCGCGAGCATCAAATCCTGCCTTCCCAAGGCGATGTGCTGCGCCGCGTAAAACATCGCGTCGGTCGAACTCGTGCAGCCGGTCGAAACGACGTGCGACAGCCCGTGAAGTCCGAAAACCATCGCCAATTCCGAAGACAAACCGCCGTGCGTCGAAGCCGGAATCGTATAAACGCTCGCCTTTTTCACGTCGCCCGTGAACCAGTAGCGGTATTGCTGCTCGGTAAATGCCAAGCCGCCGCCGCCAGTTCCGAGAATAACGCCGAAGTTCTGTCTTTCAGATAAACTGAAATTTTCGGTTTTGATATTTGAATCCGCAACCGCTTCACGCGCCGCTGCCAGCGCAAGCGGAACAGTTCGCGGAACGTGCTTTCTGTCTTTCGGATT
>CBDUBY010000193.1:0-6951 GCA_965365505.1 uncultured Pyrinomonadaceae bacterium | reverse complement strand
ACATATTGACAAGCCTCGCTGGTGGTTGACGGCGGGTCAATCTCAACTTCATTAACGACAATCCCAAACGGCGATATTGTCCCTGACGGTGATGGCAAATCATTTGATTCAATTGGGTCAATTGAATTGCCGGAAAGTTTCTGACCTAGTGTTCGCGTGGGTATTCCAAGCGTGGTAAAACACGCTAGAACAATGATACACAAAACTCTTTTCATTTTTTTTTCTCCTAATTCTTAATTTTCAATCTAATTTAGAAACACAAACAACGTGTCTTACCTAGTAAAATAATCTACAGATGTTTCCGTTTCATCGTCGAAACGGAGTTGAAACAAATACTCTATATGGTGTGATAAACAAAGAATCTTGATTCGACCTAACAAGTCGAAAAATCAAAGATTTATCTATGCTCGAACTCGAATGCGAATGGATGTGTTTCGCACTACGGGTAAATATGTTGAGTATTTTCTGAATAGTCTACGTCATTGTTTGAAATAAGTGAAGGGAAGATATCAATAAATGTCAAATTTAACACTTCTCTTCTATTTCCTCCTGTCCAATTGACCGTTTGACGCGGAATTGTTTTTATAATTCAAGCCCGTTTTAAGCGATAATTCACCGCTTTGTTTAGAGAAATCTATGGCTTGAACGTATAAGCCGATTAAATTTTAAAAATATAACTACTTAATTAATAGACGCCGGAAAATCCGTAAACTGACAAGATCTTCAACGCTTTTCTGTTTTTACTGATAATTTAGATCCGTTGTAATTTATGCATTGGCGACGCGGGCGAAAATATTTCCTGTTTTTTTCTGTTTCGCCGCAGTTTTCTCTTCCGATTGTCTGAAGCGGATGCCTTTGCTCTAACAACATCAAACCGTGCAATCTGTTTACCTCGTCCAAACATTGACGACAACTTACAATATGACTCAACTCGCTTCGCGTCAGACGCGCCTTATTTTCCAGACATATTTTCTTGATATGATGTTTATCTAAGCAGTCGCCTGGTGTTGAGTTAAAAATTATCCGGTGCAGGTGCTGTAAAATGTCCTGCTGGTTATGAATATAATTGTTTGGATGATATTCATTTAAAAATTTACCTTCCGCGATGTCAAAATCTTTACAATTTTTCAGATAGACAATTGCTTCGCGCCGGGCAGAAGCGAGACGGGCTTCGACGACGTTGCGGGAGCTCTTCAAAATTCGCGCCACTTCGCTTGGAAAATAGCCGTGGAAGTAACGAAGAATAAGAATGCTGCTGCTGATCGAAGTGTCCTTGCGCAAACAAGCGTAATGGCAAACGGCAAATAATTTATCACGAACCTTCATCCGTCCGTCCATATCGTCAGCGAGTAAAAAATCATCAATTATCGAAAACTCTCTTTCCCGCTGCCTGTTGCTTTTTCTCAAATGAGAAACGTATAGGTTACGCATCGAAACATACATATAATTGTCAAAGCTGGCGATATTGACAGTTTTACCGTCCCGAAAAATCTTCTTAAACTGAAGATAGAAATTGTGTACTAAATCTTCAGCTAACTGATGGTCGCGTTTGGCAATATGTAACGCCCATTTAAAGGCAGCATCATAACGCTGCAAAAACAACTCGTCACATTTGCCTGTGTTGCCGGATTCAGTTTGCATATTGCAAGACTCGCCCGCGAAACGACGCGAAATAATTTCTAATTTTCTCTTGAACTTAAAAGTTAGAGTAGATTTTCGAGATTATAAATCCTTCACGGATTTTAATAATCACAAAAGTCTGCGAAAACAATTTAAGCATTTCAAAAACTGTTGAATTTTACTCAATCAACTAAATTTTAGGGTTGCTTATGATTCTAGCATTTAAAGTCAAGTGTCTGCTGTTGTACTATTAAAAAACTAAATATGCAAATGAAAAAATAGAAAAAGCGTGATTTAGCTCTAAAATATAAATTTGAAAATAGTTTTCGGGCAACTTTTGAGTTGTTGCAAAACAGGAAAGCAGCGCTGCACAAAAATAGCAGGCGGCAGCGATTCGTGTTTTAATTCCTGGCTCACACCGGAATTCAGAACTTTTTCGCTAATTTGTATTCATCATTACTCGCCCAAATACGCTTCTTTCACACGCGGGTCGGCGGCGAGTTTTTTGGAGTCGCCTTCCATCACGATTCTGCCGGTTTCTAAAACATAAGCTCTATCTGAATGATGAAGCGCGGCGTTGGCGTTTTGTTCGACAAGGAGAATCGTCGTGCCTTCGGCGCGGATTTCTTCAATCGCTTCGAAAATCGTGTGAACGAGCAGCGGTGCCAGTCCCAATGATGGTTCGTCCAACAACAAAAGACGCGGGCGCGACATCATCGCGCGCGCCATTGCGACCATTTGCTGTTCGCCGCCGGAAAGCGTTCCGGCTTTTTGTTTCTCGCGTTCTCTAAGTCGCGGAAAAAGATTGAAGCCGCGTTCCATATCGTCGGCGATGCCTTTTTTATCTTTGCGGATATACGCGCCCATTTCCAGATTTTCGCGGACGGTCAAATTTGCAAACACGCCGCGACCTTCAGGGGACATTGCAATTCCCATCGGCAGAAGTTTGTGCGTCGGCGTTCCGCTGATTTCCTTGCCTTCATACATCACGCGCCCGTTTCTCGGGTCGAGCAAGCCGGTGATTGTCCGTAAGGTCGTTGTTTTCCCTGCGCCGTTCGCGCCGATTAAAGTCACAACTTCGCCTTGATTGACGGTCAGCGAAATGTCGGTCAGGGCTTCAATTGCGCCGTAGCTAACGGATACGTTTTCTAATGTAAGCATAAAATAGTGGTCAATGGTCAGTGATTAGTAGTCAACGGTTGGTGGCGTTTTCTTTGACCACCGACCGTTGACCACTGACCACTAATCGCCAAGATAAGCCTCGATAACTTTCGGGTCGTTCTTGATGTCCTGCGGAAGTCCGAGCGCGATTGATTTGCCGTAATCTACAACCTGGATGCGGTCGCATACGCCCATCACGACGCGCATATTGTGTTCGACAAGGACGATGGTTAAGCCGAAGCGGTCACGAATTTCTTTTATTAAGCCAGTTAAATCTTCCTGTTCCGACGGGTTCATTCCGGCTGCCGGTTCATCGAGCAGAAGAAGATTCGGGCGCGTGGCGAGCGCGCGAACAATTTCTAATCTTCGCTGATTGCCATACGGCAAACTCGTTCCGCCTTCGTCTTTGTATTTCGCCAAATCAAAAATTTCCAAAAGTTCGAGGGCGAATTTTCGATGGTCGGCTTCGTCGCTGAAAAAGCGCGGCAGACGAAAAACTCCGTCGAGCAGAGATTGTTTGGCGTGGCGGTGGCAAGCCGTGACGACGTTTTCCAGGACGGTCATCGAAGGGAACAGGCGGATGTTTTGAAATGTGCGCGACACGCCGAGCCGGGAAATTTGATACGGCTTCAAACCGTTAATGCGCGTGCCATTGATAAAAACATCGCCGGAAGTCGGTTCGTAAACGCCGGTCAGTAAATTGAAAATCGTTGTTTTTCCCGCGCCGTTCGGACCGATAAGACCGTAAATTTCACCTTGCCTGACATCGCAGTCGAGTTCATTGACGGCGACCAGACCGCCGAACCGAATCGTCGCCTTGTTGGTGTGCAGAATGCTTTGTCCGTTGTTCATCGCTAAATTTTTATTTGTCTTCGTCGCGCTCTAATCGTTTTGCTTCGTTTTGTTGGGCTTCGGGAACACCCTCGTCCGCACCAACCGCATTTGTGCCTTCGTCCTGTTTTCGCGGACGCTTGAGCCAGTTTAAGCTGAATTCGCTGGTGCCGAAAATACCTTGCGGGCGCAAAATCATCGTTAAAATTAAAATCAAGGCGAAGATGACCAGCCGCAAATCTGAAAACTGGAATGTGTTTGCGCCGACTTGAATTGCCGGAAGCTGACGCAGCATTTCGGGCAGCAGGGTCACGACAATCGCGCCGATAATTGCGCCGGTCATCGAACCCATTCCGCCGATGACAATCATAATGATAATCTCGAACGATTTGATAAATTGAAAATCGTTGGTGCTGAGAAATTTGTTGTAATGCGCAAACAAAACGCCCGCGATTCCCGCAAAAGCCGAACTGATAACGAACGATGTGACTTTGTAGCGCGTCGTGTTCACGCCCATCGCTTCGGCGGCGAGTTCGTCTTCGCGGATGGAAACCAGAGCGCGTCCCGCGTCGGATTTGACGATGTTGCGGACGACGACAACCGTAATGATGGCGAACAGCCCGACCCATAAAAAATTGGCGTAGCCGGGGACTTGATAACCGGTCGCGCCGCCGACCGCGTCAATATTCAAAATCACGATGCGGATAATTTCCGCAAAACCCAAAGTAACAATGGCGAGATAATCGCCCTTTAATCTCAAAGACGGAATGCCGACAATCGCTCCGGCAATCGCGGCGACGATTGCGCCGATGAGAATAGCAATTAACAGCACGACGCTCGCTGCGACGGTTTCGCCTAAAAACGCGAACGAGCCTTCAACCGCTTTGCCATAAGTCACCGTAAAATAAGCCGACGAATATGCGCCGACCGCCATAAATCCGGCGTGTCCGATAGAAAACTGTCCGGTGAAGCCGTTGATTAAATTTAAAGACGTGGCGAGAATCACGTTAATAGCGATGAAAACGAGCAGCCGCGCCGTGTAATCGTCAATGCCTGCGCCGAAAAATCCGTCTTTGCTCATCATCGCGTTTAAGATGTAGAGAAGCGCGACGGCTACGACAACGCTGATTAGTGTTTTTACCCAATTCATTTTTTAGTGGTAAGTGGTGAATGATGAGTGGTAAGTGTTAGATTTTTACTATTCACTCACCACTCGTTGCTCACCACCAATCAAACTTTTTCCTGGACGTTTGAGCCGAGCAGACCAGCCGGACGAATTAACAAAACCAAAATTAAAATCGCAAACGCGACCGCATCTCGATACGTTGACGGAATGCCGATATAGCTGCCGTAGCCGACAACTAAAGTTTCCGCCGCGCCAATCAATAAGCCGCCGAGTACCGCGCCCGGAATGTTGCCGATGCCGCCTAGGACAGCCGCGACAAACGCTTTCAATCCGGTGATGATTCCCATCAGCGGCTCGATCTTCGGATTATACTGCGCCGTTAAAACGCCGCCAGCCGCCGCGAGTGCCGAGCCTAAAGCGAATGTGAACGCGATGACGAAATCGGTGTTGATGCCCATCAATTTCGCCGAGTTGATGTTGTACGAAACGGCGCGCATCGCTTTTCCGATTTTTGTGTAGAAAATCGTGTATTGCAGCAAAATCATCAGCAGAATCGAAACGACGAAAATTAAAATCTGCGAAGTCGAAATTGTCGCGTTGCCGAAAATCGTGAAGTTGTCGTTTTGAATAAGCTGCGGAAAAGACCTGGGCGTTCCCGAAAAAATAAAGACGAAAAGATATTCGATAAGCAGCGACATCCCAATCGCCGTTATCAAAGTCGTCATTCGGGAAAATTTTCTGACCGGACGGTAAGCGAACCGCTCAATCGCCATCCCGATTGCCGCCGCAATCGCCATTGAACCAATTAAGGTTACACCGAAGGCGAGCGCGGACGGATTGGCGGCAAAACCCAAACTGGTGGCGAGAATAAATCCGGCGTATGCGCCGACCATATAAATATCGCCGTGCGCGAAATTTATCAGGCGCAAAATTCCATAAACCATCGTGTAGCCGAGCGCAATAAGCGCGTAAATCGAGCCGATGGTCAAGCCGTTGATAAGCTGCTGAACAAAAGTATCCATAAAAGAAAAGTTCAGAGTTCGGAGTTTAAGAGTTTCGAGTGTCTTCCGGCGGCTGTCTTTTTGGCAAGCGAAGCCGCCGGAAGTGACTCAAAAACCTGCGCTCTAAACTTATTTGTTAGCGTTCATTGTCGAATTCATCGTTGAGTTGGAATTCATTGTGTTAGCGTTCATCACCGCATTGCTGTTCATTGCCGAATTGGTGTTCGATGGTGTCGTGCCGGTTGGCGCGGACATTCCTTCGGGATAAATTGTTTCCTTAAAGGCAAATTTACCTGCTGACGGATTGAGTTCCAGAACGACCGCCGGTTTGACGGCGTTGCGATTTGCATCGAGCGTGATAGTTCCGGTTACGCCTTTGAAATCTTTGGTCGCGTTAATCGCGTCTTTTAATTTCGTGCTGTCGGTGCCGCCCGCGCGTTTGATTGCGTCGGCTAAAACCTTTGCCGCGTCATACGCGAGAGCCGCCAAACTGTCCGGCACGGCGTTGAATTTCGCTTGATAGGCTTTAACGAAATTTTGAATTTCCGGCGCCGGGTTTTCCGCCGAATAGTGATTCGAGATGTATGCGTTTTTCAGCGATTCGCCGCCGAGCTTCCAAAGTTCAGGCGAATCCCAGCCGTCGCCGCCGAGCAGCGGTTTGTTAATTCCGAGTTCGCGGGCTTGGCGGGCGATGATGCCGACTTGTCCGTAATAGCCGGGAATATAAATCACGTCCGGGTTCAACTGGCGAATGGTCGTTAGCTGCGCTTTAAAATCGGGGTCCTGCTGCGTGTAGGCTTGTTTGGTAACAATCGTTCCGCCGAGTCTGGTAAATTCCTGCTCAAAAAACTGCGTTAAGCCTTTGCTGTAATCGGCGTTCACGTCGCCGATAATGGCGGCGGTTTTCGCCTTCAAAGTATTGGCGGCAAATTTCGCCATCACCGAACCTTGAAACGGGTCAATAAAACAAACGCGCGAAATATAATCGCCGACTTCCGTGACTTTCGGATTCGTCGAAGACGGCGTAATCATCGGGATTTTGGCTTCCTGAGCGACGGGCGCGGCGGCGAGACTGTTCGACGACGCGACTTCGCCGAGAACAGCGATTACTTTGTCCTGATTGACCAATTTGGAGATAACCGTTTTAGCTTGTTCGGGTCTGCCCTGGTCGTCTTCGCTGACAAGCGTGATTTTTCTGCCGTTCACGCCGCC
>CBDUBY010000192.1:0-7042 GCA_965365505.1 uncultured Pyrinomonadaceae bacterium | reverse complement strand
AAATTATTTTGCGCGAGCCGATTCGTTAGTTCATATCTTCTTAACAACTATTAACTGACAATCGCCAACTAACTTTGTTATGATTTTCTTGGCTGATGAAGCAAAAATAATTTATGCAAGTTTTAATCGCAGATGAATACGGATTTTGTTTCGGCGTGGAACGCGCCGTTGAGATGGTTGAAGAAGCGTTAGCGGAAGGCGACACGGTTCGCACGCTTGGTCCGCTGATTCACAACGATCAGGAAATGGGACGATTGGCAACGCACGGCGTTTCGACGATTAACGCGCCGGTACAGATTCAGCGCGGCGAAACCGCCGTTATTCGCGCTCACGGCGTAACGCCGCAGGTCGAACAGGAACTGCGGGAAAAGGCATCGAAAGTGGTTGACGCAACCTGCCCGTTTGTGACGAAGGTTCAGAAACTCGCCTCTCGCGCCGCCGCTCAAGATCGGCACGTCGTCGTCGTCGGCAATCCCGACCATCCTGAAATGATCGGCGTTTTCGGCTACGCGCCCGAACATTCGTTTATCGTCCGCGATGTGGCGGAAGTCGCCGCTTTGCCGCGCCTGAAAAATCCGCTCGTCGTTTCACAGACGACTATCAAGCTGCAAAATTTTTACGATGTCGCTGAAGCTGTCAAAGCGAAAGCCGACGGCGAAACGCAAATCGTCAACACGATTTGTTCGGCGACGCGCGACCGGCAGGACGCGGCTCGCGCTCTGGCGGGCGAAGTTGATGCGTTTTATATTATCGGCGGTCGGCATTCATCAAACAGCCGTAAATTGCTGGCGGTTTGCAAAGAGCAGTGCGAGAAAAGTTTTCTGATTGAAACCGAAAATGAAATCAATGCTGAAGATTTGCGCGGCGCGAAAAAAGTCGGGTTAACGGCTGGCGCGTCAACGCCTAATTGGTTGATTGAACAAGTCGGCAAACGATTGGAAAAAATCGGTGGCAGTTTTGAAAACGAGATGGCTTTGACTTAGATTTTCGATTGTTAAATAAAAAAGGCGCGCAGTTAAAAATTAACTGCGCGCCTTTTTTATTTTGCAACAAGACTACGGATTAACTTCGACAAATTTCGGCAAGGAAATTGATTGGTTCAGATAAACGCCGAACTCGGTTCCTGATTTCACCTCGGCATCTTCACCTTTGGTTAATCTTTCGCCGGCAAGTCCGCCGAGTCCGCCCAAGATTCCGCCGATGAGCGCGCCTTTGCCGCCGCCGATTGCGCCGCCTAAAATCGCGCCGCCTGCCGCGCCGCCGCCGATAAAAATAAGTTTATCGTTTTTTCTATCATCGCCCGAAGCGACGCCTTCATTGTCGCTTTTGGCTTTTTTCGTATCCAAATCAGTCAACGAACCTTTGATGTTGCGGCGCGAACCGTTCGGCATTCTGACTTCGACGAAACTCACACTGATTTGTCCCGGATCGCCGCCTTTTTTCGCCGCTTTGACCGAATCAACTCTGCCGGTCACGGTGCTGCCCGTCGGAATAACAATCACGCCGGTCGTCGAATAAACCGGTTCGGTGACAGTCGTCGTAAATTTATCGCCGACGCGGGCGGTTTTTGAATTGATGGTTTCGTTCATCCGCACACGAAACCGTTCACCGCTTTTCACCGTGTATACTTTGACGGTCGGTTTGGCGACGGTTTTTCTGACGACAGTTTTTTTGCGAATCACGGGTTTACGCTTCTGCGCCAATCCGTCAGTTGTGCCAAAGGCAAAAAACGCCAACAAAATCGCCACTGCAAACTTAAAGTTAAATAATTTTTTCATATCTTCTCTCCTCTTCAATCAAATAAATTCAGACTCAAAAGTTTCTCTCGTCAGCCGCCGATATTGACGCTGTGCGAGGTTGAACCGTCACCTGAACTTATTGCAAATTGCTTGCCACAACTTTGATTTACAGTAGCATCTTCAGTGCTGAAAATAAAAAAGCGATTGTAAAAAAATAATTTGAAAAAGCGGGTCATTCAGCGTATATTCTAGCAACAATTCAATTCGTCTATCCTAAATACAGGTTCAGCCCTTAGTCTATCAAGACTGAGGGCTGAGTTGTTTTAGAGAAGAAGTTTAACAACTTTTTGCAAAGGGTTTCCGTGTTATGCAGCTTTCTCGTCAAGCATTTTTTCTTTTCACACTCAACCTTTTCGACGCGGTTCTGACCGTCTATTGGGTTCATCACGGTTTTGCTTCCGAAGGCAATCAGTTAATGGCTGGGCTTCTGGAAATCGGCTACACGCCGTTTTTGGCAGTCAAACTGTTAATGGGCGCAATCGCCGCCTTAGTGTTGTGGCATTGGGGAGATTTGCGGCTGGCAAAATACGGTTTAAACTTTGTGCTGACGATTTATATAAGTTTGATGGGCGTTCACCTGATTACAGGACTGTCAGCTTTCGGGTTTATTTCCGATGTGTTAATCAATGATTTCGCCGTATGGTCACAAACTTTCCTGGCTTTTTTTGCTTAAATGTCTTCGTTGAATTTTACTGTTTCTTGTTTCAAAACCCATTGAAACAAGGAGCTTCTTTTTTTCGTATATCAGGCACGCAACGCAACTTTAAAGGTTTGGCATCAAACAACCGAATTTCATATAGGTGGAAAAAGTAGCTATGACAAAAAAAGTAGTTTATCAACTAACAGCGCGGCAGATTTTATTTCTTGCATTGGCAACGGCGTTTATCGCCGTCGGAACAGTGGCTTGCATTACTAACCTCGGCGGCGACTGGCAATTTCGGGCGAATTCAAATATAGCTCTAGCGGAAAGCACTCAGCAAGGCATTTCTGAGCCGTCCGCCGTCAGTGACGAACAGAACAGCATCGAAGTTTATAAAACCCTTTCGCCCGGTGTAGCGTTTATCACGACGACTTCATATCAGCAGGATATATTCGGCGACCTAGAAGAAGGACGCGGTTCGGGTTCGGGTTCGGTTATTGATTTACAAGGTCATATTCTGACAAATTACCACGTTATCGAAGGCGCACAGAAATTGAATGTCAGTCTTGGCGGCGCGAAAACTTATCCGGCAGAAATCGTCGGCAGCGACCCTGATACGGATTTAGCCGTGATCAAAATCACGCCTCCGGCAGAAGGTCTGACAGTTATTTCGTTCAGCGATTCGGACAAACTCGTTGTCGGGCAAAAAGTTCTGGCAATCGGCAACCCGTTCGGTCTGGACAGAACTTTAACGACCGGCGTGATTTCCGGCTTGCAGCGCCCAATCCGCGGGCGCAATAATCGCCCGATTGAAGGCGCGATTCAAACCGATGCATCAATCAATCCGGGCAATTCGGGCGGTCCGCTGCTCGATAAATACGGCAAAATGATTGGCATCAACTCGCAAATATATTCGCGCGGCGGCGGTTCGGTCGGAGTCGGTTTCGCCATTCCGGTCAACATCGCCAAAAGGGTCGTGCCGCAGCTTCTCCAATTCGGCGAAGTGCGCCGCCCGAAACTCGGAGCGCAGCTTGTCAGCGTCGGACAATTGCGTGAGCAAGGAGCGCAGCTTCCGGTTCAAAACGGCTTACTGATTCGCACTTTGGTGACAGGCGGCGCAGCGGAACGCGCCGGTTTGCGCCCGCTCGCTCGTACTTCAAATGGTGTGACGCTGGGCGATATTATCACGACGGTTGACGGCGAAAAAATCGGTGATTTAGACGACCTCTACCGTTTCCTCGATAAAAAACAAATCGGCGACACGGTGCGCGTCGAGATTGTGCGCGACGGCAGAACGCAAATCATTCCGGTCAAACTCAGCGCGTTGCCGCAAAGCATTCAGGGTCGTCCGGCGGGCAGAGAATAATCAGTCGGTAAAAACCAGTTGGCAGATTCGGATGGCAAACTTGCGATTCGTCTGCCAACTTTTTATTTTATGGCGATTCAGGAATTAAACGATTTTTACAACGATGGTTTCGGTTGGATTTGTAAATCGTGCGAACGCGAATTGAAACAACCCGAATCGGACGCGAAAACCTCGCGGCTGCTAAGCGAAGGCGAAGCGGAAAGCAAACAGCCAAAATTGTCGAATCTCGCGCTGGCAAAATGGACTGACGCGGCGCATCAAACTTTAATGTGTCCGCGCTGCGGCATTACTGAGCCGGTTGATAGATTTTGAACCGTTGCAATTCATCATCGGAAAGTTAAAATAGTCGGTGGCTTGTTAAAAAGCCGACCGACTATTTTCTTTTGCGAAAATAAACTTTATGAAATGGTTTTGGCGAATCAGCTTAACTTTCATCGTCGCCGGTCTAACCGCGCTTTTGGCAATTTATCTCATCAATCGCCGCATCGAATCGCAAGCCGCAGATAAAATCGAAACTTCAATCACGGAAGTTCCAGTCGAAACACCGCCGCGCGTCGCCATCGTTCTCGGCGCGAAAGTCTGGGAAAACGGCGAGCCGTCGCACGCGCTTCTTGACAGAGTAATAACGGCAGTCGAACTTTACCGCGCCGGACGAGTCAAAAAGATTTTGATGAGCGGCGATAATCCGACCGAAAATTACGACGAGCCGACCGCGATGAAAGCAACCGCCGTCAAACTCGGCGTTCCCGAAACGGACATCGTTCTGGATTTCGCCGGTCGCCGAACTTACGACACTTGTTTTCGAGCCAAAGAAATTTTCCAAATTCAGAAAGCGATAATTGTGACGCAGGAATTTCATCAGGCGCGGTCACTTTATCTTTGCAATAATTTAGGCATGGACAGCATTGGCATCACAGCCAACCGCCGCAAATATCTGGGCGAAAACTATTGGGCGTTCCGCGAATTTTTCTCGCGAGGAAGCGCGTGGCTTGAAATGAACTTCCTGCCGTTCGCGCCCGTCGGCGGCGAGAAAGAGCCGATCCAGCAATAAAAATCTATGTCAAACAATCGAATGTTTTACCGCGAAGTTGCGCCTTCGGCAGAAGTCTCGCATCTTGTTTTGTCGTTCTGGGAATTCATTGGAGAAGGCGAAAGTTCCGAGCCGATTTCTCACGAAGTTTTTCCCGACGGCTGCATTTCGCTTTTTTATTACCGGAACGAGAAATTTAATTTCAATCGGCTTTATATCAAAGATTTAAGTCTCGAAACATTAAAGACGCAAATTTACGCCGGCGACGTTTATTGGGGAATACGCTTCGCACCGTCGGCTTGCGCGAAAATTTTGCGCGTTAATCCGTCGGAAATTTATTCGCACCCGCTCGATGCGGCAAATGAATTGACACATCTGACTGCCGGACTTTTAGAAGAATTTAATCGCTTTCAAACATTTGGGGAAGCGATTGAATTCTACGAATCGAAAATGAAATCGCTCGGAATAACCGCCGCCGACACCGACCGAAAAGTTGCTGAAGCAATAAGTATCATCGAAGCCAATCGCGGCGAAATGAGAATTTCAGAAATCGCCGCTGTCGTCAATTTGAGCGTCAGACAACTGGAAAGACGTTTTCGGAACTGCACTGGATTATCGCCAAAACAATACGCCAGAGCGCGCCGGATTCGGGCGACGGCGATAAATATGTTAGAGGAAACTGAAATGAGTTTGGCGAACCGCGCTGCCGAAATGGGGTTTACCGACCAATCGCATCTGACGCACGAATTTTCCACGCTCACGGGTCGCTCGCCGAATTCGTTCGCCGAACGGGTCAAACGCATCGAACACGGCGAACTCGTCAAATAAATTTTCTTCAAGCGTGTCGCAAATTTACAAGATTTCGGCGGCGAAGTGTTTGATAATCACATTCACGAATCAAATCAAGGAGAATTTACAATTATGAAAAACATCCTACTCGCCCTTTTCTGTCTGGCTTTAAGCGTTGCCGTCCAAGCGCAAACGGAGAAGCCGAAGGAAAATATGCCAAACGCCCAAACAGAATCGAAACTTGCCGAAATGAAAAAACTCGACTCACTCGTCGGTCAATGGAATGGTATCGGCTGGATTCTGCGCGAACAGGGCAAGGAAAATTTTGCCGGAACGGAAACGGTGCAGAGAAAAGTCGGCGGATTAGCGTTATTGGTTGAAGGCAACTTCAAAGACAAAGACGGCGCAATCGTCCACGAGACGCTCGCTGTTTTATCGCCGAATTTGAAGACGAAAAATTACGATTTCCGAACTTATCTGGCAAGTGGAACAAGCGGCGAACACGAATTTAAAATGACCGAGCAGGGCTGGCGATGGGGATTTACATTTCCTGCCGGAGCGATTCGCTACGACATCCGAATCGAAAATGAAACGTGGATTGAAACGGGCGAAATGTCGCGCGATGGCGGCAAAACGTGGATGAAATTTTTCGAGATGAATTTGAAAAAGGTTAAGTAAATGGAAAAAGGCTGCTCAAATTTGAGCAGCCTTTTCCGTTATATGTAATACGAATTATTAAATTCCGAATAATCTCGGCGGAGCTTTCTTTTGAAGAAGTTTCCGCAGTTTAAGACGCGCCTTGTGCAGTTGCGACTTCGACGTGCCGACCGAACAGCCTAAAATTCTGGCGACCTCTTCGTGTTCGTAGCCTTCGACATCGTGCAGCACAAATACATTTCTGTAACCTGTCGGCAATTGCTCAATCGCGTGTTCGATAGCGATTTTGTCAACCACCGGCATTTTCATCGGGTTTTCCGTGCCGCCGACGATTTGAATCGGCGTTTCGCCTTCTTCAGTGGTTTTTTCAAACTTCACGTTGCGCTTGCGAAAGTGCATCAAAACCTGATTGACCGTCATTCGGTGCAGCCACGTCGTGAAAGCCGAATCGCCTCGGAAACTGCCGATTTTACGGTGAAGCTGAATGAAAACGTCTTGCGTTAAATCTTCAGCTTCAGTTGCGTTTTGCAGCATCCGCAAACAAATCGAATAAACACGGCGATGATGGCGATTGTAAATTTCCTCGAACGCAAACATATTGCCGTTCGCGGCGGCTTGGGTCAAATCAAAATCCTTAGCCGTTTTCGTATCAATTTTTTCCTGCGGCTTGATAAAACTTTTACCGCTCGTTTCGGTTTCCGTCGCCTCTTGCCAAATCGGATATTCTAAAGTTTCTGTTGTCGTTGTCATTTTCAAATTCC
>CBDUBY010000191.1:0-7048 GCA_965365505.1 uncultured Pyrinomonadaceae bacterium | reverse complement strand
GAGATAACAATAATGACGAGCCACTAAAAGGTTTTCGTTTTTAAGCTTGTCGGCGAATTCGGTCAACGCCCAAGATTTTCCAGAACCGGGCGCGCCGGTGAGAATCAAACGGCTCGAATTTAGATTGCTTCGCAGCGCGTCCTGTAATTCCCCGCGTTCGACTTCGATTCTTTTCTCGACCGGAAATTGCTGTGCGACGCGCCCGAAATCCTTTTGCAATCTGATTTCGGACTCGATTTCTGAACGAAGCACGACTCTTTGCTCGCTTCTGGCGCGGGCGGCAAGCTGAATGAGTTGTCTGGCAACATCAGTAGAATCCCGTGTATTGTTCGGATAGCGTCCGATGCCGATTGAATCGGTCAGCAAGTCAAGAAGTAGAACTTCGAGCACGTCCGGTTTATTCAAATCGGTCGAGGCGGGCGGAAACTCCAGCTCAATAACGAAGTGATCGGCAAAATCGAGAAAGTCTTGTCGGATAATGTCGGTTGCTTCTTCAAGCCGTCGCCAAGTCGGAGGTTGACCGGCAGCCCAAATCGCTTCTGCCCGCAGGCGAAAAAGTTTCGTCGGAAATCTAGAAAAAGTCGGAGCGGCGTTCGAGACTTCCAGTAAATCTTTTAGCTCGTCAACCGGCTGTTTCCAAGTCGCGCATAAACGATATTCGGCAGCAGCATTCGCGCCCGCGCTTTTGAAACAGCGTACAAGGGCGTCAATTTCTAAATTGCTGCTCGTTATTGTTGTTAGATGTTTTAGTTCAAGCCTTTTGTCAGCCGCTTCGCTGGATTTTATCTGTCGGCGTAATACGCTATTGGGTTTGTGCAATGTTAAATCGTCGAAACGGTCGTCGGTGTTTTCCTTTCGGTCAACGGTAACTGACTCAAACTCCTGCGTCACAGCCAATGCAAAATGATAAGCCGTTACTAAATCCTGATAATTATAACCGCGATGCGCCGCGCCCAAATTTCCCAAACAGCTAAACCTCTCTTACGTTTCTCAAACTCTCCTGACGTTAATTATTTTCAGCGTATAGCGTTGCCGGAAATAATTTCTGGTAACAGTGCTTTCCCCGTTCTACAACACTAATGACGTGTGCAGTGTTTTATATTCACTCGCTTTCGCTCTTCGATAAATACTTGGAGACTGTTTCATCGATTTACTTCGTCAGCAATCCCGCCATAACTTGACCTAAAAAACGCCGACCGCAAGTTTTGAATTAGAAAAACTTGCAATGAAATTTCCCGCCATCGAACTTTTTGTAGAGTTTATACGCTTTGATTTTGCTGATCACAGTTTATCAAATATAATTACGAAGCAGAATAGTTGATATTTGTCAGGCAGGTAAATAATGAGATGAAGCTGATTGGTCGCATTAGAAGAATTTCGTGTTTATTTTCGTGTTTATTCTTAAAAATACGGCTATTTTTGTCGATTTTAAGCCTCTTCGACAAACGACGCTATGCGCTGAAAGCCCCATTTTTATTGATTAATAGCGATTTTCGAGGCGCGGCGGCACGCTCTGCAAAAGCTTTATTCATCGGTTCGATTCCGATCGCCGCCTCCAATAGAATTAATAACTTAGAGTCATCTTGAGAGGTGACTTTTTGATTTTGTGTGCGAAATGTATGCGAAAAACATTTTTGCATCAAAACTATTTTTGTAATCCATAATTCATGAGTTCTATCTTACATTTATCGTAATATAATCTCTGTCGAACTTTTAAGTAATCACCGGTTGGAGTTTTGCGCGGGCGGCTTAGGAATATTTATATACTTCATCGAGATATTCTCAGCTTCCACAATCTCCCATTTTCGCAGCGCCCAGCCTGTTTTTAGCTCCCACATTGTGCGAATTTGTCCGGCGAGGGAGCGCGGGTTGCGCATATCTGGAGCCGACCTTGTTTTGATGTCCAGAACGACAGTAGCGCGCGTGCCTTCCATCTTTTTCTCGACGACGACGATCTCTTTCGGCTCATCTATATCGAATCTCCAGCTTATCGGCTCGGCGGCGCCGTTCTCTTCGGGCACTTTTCTGAGGTAAGCGTAATTGATTCGCTCGCGAATTATTTCTTCGGTAAGTTCGGGAATATCATTCGACCCGGAATCAGACGAATTCTGTTGAGACGGCGCACAGCCGAAGGAACTGGCGAGCAGCAAGGCTAATCCTAAAAATGATGAAAGCATGAAAGTCGAATATGGTGCATTCCGAAATTTTCGAATCAGTCGCATAGTTAGCGGTAAATATTTTTCCGTATGCATATTCTGCCGGTTAGTCGCCTGCATAGCTAACCTCCATTCGGCATATATGACGGCTTGCGAGAAAGAGCACAATGCCCGTAAACAGAAGAAGACTTGGCACGGAAATCCACGCGGGCGTCGGTTCGACGAGAACAGCGAACGGACCTTCGGACATTGGCACCGGCACGAGCGATTGCAGGTAATGAATTACGCTTATCTTTTTCAAAAACGGCGGCAGCAGAAAGTTGAGCCATTCCCAACCATAGAGTAAAAGACCGGGAATAATCGGGTTGCGGAAACGCAATCCGACGAGCAGAAAGACCGCGCCGTATCCGATGCACGCAAGAATTGTGACTCCGAGATAGCCGAGCATCTGAGTTAAGCCCGCGCCGTCAAAAAAGTAGCGTGCGGATTCTGACGGAAAACGCCAAAAGTAGAAAATCAACATCGAGCCAACGGTCGTGATGCTGAACAAAACGATAGTCGCGATAAGTCCAGACAGGTATTTTCCGATGACAAGCACTTCACGACGGACGGGCGCGAGAAAGTAGTAGTGCAAACTTCTGTCAACCACCTCGCCGCGAAAAAGGTTCATAAAAACCCACGCGCAACCGAAAAAGACCAGCGTGCGAAGGATCAGTCCGCCATATATTGCCGCATAGACTTGGCTTAATTCGCCGAAGTTTGTCAGCTCGTCGCTCGGCGGCGGAAAAAGCGCGAGCGCCGACAGCAGGACGAGCGGTAATCCTGCGATCAGATAAAGCAGAAAAGCGCGACGGCTTAAAAAGTTTTTCCTGATTTCAAGACTGAGAATCGCGACAGTTTGCCGCGTCCACAGCGACCAGGAAGTCGCGCGCGCTTTGCTGCTCAAATTCGGCTCGTTCACATTCGCTACGGCGGTTTGTTCCGTGATTTCTGTGGTTGAACTCATCAAGTTTGTCCTCCGTCGGCTGTGATTAAGTATTGATAGACGGCGTTCAGATCATCGTCAACCGGTGCAACCGATTCGACCTGCAGATTCTCCTCTGTAATAACTTTATTAAGCAACAGATAAAAATCATCCGGTCGGCGCGTTTTTACAAACAAGCCCTGTCGGTCATTGTGGATGCGCGCTTCGACGACTGATTCGTGTTCAAAAAGACGCGCGGCTAATGTTTGCGGTCGGTCACAGCGAATCAGAATCTGAATCGGATGTTCTTCGATTTCATCGCGCACGCCGTGAACTTCGCCTTCCGCTACGACATAACCGTTATGAAGAAGCACAACGCTGTCGGACATCATATCTACTTCGTGCAGGATATGGCTTGAAATGATGAGATACATTCCGGCATCCGCAAGTTGGCGAAAGAGGCGAATTATTTCGGCGCGCGCCATCGGGTCAAGCCCGTTCAAAGGTTCATCTAATACAAGCACCGAGGGATTATGGGCGATAGACTGCGCGAGCCGAACGCGCTGGCGCATTCCTTTACTAAACGCCGAAACTTTGCGGTCAGCCGCTTCCACGAGTGATACGCGTTCGAGCGCGGCTTGCGTTAATTCTGCGGTTTTCTGTTTCGTGTAGCCGTGAACGCGCAGGTAAAATTCGATAAAGCCGCGAGCGGTCGCGCCGCGCGGAAACGAATCGAACTGTGAACAGTAGCCGAGTTTTTGGAAGATCTCCTCAGGAGCTTCGGGCGATGTGCCGAGGACGCTGATGCGCCCCTGCGTCGGTTTGAGCAACCCGGTCATTAAATTCATTAAAGTAGTTTTGCCCGAACCGTTCGGTCCGACAAGACTCGTAATGCCCGGCGCGATTTGCAAATTGACTCGATTGACGCCAAGTATTTCTCCGTAGAATTTCGACACGTCTTCAAACACAATCTTTTTATCGGAAGATATCGGCGCGGCGGACGCGCTTGATACTTTTGGCATTGGGCGCGATTCGGTTGTCGTTGATGTCGTCGGGGTCATTTAATCACCTCGTAAGCGCGAACTTTGCGCGAGAGCAGCCAAACGCAAACGGCGCAGATTAGCGCGATGACCAGCCACGAAACCCACAACGGCGGCTCTAACAGTGCGATGTCAAAAAACTGTTCACCGTAAATCGGGTGGTTGGTGACTTTTCCGCGAATACTTCCGGTCTGTCTCACGAAAATCCCGAAAAGTCCGCGCCAAATACTGTCCATCGTTGCCCACAAACTTATCAAATGTCCCGCTCGTGTTAGGAAAAGCTCATTAATAATCGAACCAAACGCGCTTGGCACAAAGAACAATCCGACCAGAGCGCCGCTCGCCACTACGCGCCATTTGACGAGCGACGAAACGGCAAGCGCCAGTAATGACAACAATATAATCCAGATTATACTTCCTGAAAAAATCGCCTGAATCATCCACAGATTTTCCCACAACCAGGTGATGCCGGCGAGAGACGCTTGAAAAAAGAAAATTATCAAACCCGGAATCCACGTCACCAGCGACAGCAAAAACGCGACGACAGCCATTTTGCCAAGCACATATTCGGCGCGCGAAAGCGGACGGCACAGATAAAGCGGCAGAGCATTGTTCGACAAATCGCGCGAGATGAGCGGCGGCGCGACCAGAACGGTCAGAATAAAAGCGAACCCGCATTGAATCTGCAGAAAAGTCAGAAAAAAGGAACGGTCAATCGGCAAAAGCTCGCGCACATTTATTTGTAAAAGCGCGAGCGCGTTAGCGTTATGATGCAGATAAACCAGAATAGCCGCAACGAGCGGGTAGATAAAACACAGGATGAAGATCGTCGTAAACAGCTTCGACTTGAAAACGTCGCGCAGAGCGTATCGCGGAATCACCAGAAAGCGCGACCACTTGGAATGCGACTCGCCTTCATACGAGCCGTATAAATGTTCATAAACTGCCATCGCTTATGTTCCTTTTCGCCCGCGCGTTTTTCGAAGCCGATCACGCAGGCAGTTTCTTGATAATGTTTCGCTGAGTTTCACTTTACTAATTCGTCAACTTTTTCTTGAGCCGTATCAGAGTTAAAATACACTTTTTAAGTTGTTTTCAGCTTGGTTTGTCTTTTTGTTCAAGGGCTTTATCGAATTCATCATTTAACCCAGTAAGATAAAGCCTTTCATTGACAGTCACTTCGGCTGCTTCCCTTTCAGTCAGATCGTCTTCTATAAATCAATCGCTTGGATTGCTATTTTCCATCGCCTTCAGGAAAATGTCTTCGAGCGAATCGCGCTTGAAATTTAAGCGGCGAATCTGCACATCGTGTTGATGCGCGAGGCGATACAAATCGCCGATTTCGACCGTTTCATTCATAATCAATTTCATCCGCCGCTCGCCTGACAAAGCATATTCGCATCCTAAATTACTAACAGCTTCGACAAATGCCGTGCGACTCCCGCCGCGCGTTTCAAGCTCGATAAATTTACGGTTCGCCTTGCGCTCCTCTTCCAAATTACAGTTGGCGGCGATGCGTCCGTCCTTCAAGACGAGAATCTCGTCGCAGCATTCTTCCACGTCGCGCAAAAGATGCGACGACAAGAGTATGCGCGCCTTCCCGCCGTCGCGAATCTGTCGAATCAGCGAAATCATACGGCTGCGCGTCGGCGGGTCGAAACCGTTCGTCGGCTCATCTAAAATTATCAATTTAGGTCCGTGAACTATCGCCTGCGCGAGCTTGGCAAGCTGTTTCATCCCGAGCGAATAGCTGTCAACCGGACGATAACGCGCTTCGCCCAAACCGACGTAAAACAGCGCTTCGTGCGCGCGTTCGAGCGCGTGACCGGCGGGAATGCCGGACAATTCCGCCATCAGACGCACGAAATGGACACACGACATTTTGGCAATAAACGAATCGCTCTCCGGCATATAACCGACCGTCGCCCGCAATCGCCTGGCGTCCGCCGTAATATCCTGCCCGAAGATGCGCGCCGTACCGGAAGTCGGCGGGTGAAAGCCGAGCAAAGTGTGGATGAGCGTAGTTTTCCCTGCGCCGTTCGGTCCGAGCAAACCGATAGCGCGCCCGCTAAGCGAGCCGCTCAGAGATTTCAGAATCGGACGCTTGCCAAACGTCACGCTCAGTTGGTCAAGTTCAATAACACTCGTCATACTGCTATCACCATACGGTTATCATTTTTGGTAAATTTCAGGCTTATATTGAGTCCTCAGCTACGCACCATTTAACTTTTGTCGGTTGTCCATAAATAAATTCTGCCGTTGCCTTAGAACTCGTTTCGAGAGAAACAACCAATCGTCCAACCAAAATCTTTTCAAGTTCATTATGCCGTTTTCTATCTTCAGGCAAAGTCGGATGCGTGTCTTGAGTTGTTTTGCCTTCCTTGAAAGCGCGTTCCCAACGAAGCCAAATTTCCCAATCTTCGATGGCGAGCGCGAAAGTTCCAGCGTCAAGCGGTTGCAAAAGATAAATTTCGCTCCAATACTGTTCGCCTTCGTTCCAATGATTTTCGTAATAATGCGGCTTGCCGTTCACGTTTGCGACACCTTTTCTTGCGCCGTCGTACCAATCAGTAATTGTATGAACTGCTTCGTAATCAGACATCTTACGCAATTACACCTTACATTGAATCGAATATAGGTTTTCTTATACCGAATTATTACACATTTCAATAAGTCACAAAATATAACAATCGTAAATTTATCGCCGCTTTACGATAAATTTGCTCACATAACACGACGAACAACGACGGACACTCGAAAGCGTCCGTCGTTGTTCGTGCTAACTCGCGTTTTTTCTATCCATTATTTCTTATCTACGTTTTTATTGCTCATTGCGTTCATTAAAATGTGCTGCATCTCGAATGAATTCGGTAGACCGATAAGACTCG
>CBDUBY010000190.1:0-7060 GCA_965365505.1 uncultured Pyrinomonadaceae bacterium | reverse complement strand
GAAAACAAAACGCATCGGACACACGGGAACGCTCGACCCGTTTGCGACCGGCGTTCTGGTGATGCTCGTCGGCAAAGCCACCAGGCTCGCGCAGTTTTTGGACAAAGACGCGAAGGAATATGAAGCGATTGTGCGCTTCGGATTTGAAACCGACACGGGCGACCGGACGGGAAAACCGAAGGACGAGGAAACGGGGGAACGAGGAGATGTGGAAACGGTTTCCGTTGAAAAACTTGAAACGGTTCTAAAAGATTTTCGCGGCGAGATTCACCAAACGCCGCCGATGTATTCGGCGAAAAAAGTTGACGGGAAAAAACTTTACGATTTGGCGCGGAAAGGCGTTGAGATTGAACGCAAACCCGTGAACATTACGATATATGAATTAGAATTGATTGAGCCGCAGAAAACGCAAAACCAAAGTGAAACCGAAGACCGAAGACCGAAAACCAAAGACCACGCGCTTCGCATCGTTTGTTCTGCCGGAACTTATATCAGAACTTTGGCGGAAGACATCGGCAGAAAAATCGGTGTCGGCGCACATCTCGCGGAGTTGCGAAGAACCGGAGCGGGCAAATTCGATTTATCAAAAGCCGTGACGATCGAAGAATTGGAAACGATTGTCGCGGCAGAAAAGGTCGGCGATTATCTAATTTCTATGAACAACGGCGTCGCGCATCTGCCGCCGATTGTTTTATCCGAAAAGCAAATCGAAGACACGCGCCACGGTAAAAAATTACGAATCGAAACAGATGATTTTGCCGACAATCAATCGGTGCGGATCATTGATGCGGCTGAAAATTTGTTGGCGATTGGCTTTTACAAAACGGAGGAAAAATCTATTCAACCGAAACTCGTTTTAATGTAAAATCAGTTTATGAAAAAGAGAAATCTGGCATTGGGCATCGGCGGCGCAATCGGCGCGGCGGTGGCGTGGAAGATGTTGACGCGGGCGCGTGGCGTTGAATGGACAAGCGAAGTTCATCACGCGGCGAATTCGCACTTTACGGAAGTTGACGGCGCGACGATTCACTTTCAGGAATTCGGCGAAGCGTCGCATCCGACGCTGCTTTTGATTCACGGCTACACGGCTTCGACGTATGTTTGGAGAACGGTCGCGCCGCTGCTTGCCGGTGAAAATTTTCATGTCGTCGCCGTTGATTTGCTCGGGTTTGGATATTCCGACAAGCCCGCCGCATTTGATTATACGATTGCGTCGCAAGCCCGAATGATTGAGCGCTTTATGAATCGTCTCGGAATCGGGAAGGCGACGATCGTCGGCAGCTCTTACGGCGGCGCGGTCGCCTCGACGCTCGCACTCGATTATGCCGAACGAGTTGAAAGATTGATTCTGGTCGGCGCGGTTTGCAACGACGAAGCGCTCGACAATCCGGTTTTGAAACTGGCAGTGATTCCGCTGGTCGGCGAGCTTCTTACGCCATTTATGCTCGACTCGAAATTGCTTTCGAAAGCCAGAATGAAAGAAACGTTTGCGCCTTCAAATCAACATTTGGTAACGACTGAGCGCGTCGAATCGGTTATTCGACCGCTCAAAGCGAAAGACGCCCATCACTCGGTTTTGACGGCGGCGCGAAACTGGAATGCGAACCGGATTCAAGAGGACGCGCACCTTATCAATCAGCCGACGCTTTTAATCTGGGGGGAAGACGACACGGTAATTCCCGTGCATAACGGTCAATGTCTTTACGATTCGATTCTCAACTCGCGCCTTGTCGTGCTGAAAGACTGCGGGCATTTGCCGCAGGAAGAAAAGCCGGAAAAATTCGCCGAACTGGTCGGCGAATTTTGTCGCAGTAAAAGAGGAAAAGCCGAAATTGCACAAGAATAATAGACGAATTTAATTCGCCCTTACCTCAAACCGCAATTAAAAATAACGGTAATGTCCGATGATTTTCCAATCGAAAATTACATCTTCCGCTTTCGCGCCGTTGCCGATGTTGTGAATAATCAAATAGCGTTTCGCCTTTTCATTATAGAAATTTGAAACCAGTCCGATGTGCGTCATTCCCTTGCCGTTTAAATCCCACGCGACGACATCGCCGGGTTTATAATTATCCGCTTTGTCGGTTATCGCCAGCGATTTTCCGCTTCGGGTGAAAAAGGTTTGAAGATTCGGCACACGGCGATGGTCAATGTTCGTGTCGGGCTTTTTCAAACTCCATTTTTGCGGATAGACGGCGAAATTGCTTGCCATATCTTCGTGAACCGCTTTTTGCAAATCAACTCCCGCCTTGCGAAACGCACGAATCACGACATCGGTGCAAACGCCTCTTTCCGGCGGCACATCGCCCATCGGATACGCGAGAATGATGTATGCCGGATCGTAAGTTTTCGTAATGCGCGTTTGTTCGACCGCGCTTTCCAATATTTTTTTTATTTCGGCAGAAGTGATTTCGGCGAGCGTCGGTTTTTCTGCGGCGGTCGAAGGAATTGACTGTTTTGTCTGCGCGGTTGATTGAAAATTCGACTGACAGGCAATTGCCGAAAGCAGAATAAACAGCGGAAAAAAGCGAACGAGTTTTTTTGAAAGCGGCATTTTGATTTTCCTCACGGATCGGATTTTAGCAGATGTTTAGATGCTTTGAATACAAAAAAAGAGATGAAGGATTTTCAAGCCTTCATCTCTTTCAGTTGTTCGTTTTCGCCCGGCGTTTTACGGTGTGTCAAATGTCGGAACGGGTATATCGCCGACCGCGCCGAAAGTTACGCCGCTGACCGCGCTCGTGCCGCTGTTGATGTAATACCAGGTTCCGTTCGAGCGACGGAAAACGCCGATGTCGTCTCTGCCGTCGCCGTCGTAATCGCCAACCGCCGGCGAATCGTTGGTTGCTCCGAACGTAGTAGATTGAACTGTGCCGCTGCCGCTGCGGAGAATATACCAAACTCCCGTATCAGGACGGAAAACCGCTTGGTCACTTCGTCCGTCGCCGTCGAAATCGCCGGGCGTCGGGAAATCGTCGCCGGAGCCGAATTGAACGCCGCTTAACACTCCGTTGGTGCTGTTGATTCGGTACCAAGTTCCGTTCGACAACCGGAAAACATTAAGATCGGTTTTTCCGTCGCCGTCATAATCGCCCGGCGCGGGCAAATCGCCGATTTGTCCCCAAGCTGTTCCGACAAAAGCCCCATTACTGCTGTTGATGCGATACCAAACGCCGTTCGATGCCCGCCAGACGGCGATGTCGGCGCGTCCGTCGCCATCATAATCGCCTGCCACCGGAACATCGTTCGACTGACCGAATTGAATGCTGAAAAAGGTGTTATTGCTGCTGTTGATGCCATACCAGGTTCCGTTCGACGGGCGAAATACCGCTATATCGGTGCGGTTGTCGCCGTCGTAGTCTGCGGGCGCGAGCGCGTCGCCGCTTTGTCCGAACTGTGTGGCGCGAACCTGATTGTTGGAACTATTCAAACTATACCAAACGCCGGTTGACGGTCGGAAAACCGATAAATCCGTGCGGAAGTCGTCGTCGAAATTGGCATTTGCCTCCGGCGCGACGAGTTTTTGCACTAATCCTTGCCCCAAAAAGCAGACGTATAATTCGCCGTCTTCGTCCTCGCCGAACGAAGATAAATTACTATTGGCGATGTCGGCGATTTGAATTTGTTGGTTATTCTGCCAGATGTAAATCTGACCTGTGCAGTAATCACCGTAGGTATATGCTCCGTTCGGCAAAGTGCCGCGCGTGCCGCGATAAACGTAGCCGCCCGTTATCGAACAGCGTCCGCCCGAACGATCATAATCAAAGACCGGCGCGATGTATCCGCCAGGCGGCGTGCAGCTCGGGTTCACGCCCGGAGTACAAATCGTGCCTTCCAAAATTCGCCAACCGAAATTCCCGCCCAAGGTGATGATGTCAACTTCTTCGCGCGCGCTCTGACCGACATCGCCCGCCCAAAGTTGGCGCGTGCCGCCTCTATCAAAAGACCAGCGAAACGGATTTCTGACACCGATAGCGTAAATTTCGTCGGCGCCGGCGGTCGCGCCCGCATACGGGTTATCGCTCGGAATCGTGTAAGCCGGAGTGGTCGTCAAACCGGAGACATCGGGCGTAATGCGCAGGAATTTTCCTAAAAGTTCGTTGATGTTTTGCGCGCGATTGCCCGGATCGTTGCCCGAGCCGCCGTCGCCCATTCCGATATAAAGATTATGCACGCCGTTATCGGTGCGAAACTCGATCATTCCGCCATTGTGGTTAGAGAATGGCTGCGGAATCGTCAAAAGAATTCTCTCCGAATTCGGGTCGCCAAGCTGATTGGTCGAGTCGGTTGTTTTATAACGCGCGACGATGGTCGCGCCGTCGGTTTGACGCGTGTAATTGACGAAAAAATATCCGTTCATCGCAAACTGCGGATGAAACGCCAAACCGAGCAAACCGCGCTCGCCGCCCGAAAGGACGCGCGTGGTGATATTCATAAAATCGGTCGCCGTAGTCGAACCGGGCTGCACGACTTTAATAATTCCGCCCTGCTGAACGATGAACATTCGGCGTGAGCCGTCCTTCGCATTCGTAACAAACACCGGCGAACTCAAGCCGGTGATATACGGCTGAAGCCGAACCGTCGGCGGGGCGGTTTGCGCTGAAACCGCTGCACACAATAATAGAAAACCGATTAAAGAACTTAGTGTGTATCTGAAATATCGCATTAAAAATCCCCCAATAAATTTTATTTTCGACCGGCTGCTTCGCCCGTCCGAGTTTTTTCGCATTTTCAGATTGAGCGGCGAACCGCGCAGTCCGTAAAATTTTCGTCGTTTCCTTATAACTTCGGAAGAGTCGGTGTGTAAAGCAATAGTAAAACTTGGCGCGAATAAAAACAAGCAAATTCCGAAACGCTTTTTAACAGCCGCAATAACTTTTCACAACTTAGCGCGATTCTGAATTAACTTCCTTAATCCCGCGTCTGTTTTATCTTTTTATAGACGATAGCGAACCTTTTTTCGTTTAAGTTCCGCATCTTCGTTTTCAAAGTTTTGCAGACGCAGCGAAACGTCAGCCGTCATTCGCAAATCGGAACGTTCGCCGCGGTTCAGGTGAAAATATCCGGCAGCCGCAATCATCGCCGCGTTGTCGGTCGAAAGATGTTTCGACGGAAAATAAACGGGCGTATTTAATCGTGCGCCGACCGCTTCGGACGCTTCGCGCAGAGCGTTATTGCAAGCTACGCCGCCCGCGACGATGATGGTTTTCGGCTCGAATTCAATCGCCAATTTTTCCATCGTGCCGACGAGCGATTTGATGACCGTCGCCTGAAAGCTCGCCGCGATGTCTTTGATTTCCTGCGTCGGCGATTCGCCCGCCGCCGGTTTTTCGATTTCGTTTTCGCGCAAATACCGCGAAACGGCGGTTTTCAATCCGCTAAAGCTGAAGTCCGGTCGTCCGTCGGAGATTTTGGCGATGGGAAATTTGATTTTTCTTGCATTGCCTTCTTTCGCCAATTTTTCAATTACAGGTCCGCCCGGATATTCCAGACCGAGCATTTTCGCCACTTTATCAAACGCTTCGCCCGCCGCGTCGTCGCGCGTTCGTGAGATGACTTTATATTTTCCGGCTTCGGGAATATAAAACAAATTCGTATGACCGCCCGAAACAATCAGTGCAAAAGCCGGATATTCAACCGACGGATTTTCAAACGCAACCGAAAAAACGTGACCTTCGATGTGATTGACACCGATAAAAGGAACATCAAGACCGAACGCCAAAGCCTTTGCATAACACACGCCGACGAGCAAAGAACCGATCAGTCCGGGACCTTGCGTCACGGCAACCGCGTCAATTTCTTCGAGCGTAATTTCGGCTCGCGCCAATGCTTCGTCAACAATCGGGTCAATTTTTTCCAAGTGTTCCCGCGCCGCCAGTTCCGGCACGACGCCGCCGAACGGTTTATGCAATTCAATCTGCGAAGAAATGACCGACGATAAAATCTCGCGTCCGTCGCGCACAACCGCCGCCGCCGTCTCATCGCACGAACTTTCGATTCCCAAAATCAACATACTTAAAATTGTAACAAAAACAAAAAAGCAAAAGCCGAAATTGTATTCCGAACTTTTGCCTTTTGTCTTTTGCCTTTTGCCTTTTATCTGTTCGCGCCGGATTGCCGCTTCTGCTCGATTTCCGCCGGGCTTTGCAAATCGTTGCCGCCGAGCGAGCCGCCGAAGAAAACGAAAAACAAAATCGCGCCGATAATTACAAAAGCGCCGACGCTCAATAAAGCCCAAATTACGCCGCGATAGGATTTCGCAGTATCCTCGCGCACAACCGTTTCTTCGCCGTTAACATTTATCGTATCTTTCGCCATAAAAGGTTTCTCCTGTCAATACTTTATACTTTTTTAATTTATAATCTCCCGCGCACAAAAGCAATAATCGAACAGCAAAATGGTTGGCGACCCGCAAAGAGATTTTTATTGTGTAACTTATTTTTTGTCTGTATAATCCAACTAACGCAATCAGCGTTGAAAAATAAAAAACACAGTTCAACTAATAAATACAATGAAGAAAAATAATATGAAGTTAGGAAGCAAATTTGTGAGAATGAGTGTTCTGACAATTGCCTTTGTTTTAATGAGCTTTACCGCCGGTTATGCCCAGGACAGCGAATATTCGTTTAAGGTTTACAACCGAACCGACACGACTATCAAGAAACTTCTGGTTGCCGAACCGGGAGCGAAAAAATGGGGCTATTTTGACATTGGCAAAGGCATTGCCTCCGGCAAATCAATGACGCTGGTTTGGGATAAATCAACTGACGATGAAGGCTGCGTACAGTATTTCAAAGCCGTCTACGCCGACGATTCGGAGTCCAAGCCGGTTAAATTCGACTTTTGTGAGGAAAATCTCGAACTTGAATTTACCGAATAGCTTTTAATTATTCACGGAAAAAGGACGGACAAAATAAGCAATTGCAATTTTGTCCGTCCTTTTTTCCTTTAAATTACAACTGTGAAAGGCGTCTTCATATTACCGTAACGTGAGTTCGGGATAATAATCGAGCAAATGGAACGCCGTCATCTTGACGGCAATGAACGCGACAGCGTTCAA
>CBDUBY010000189.1:0-7071 GCA_965365505.1 uncultured Pyrinomonadaceae bacterium | reverse complement strand
TCGACGGATTCCAGTAGCGAAAAAACGCTTTGCCGTAGATGTATTTTTCCGGCACCAAGCCCCAATAGCGCGAGTCCGAAGAATTGTCGCGGTTATCGCCCATTACGAAATAAAAATGTTCGTCCACACGCTTCGGCTGAAAGCTCGGCAGCGATTGGTTGTGTTCCGAATCGAGGTATTTCTCGTCAAGCTCTTTGCCGTTAATGAAAACTTTGCCTTCGCGCACTTCGACCGTTTCGCCGGGCAAACCGATGACCCTTTTGACATAAGATTTGTCCGGCTCTTTCGGATACCAGAAAACCACGATGTCGCCGCGCTCGATGTGTCCCCAACTGACGCTTTTGAATTTGTAATAAACTAATTTATTGACCAGAAGCCGCTCGCCGTCGTGCAGTTCGGGCAGCATCGAAGTTCCTTCGACAACGACCGGCTGGGCGACGAAAACGCCGAGCAGAACAAAAACGGCGATGATTAAAATGATGTCGCGCAGCAGCTTCAAACTCTCCGACCAGAGTCCTTGACGCGATTCGCGCCTGACTTGATAAACTTCGATGTCGCGGTCGTCCGCCGGCGAATGCGTGCCGAAGTCGAGTTGGTTTTTTTTCTGAAAATCGAACATAATTTAACCGTTTCGATGCGTTTGTGAGCGTTTAGTTTGGCGGCTTTCTTCCGCCGCCATTAGAAAATTATCGGCTTTTTATCGAAATTGTCAAAATAATAATATGAATCCAGAAATCCGCGAGCTTTTCCCCGCAACACGAAAATACGCCTACCTGAACAGCGCGGCGGTCGCGCCCGTGCTGAGAACCGCCGTCGAAGCGGTTTATCAACAACTGCGCGACGCGAGCGAAAACGGCTCGGCGAATTTTACCGATTGGGTAGCGACGAAAAGCCGGGCGCGTGAAATTATCGCCGCGATGCTCAAAGTCCGACCTGAACAAATCGCGTTCACGCGTAACACAAGCGACGGTTTAGCTTCGGTCGCCAACGGTTTGAAATGGAACACGGGCGATAACATCGTTAGTTTTGCTAAAGAATTTCCCGCTAATTTTTACTGCTGGCGCAGAATCCGCGACGTTTTCGGCGCGGAGGTTCGGTTGTGTCCCGAAAGAAACGGGCGGATTGAAACCGACGAATTCATTTCGCTGATTGACGCGAATACCAAAGTTGTCGCCATCAGCGCGGTGCAGTTCGCGTCGGGTTTTCGCGCCGATTTGGAACGTATCGGGCGCGAAGCGAGAAAAGTTGACGCGCTTTTTGTCGTTGATATTATTCAGGCACTTGGAACTATGCCGTTTGATTTGGAAGCGCAGTTTGTTGACGTGGCGGCTGGCGCGTCGCACAAATGGCTCTGCTCGCCCGAGGGCTGCGGGATTTTATATCTGAGCGACCGCGCCCGCGCGCGAATCGAGCCGACGCTCGTTGGTTGGATTAGCGTCGAAGACGGCTGGAATTTCGAAGACCGCGAACAGCCTTTTCGACCAAACGCGCTCGCCTGGGAATCAGGAACCGGCGCGGCTTCGCTTTTCTACGGGTTGGAACGAAGCGCGAAGCTGCTTTTTGAAACTGGCGCGGAACGAATCGAAAATTATTTAGAAGAATTAACCGATTATTTGTGTGAACTGCTGGCGGGCAAAAATTATGAAATCGTCAGCTCCCGCGCCAAAGGCGAAAAATCGCAAATAGTTTGCCTCGAACCGACTGGCGATTTGACTTCAGTTGACATCGCCAAACGGCTCGAAAGCGAAAATATAATCGTGTCGCCGCGCGGCAGCCGCGTGCGCATCGCGCCGCATTTTTTCAATAATCAAGAAGACATCGAACGACTCGCGGAAAGTTTATAAAGGGAAATCCTTATTTTGACGACTTTCTCTTAACGCGCAGAGCTTCCGCCACGCTCCACGCCTGCGCCGGACAGCCGCGCGGAATGTGCGGCGCGTCGGCATCGAAAATTTCCGAGATTTGACCGCCGACGGCTTCGTTCAAGTGACCTTTGAAGCCGTTCAAAATTTCCTCAACGCGCGCTTCGTTTTCGGGAAAATTTTTTCGGTAAGCATCAACGAAGCCGCCTATGAGCCACGCCCAAACTGTTCCCTGATGATAAGCCGTGTCGCGCTCAAACGGCGAACCGATGTAAATCGGGTGATAATCCTTATCGTTCGGCGACAGCGAGCGCAAACCGAACGGGGTGAGAAGTTCCGTTTCAACTTTCTCGACGACTTTTCGCGCCATTTCCGCGTCAGTCAAAATCGCGTGCGGCAATGAAACGGCGAAAATCTGATTCGGTCGAACCGCGCCGTCTTTCACGTCGCCGTCAATCACATCAAACAAACAATCTGTCGCATTGTTCCAGAAAATTCGATTAAAACTCGCCTGCGTTTTTTCGGCTAAATCAGAATAATTTTTCGCGGCTTCCGCGTCGCCGAATCGTTCGGCAAAATCCGCCATCACGCGCAGCGCGTTATACCAGAGAGCCTGAATCTCAACGGCTTTTCCCGCGCGCGGCGTGACCACCAAATCGCCGATTTTCGCGTCCATCCACGTCAGCTGCACACCGGACGTTCCGGCGTAAAGCAAATTGTCCGCGTCGTCCGCTTTGATTTTGTAGCGCGTGCCTTTCAAATGCCAACTGATAATGTCGGCGAGTTTCTCATAAAGATTCGCGCGGACGAATTCGCAATCGTCGGTTTTTTCGGCATATGCGCGAACGGCTTCGAAATACCAGAGTGTCGCGTCAACCGTGTTATATTCGGGAACTTCGCCCGCGTCGGGAAAACGATTCGGCAACATTCCTTGCGAGATGTGCTTGGAGAATTCGAGCAAAATGCTGTGCGCAATTTCACTGCGGTTCGTCGCCAGCGTCAAGCCGTTCAGCGCAATCATCGTGTCGCGTCCCCAATCGGAAAACCACGGATAACCGGCGATAATCGTTTTGCCCGCGCCGCGCGAAACGATGAATTGGTCGGCGGCTAAAACGAGTTGTTTTGTAAAATCATCCGTCGCTCCGGCTTGTTCGATTAAACTTTCGCGCCGCTCGATTTCCTGCCGCTCAAAATTTTCTGCGTCGGCATAATTCTGCGCGTCGGTCGAAACGATGACGATTGCGGTTTCAGACAAATCAAAGCGCAGAGCGAACGGCTGAAATAAATCTTCCGTGAAATCAAAGCCGCGTTCGCGCTCAATCGCATATTCAAAATTTCGATACCATAAATTCGTGTTCTCAACCGCTTGAGCGTTATGCGAGAAATAAAGCGGCGGCAAATCCTGATAAGGCTTTGTCGCCGCGAGATTCGCCGACGTTTCATAAAGCAAATCAAATTCAGAATTTTCGTGCTGCAAATGATGATAATCGGAAAAGGAAAGCAACGGCTTGAGTTCAAGTTTGATGTTTGGTCTTTGGTCTTCGGTTTTTGGTCTTTGATTTTCTCTCCATTGGCAAACCACTCTGTTTGAGCCGTGAACCATAAAAAGCTTTTTTTCGATTTCGATACCGTCAATCTCGAAAGTCCAAACGGGAAATGGGGCGAGGCGAAAATTCTTCAAAAATTTATAGCCTTCCGGGTAAATCGCGCCGGGAAATTGATTGGTCGAGAGTTCGTAACGAGCGTCCCCGATAAAAAGCGTTTCCTCGAACTTGGATAGCATCGTCACGCGACCGAGCGGCGGACGAGTCGCGGCGGTCAGCAATCCGTGATAACGCCTCGTATTCGCGCCCGAAACGGTTGACGAAGCGAAACCGCCGATGCCGTTCGTTTCCAGCCATTCGCGTTTCGTCGCCGCTTCGTAATCGGTGCAAATGTTCGCGTCAAAGTTAATCATTTCAATTCATCATATCAAAAAAATCAGCGGTCTATGACCGCTGAAGAAAGAGAAAAATTGGAGCGATAATTTAACTAAACAAACCTTCGATAAATGCCTTTTCGTAAATAATGAAAATCCCGAGTCCGACGCTTATCAAACCGGCGATTGACTGCAAAATCAAATTAAAACGATTGAACCGCAGAGCCGTGAAATGAAACGGCAAGCCGACGAGAAAGCTCATCAGCATCATTCCGCCGATTGAGCCGATGCCGAAAATAGCGAGATAAAGCAGTCCGAGCGAGCGCGAATCAATCGTCGGAATAATCGCCAGCATCAACGCCGCGCTGCCCGCCAAACCGTGAATCATCCCGATAACCAGCGCGCGCGGGCTGAATGAAAATCCGTGATGCGTGTCCGGCTCGTCGTTAACGCCCGATTCGTGCAAGTGCGGGTGAACGTGCTGCCGCGCGCCGTGTTCGTGCGCGTGAAAATGCAGCGTTCCGCCTTGCCCGATTTTTCGCAGAACATTTAGCCCGAGAAGCACGAGCATTATGCCGACGAAAAATTCCAGCAGCCGTTCATACGCACCGATTTGAAAATCGAGCAGCAGCACAATCATGCCCGCTGCGAGCAGCGAAATCGTATGACCCAAACCCCAGATGCCGCCGATGATCGCCGAACTGAGCAAACTGCGCCGTTCGCTGACAATGGTTGAAACCGCCGCCAAATGGTCGGCATCGGTCGCGTGTCGCAAGCCAAGTACGAAGCCGCCGCCTAAAATCGCCGCCGCCGACAGTGTTGAAAATAATAAAATTTCTGACATTGGAAACCTATACCAAAGAATTGTAACAGATAACCGCGCCGACACAGGTGATGACAAATGCGCTGAACACGGGAACGGTTTTGACGATTCGATTGTTGCTCAAAGTCGGGCTATCAAAAATCCTTCCGCCGTAAAGAAAAACCAGTCCGACCGCCGTTAAAGTCGCCGCCAAGCCGAGGCTGAAAACGAGCGTCAAAACAATTCCGTAACCGATGCGGTTTATATTGATCGCCGCCAGCATTAAAACCAGAGCCGACGGACACGGCAGCAGTCCGCCGGAAATTCCGAGCGCGAGCAGATTTCCCCAGGTAACTTTTTGCGGCGGAACGTGCGTGTGCGTCGAACCGCCGTGCGTGTGCGTAAAATTTTCCGCCAGATCGTCGTGGTCGTGCGCCTCTGCTCCGTGATGGTGTCCGCCGGTTTCGTAACCCAAAATCGAAAACAGACGATTTTTGAATAACGTCAATCCGATAAATAAAACCAGCAAACCCGACGCGAAACTCAAATACGGCATAATGCGTTCGGGCAGAATGTAGGCTGACGCGAAATACATCACAATGCCGAGCGCGAAAACGCCGAGCGTGTGCGTCACGGTGACGGTCGCGCCTAAAAAAAGCGCGTGTTTCGGCGTGCCTTTCGAGCCGACGAGATACGCGCCGACGACCGCTTTGCCGTGTCCGGGCGAAAGCGCGTGCGCCGCGCCCAATCCGAAAGCGACGAGCAAGCCGAACAAAATTATCTGCGGCGTAATTTCCGGGACGCTTATCAGTTCGGCGAATTTATCTTTGGCGGCGATTGGCGCGGAAGTGTGTCCGTCGCGGTTTTGCAGCGAACGTGCCGACGGCGGAATTGTATTTGAGGTAAAGGAGAATTCAGCCGTCCGTTCGGTCAGGGGTGATGACAATGTTTCCTGCGGATAAGATTTTAATTCTTCGCTCGCGCCGCTGCCGAACGCGGTGCTGTCGAAAATGTTGATGCCCGCGCCGCGCCCGACGACGATTTCGTTCCAACCGATGCGCTCGGTGTTGTTTTTGTTTTCGTACTTGATGCGGCTGATTTGACCTTCTGCGTCGGGCAAATCTCCAATCAAATCCCATTCGACGCGAATTGTCGGCAAATTGCCCGAACCCATCGGTAAACTGATTGTTTTTTCAACCGAGCGAAGTTCGATTGGTTGATCGTTAACTGTGAGTAGAAGATTCGAAATGTAGCCGGGCGATATTCGTTCGACGTAATCGTTTAATTCCTTTTCGGAAAGCAAGCCGTCTTTGTCCGAGTCAATCTGCTGCGATTCCTGAAATGTAGGAATTTCCGCCATATCGAGAACGGCGCGCAGATTTATTTTCGATTTTTCAATCTCGATGCGTGAGTAATGATTGACGCTGAAATTTCCGAGCGGATGCGCCGTCGCCGAAAACGCACAGGCGAGCAGCAAAAGCATAGCTAATAAAAAAAGGTTTCTCCGCATTTTTAGTTTAATTCCTGCAAAGCCGTCTTTGCCTTTTCAGCCTGTATCAAATCGAACGACGAATTGGTCTGCAAGCTTTTTTGCAGAAAATCCTTCGCCGCCTTTTTGTTTCCCAGTTCTTTTTCGATCATTCCGGCGTGATAGAAAAACAGCGCGTTTTTCGTTTTCATCCGCATCGCTTCCGCACTCGCCTTTTTCGCCGCCGGAAAATCGCCTTTTTTGTAGAGACACCAGGCGTAAATGTCAGCAGTGTAAATATCCTTTCTGGTTTGGTGTTCGCGCGCCGCAATCTCTAAAGCCTCATCTAATTTTATGCCTTGATCAGCCCACAAAAGCGCGAGCCGTCGCTGGTCGAGATTGCCGAGTTTTTGTTCGATAAATTCGGCGAGCTCGTATTGTTCGGCGGCTTTGTCCGCGTTGCCGGATTTCGCGTAAACATCGCCGAGCGCGATAACGACTTCGGTTGTCGGAACGCGCGTCTGCGTCTGCGTTAAAAACTTCGCGGCGTTTTCGTAATCGCCGAATGCAGCGCGGGCGTTTCCTTTTCCGGCTAACGCTAAATGATATTCGGGAAGTAGTTTCAATGCCGCGTCGTATTGTCGTTCGGCTTCTTCGTAACGTCCGACTTTGAAGTATTCGTGACCGAGAAAAGTCAGACACCAGCTTTGCGCTTCTTTGTCCGCCGGATCAGCGACGCGGGCGGCGAGGCTATACGCTTCAATCGCTCCGTCGCTGTCGCCGTGCAGGGAACGGACGTGGGCGACGCGGGCATAAGATTCCATATTCGGTCTGGTGTCAACCATCGTCTGCACGGCTTCGACGGCTTCCTTGTAATTGCCGAGTTCGACGTTCGCGTCGGTCAGCACGCCGTAGACGAAAGCATCGCGCGGGCTTGCTTGCTGTAATTTTTTGCCGTATTCCAACGCTTCGGCGAAACGATGAAAAGTTAAAAGCAAAGACGCTTTCAGTTTATGCGCGT
>CBDUBY010000188.1:0-7075 GCA_965365505.1 uncultured Pyrinomonadaceae bacterium | reverse complement strand
AGACAGACCCGTTCCTAATGCTTTCATTCCCTAACTTTTGATTTGTCTGCGGACTAAAAACGGAAAGAGTTCTGACATCAGCCGTGTCAAAACTCTTTCCGTTTTCAGTTAATTTCCAGAGTAATTTGAATCAAGAATAAAGATTATTGGTCAAAGTCTTTTCCGAAAGTTAGAGGATTCCCCGAACTTTTTCGCCCGCTTTTGCGCGTTAGAAAATAGAGAGCCGGTTTACGGCTCGGAATCAAATTTATTCGGAGAAAACTATTATGCCAAAATTTTTCGCTTCTTTGCCCGCGTCGCAGGCTCGTTTCACAGTCGAATTTTTCGTCTCGTCCGCCGTTTTGCTTATCGGTTTATTTTCAGCACCCGCGCCGGTGCTGATGCAAACTAACGGCTACACGATTAGCGGCGATGTGCGCGCCGACGATGCGAATCTGGCGGGCGCGACGGTCACTTTGGCTGGCGGACAAACGGCGACGGTGACGACCGGCGCGGACGGTAATTATTCGTTCACCGTTCCGGCAGGCGCGAACTACACCGTCAGCGTTTATAAAAACGGCTATAATTTTAATCCCGCGTATCAAACTTTTTCGAGCCTGCAGTGGCATCAAGTCGCCAATTTCCAGAACGGCACGCCGCTCTGCGCGCCGCCTTTGAATGAACTTCGGGCGTGGTTCAAAGGCGACGGCAGTTCTCCGACCGCCGATTCGACGGGCAACGGACACGACGGGATTTTGCGAAACGGGGCGACCACTACGTCATCCGGCAAAGTCGAGAATGCGTTTAGATTCGACGGCGTGAACGACTATTTTAAGGCAACTAATGAGGAAGGATTGCGAATGTCGAATCAATTTTCGCTGAGCGCGTGGATTTATCCGACCGGCGCGGGTAGCGGGCAATTCGGCAGCGGCGGCGTGATTATCAGCAAAGAAGGCGAATACGTCATCGGGCGCGCCGCTAACGGTGAAATCTTTTATTCAATTGCCAACACAGAACCCGGCTGGACGACGCAGAACACCGAATACGTCGCGCCGCTTAATCAATGGACACATTTAACTTTTGTTTATGACGGCGCGGCGGCAAAACTTTACGCTGACGGCGCAATCGTTTATTCGGCAGCGGCGACGGGCGAACTCGGCGATTTTTACGCGGGCTTGAACGATTTTTACATCGGCGGCAGACAGCTTAACGCGCAGCATTTCGCCGGGCGGATTGACGAGGCGCAAATTTATAATCGCGCTCTTTCGGCGGCGGAAGCGGAAACCCTGCACGCTGCCGGCAGCGCGGGTGTCTGCGCGAATTCGACGCTCACGCTGCCCGTCCAATACGAACGGCTGGCATACTCGAACACGATTGCGGGCGGCACCGGAAAAGAAATTATTGTGAGCAATACGGACGGCTCGAACAAACAAAACGTCTCGAACAACGCGGGCGACGACACTGAGCCGTCCTGGTCGCCAAACGGCAGTCAAATTGTTTTCTCCGGCAATCGCGGCAATGTCAATATTCAAAATCTTTATCGGGTGAACAGGGACGGCACCGGCTTTGTGCAGTTGACGAACAACACCGATTTAACTTACGGCGGAGACTTTTCGCCGGAGTTTTCGCCGGATTCGAGCAAAATCGTTTTCGCCCGCAGCATCAACGGCAACAGCAGAATTTGGACGATGAATGCAGACGGCAGCGGACAGGTGCAATTGACTAACGGTTTCAGCGCAGTCCCGAGCTGGTCGCCCAACGGCTCGAAGATAATTTATCAGCAGGACACGGCGACCGGGCGGCAGATTTACTCGATGAACTCGGACGGCAGCGGCAAAACGCCGTTGACCAGCGGATCATCCGACAATATTCATCCGAAATACTCGCCCGACGGCTCGAAGATCGTTTTTACCAGCAACCGCAGCGGAAATTACAACTTATGGTTAATGAACAGCGACGGCAGCAATTCGATTAATCTATCCAACGCGGCAGTCACCGACCAATCGCCGGACTGGTCGCCCGACGGCAGCAAAATCATTTTCCAGCGAACCATCGCCGGGACGAATTATATTTTTACGATGAACGCCGACGGCACCCAACAGACGAACATTATGCCAATCGGTGTCAGCTACACCAGAGTAAGCTGGGGACTGATTCGCCCCGCCGTCAGCGTCACGCTCGCCAGTAACGTCAGCGTCACTTTCGACAATTTGACGCGCGCCGGACATACGGCGGCAACGCCGATTGCCAACGCTTCGGCGGGCGTTTTGCCGCCGGGTTACAATCTGGATGAAACCTCGGCTGCCTTTGACATCCGCACATCGGCGGTTTATTCCGGCAACGTCACGACAACTTTTACTTTGCTAAATGTTCCGTCGGCGACGACGTGCGCAGGTTTGCGCGCGCTGCATTACAACCAGGCGGCGCGGCGACTCGAAAACGCCACGACCGGAGTTAATATTTACAACGCGGCAGAGCATACTTGTATAGTCGCCGCACAAACGACAAGCCTCTCGCCGTTCGTCATCGCGCAATCTGTCGCGCCGACGGCGGCACAGGTTTCCGTCCGTGGTCGCGTCACGACGGCATCGGGCGACGGCATCAGAAATGTTTTTGTCACCTTAACCGATTCAAACGGTAATTCGCGCTCAAAGCTGACCGGAAAATTCGGCGCGTTTCAATTCCGGGATGTCGCGGCGGGCGAAACTTACGTCATTTCAGTTTCGGCGCGGCGTTATTCATTCAGCCAGCCGTCGCAGGTGCGCTTCGTTAGCGAAGATTTGACGGACATTGATTTTATTGCCGATGAGAATTAAGTTTTCACGTCATAGATAAAGAAAGAGCGAGAAGTTTATTCTCGCTCTTTTAAATTCTCTAAATTGCTCGTTAAAGGTATTTTTAAATTTAACAATTCTAAATTTGACCCTATTCGCGGGAGATTTATGACAAAAGCGTTCCATAAATCCCGACCGGCAAACTATAAATTGTTTCATTGGTTGCCGCAATAATTTCTCCTCGTCTGGTGAAACATAAACCCACAAGATTCATTCCCGCAACGAAAATTTCCGCCTGTTCGCCGTCGCCGGAAATTTTGACAACGCCGTGTCTGCCCTGCAAACAGGCGGCGACGTAAAGATTGCCGTCGCGGTCAAAAGCGATGCCCTGCGGTCTGCCCAAGCCTCGATAGAAAGTTTCATCGAAGCCTTCGCGGTCAATGCGGTAAATCGCGTCGAAGCTGGAAAGCCCGGGCGCGGCAACATAGAGTTTGTCGTCCGCCCCGAATGCCAGGTGATATGCGGAAACCGATGGTTCGAGAGTGGCGAATGATTCGGCATCGCCGAAATTGTTCACCAGATAAATCGTGCCGCTGCGGTCGCCGATGAACATTTCGCCTTTTTTGTTAAAAGCGATTCCCGTAGCGATCCCCATATCCGAAGCATATGGCACAACTTCATCTTCACGGCTGATGCGGCAAACTTCGCCGTCCGCCCGCGCCGTCACAAAAAGTTCGCCGTTTTTATCAAACGCCGCGCCAGTCGGATTCAAAATCTCTGACGGCATTTCATTTAAATATCCGTCGGGTTCGAGCCGCAAAAGCGTTACGGGAAGCTGCTGTCCGCGCGAACCGGAGCGCGTCACGATTATCGAATCGTTTTTCGGGTCAACCGCCGGATTAGCGACGATGTGCAGATCGCCCGCCAGTTTTTTGCCGACGACGATATTGAAAGTTTCGCTGCGTTCGCCGCCGCTTTCGAGGTAAATCTCCACGTCCGTCGTGTCGAAACCGTCCGGCACAATCGCCAAAATTCTATTCGACGACGCGCCGATGAGCCGCGCCGCTTTACCGTCGAAAAAACAACCGTAACCTTCAATCGTGTTCAATTCAAAATTTTCGCAACGAATAATAATCTCGCCGCCCGGAATGGCGTATGGTGGGTTAACGGAAATGATTCTGCCTGCTCTGTTCATTTTTGCGCTCCAATCTTCGGGAACTTTGATTCTACGATGCTAAACGGGAAGTGTCTAATAGCGCAAAAAAAATTTTGTTGACGCTGCCGTTTGATAAAAGTTAAAATTAAAAACAGAACGATTTCTTCGTTTTCAAATCCGACTTAAATATCTTTCCTGATTAAAACCGAAAATTTTCTTTTTCATAGTAAAATATGCCGAGTAGAATTGATGATTTATTGCGAATGGCGATGAGCTTTGGCGCGTCCGACATCCACCTGCGCGCCGGTTCTTTTCCCGTCATTCGCGTTAACGGCGAGCTGCGACCCGTATCGGGCGTGAACCGTCTGACACAGGACGAAACGCTGGAGATGGCGTTTTCGATGATGTCGAACCGGCAAAAACTGCATTTCAAAGAGGCTTTCGAAGTTGACATCGGTTACGGAGTTGCGGGTTTAGGAAGGTTTCGCGTCAACATCTTTCAGCAAAGAAATTCCATCGGCATCGTCGCCCGCGTCATTTCCGATTACGTTCGCAACTTTAGTGAACTCGGACTTCCGCCAATTTTAAGTAAGATTTCAGAAGAAAATCGCGGCTTGATTTTAGTCACCGGAACGACCGGCTCGGGCAAATCAACCACACTCGCTTCAATTATTGATAACGTCAATCAAACGAGAAACTCGCACATCGTCACCATCGAAGACCCGATTGAATTTCTGCACAAAGACAAAAAATCTTATATTACCCAGCGCGAAGTAGACGTTGACACGCGCTCGTTCGCCGAAGCTCTGCGCGGTTCGCTGCGTCAGGACCCGGACGTGATTTTAGTCGGCGAAATGCGCGACCTTGAAACGATTGAAACCGCTCTGCTCGCCGCCGAAACCGGGCATCTGGTTCTTTCGACTTTGCATACTTTGGACGCTTCGGAAACTTTGACCAGGATTATCACGGCGTTTCCGCCGTATCAGCAAAAATCAATCCGCATTCAACTCGCCGGACTTCTGAAAGCCGTCGTGTCACAGCGTTTGATGAAGTCAGCCAGAGGCACGAGCCGCGTTCCGGCGGTCGAAGTTATGATTTCCACGCCGCTTATCCGCGACTACATTCTGCACGAAGAAAAAACCGGGCAAATACGCGATGCGATTGCCGCCGGAACTTCACAATACGGAATGCAGACATTCGACCAATCGTTGTTTTATTTATATCAATCCGAACTCATCACGCTCGAAGAAGCCTTACGCGGCTCGACCAACCCGGACGAATTTCGTCTGCGGCTCGCCGGAATCCAAAACACCTCGGCGCAAGCCAAAGAGGAAATGGAAAAAATGAGCGGCGTGCGAAGCGTTTCGGAATTGATTTCGAGAATTTAAGTAATAAAATAAAAGCTGGAAGAGCCGACGGCAACAAACGAAAATGTTTGCTGCCGTCGGCTTTCTACTTTTGACTTTTTACTGTTACTTTTTACTTTTCCCGATATTGTCTTGACAGACAAACGCTTCGGCGTGTAAATTTTAGTCTTATCCGTTCAAACGTGCGAGGCGTAGAAGCGAAGCGTAAATCAATGTCTTATCTCTCTTTTCCAGACTTTTTTCTCACGATAGATTCGACAGATTTATCCCAACCCCAAACGCCGCGCCCGAAGATCATATCGGCTCCTCCGCCAAAGCCGGTTTATTTCTGTATTTGTTTTGGATAATGGGCGGAAGAAGCTTTACTTTGAGAAGCAACTTTTAAAACTAAGGATATTGGACAAAACTTATAATGGCAAACGAGGTTAACAACGAAACGGAAGAATCAACGCAAACCAATTCTCCTGTTTCCGAACAAACAAATACTAATCCTTCCGGCGAAATGGCGACGGAAGAAACTCCGGTTTCAACAGAAACGAACACGACCGACGATTCAGCTGCGACGCAGCAAGCGGGCAATGATGAACCGTCCGCTCCGGCTGAAGAAGATTTCGGCTCGATTCTTGAGAAATTCGAGCAGGAGCAAACGATTTATCATTCGGGCGAGCTGGTCGAAGGAAAAGTCGTGGGCGTATCAGAGCGCGGGGTTTTAATTGATTTCGGTCATAAATCCGAAGGCATCGCGCCGATTGAGGATTTCACTTCGCAGAACGGCGAAGTCACCGTCGCTAAAGGCGATACGGTCGAAGTCATCATCAGAAGTCTTCCGTCAGGCGATGCTCCGCCGACGCTTTCCCGCATTGATGCGATGAGCCGCAAATCGTGGGACGCGATTGAAAAAGCGTTCAACGACGAAACGCCGATTACCGTTCGCGCGGTCGAAGTGACGAAGGGCGGTCTGCGCGTTGACATCGAAGGCGTTGAGGCATTTATGCCCGGCTCGCAGGTTGATTCGCGTCCGATACGCAATTTGAATTCGTTCGTCGGTCAAGACCTCGAAGCCAAAGTCATTAAGTTTAGCCGCAAACGCAACAACATCGTTCTCTCGCGCAAAGTTTTGACCGATGAAGTGGTCAACGCTCAAAAAGCCGAAACTTTCGCTAACATCGGCGAAGGCTATATCATCGAGGGCACAATTAAAAATCTAACCGAATACGGCGCGTTCGTAGACATCGGCGGCATTGACGGCTTGCTGCACGTCACCGATATGTCATGGGGCAGACTGCAAAATCCCGGCGACCAATTTAAGGTGAATGAAACGGTGCAGGTCAAGGTTTTGAAGCTCGACCGGGAAAAGGAAAAAGTCGCGCTCGGCTATAAACAATTGATTCCTGACCCTTGGTCAACCGTGATGGAAATTTATCCGGTTAACGCCAAAGTTAAAGGTCGTGTTTCGAGCGTGACTGATTACGGCGCATTTATCGAATTAGAGCCGGGCGTTGAAGGTTTGGTTCACGTTTCGGAAATGTCCTGGTCGAAGCGTTCGCAAAGCCCGAAAAAACTCGTGCATTCTGGCGATGAAGTCGAAGTACAGATTCTCGGCATTGATACCGAAGACCGCCGCATCAGCCTCGGTATGAAGCAACTTCAACCAAATCCGTGGCAGACGGTTCACGACCGTTATCACGTCGGTCAAACCGTGCGCGGAAAGGTTCGCAACTTGACTGACTTCGGCGCATTTATTGAAATCGAAGACGGCATTGACGGGCTGGTTCACGTTTCCGACATTTCGCACTCGA
>CBDUBY010000187.1:0-7078 GCA_965365505.1 uncultured Pyrinomonadaceae bacterium | reverse complement strand
GCGTCCAAATCCCATTTGTTGAAAATCTCGACAATCTCTTTTTCGCGCCCGCGATGCGCGACAATTAACATTCGTTCCTGCGATTCGGACAGAAGCATTTCGTAAGCCGTCATTCCGGTTTCGCGCTGCGGAACTAAAGTTAAATCAATTTCCAAACCGTTTCCGGCGCGCGCCGCCATTTCGACCGACGACGAAGTTAAACCAGCCGCGCCCATATCCTGAATTCCGGCAATCGCACCGCTTCGCATCGCTTCGAGACACGCTTCGAGCAGAAGTTTTTCGAGAAACGGGTCGCCGACCTGCACCGTCGGGCGTTTCTCCAACGCCTCGTCGTCAAACTCCGCGCTCGCCATCGTCGCGCCGTGAATGCCGTCGCGCCCGGTTTTCGCGCCGACGTAAAGAACCGGATTGCCGATGCCCGACGCTTTGCCGAAAAATATCTGGTCTTTGCGGACGATGCCCAGAGCAAACGCATTGACGAGCGGATTCAAATTATAAGCCGCATCGAAAACAACTTCGCCGCCGATGGTCGGCACGCCGAAACAATTTCCGTAATGGGCGATTCCTTCGACGCAGCCTTTCAAAATTGATTTGTTGCGGTTGGCGTGTTTTGCATCGTCAAGATGTCCGAAACGCAAAGAATTCATTGCCGCAATCGGACGCGCGCCCATCGTGAAAACGTCGCGCAGAATGCCGCCGACTCCGGTTGCTGCGCCTTGAAACGGTTCGATAAAACTCGGGTGATTGTGCGATTCGACTTTGAACGCCACGCACCAATCGTCACCAATATCAACGACTCCCGCATTTTCGCCCGGCGGCACAATCACGCGCTCGCCGGTTGTTGGCAATCGCCCTAAATGAATGCGCGAAGATTTGTAAGAACAATGCTCCGACCACATCACCGAAAAAACGCCGAGTTCGGTTAAGTTCGGCTCGCGTTCCAAAATCAATTTGATTTTTTCGTATTCCTCGCTGGTCAGATTATGTTGTTGAATGACTTCGGGCGTGATTGGCGATTGGCTCATCTTTGAAACTCTCTACTTCAGAAAACTCGGTTTAAAACAAAAAAGAGAGTTTACCGCAACAGACCCGTTTTTCAAATCCATTGCGATAACCTCTGTGCAAAAGTTCTGAAACGGATTATTGACCGACCTTTTCCGGCACTTCTTTCAGAATCTTCTCAATCTCCGCCCGCAGAAATTCCGTTTTGAACTTTCCCTGTTTGGTATAAACCGTTTCTCCGTTCGCATTATAGAAAATCGTGAATGGCAAACCGCCCTGCCAATCCTTTGATACAACAGCGATTGCCGCCCCTTCGTCCGGCACTTTCAAAAGATAAGCGGGCGAGTCGGACTTCATCGCCGCCAGAAATTTCGGCACGTCGCCGTTGATTTCGGAAAGTTCGTCCAAAGAAATGGTTATCAAATCAATTCTGTCTTTATAATCCTGACTGATTTTTACCAAATCAGGAAATTCTTCGCGGCACGGGTCACACCACGTCGCCCAGAAATTTACGAGCAGCGGCTTGCCGTTCGGCTTCAGAAGATTTTTCAAACCTGTCGCGTCAATCTGCGTCACTTTCGGTAGATTTGAATTCGGTTGAATTTTCGGCGCGGGCGTTTTTGGCTTTGGCTTTTTCGTTTGCGCGAAAGAATTTTCGGCGGCGACAAAGGCACAAAGCAACACAGCCGAAAGCGGCAAAAATTTTAACCGCGAAAAAACACGAAACGACACGCAAAGTTTTTTACTTTTATTTCGTGCTGTTTCGTGTTTTCTCACGGTTGATAAAATTTTGTGATTCGGTGATGAAGTCATCGTTTAATTTTTGTTTGCGCGTTTAATTGTGCAGCCAAAGGCGTTCGCGGTCGTTTTGGCAACGGCTTTGCCGCTCAAATTTGAATTAACCGCATCGCGCAGGTAATTGTCAGTGATGTTTTCACCGTTGCGGCTGTTGTCAATCGCGCCGTGATAAACCAGAACATTTTTCTCGTTCACGTAATAAATTTCCGGCGTAACATTCGCGCCGAGTTTGTCGGCAATGACGTTGCCTTCGTCTTTTAAAACGGGAAATTTGTAGTTTTCGGCGGCGTGCGCTTTGACCTTCTCCATCGCTTCGGTCGCGTTGGAATTAATGCCGATGACGTTAATGCCTTTTGCCGATAACTCTTCGGCAAGTTTGACGATTCGCGCGTCGTAACCTTTAACGACCGGACACTGCACTGACAGGAAAACGATGACCGCGCCGTTTTTGCCTTTCAAATCGTTAAAGGATTTCATCGTGCCGCTCGTATCCGCTAATTTAAAGTCTTCCATCGTCGCGCCGATTGCCAAGCCTTCGCCCGCGCTGACCGGATTAAAGGAAACAAAAGCGGCGACGACAAAAATTGCCGTCGCTAATAAAAAAAACAAATTTTTCATTTCTATAAAACTCCTTACTCTAATTTCGCTAACAATGAATTTTAGCAATTTACTAATCTGCTCGACAAGCAACCGTTATTCTAAAGATTTGGTTTAAAGTAATGCTTTGAAAATTTTCGGTGAATCTAAGTGACTTTTTTGCAAATTTCGGCAAAAGCAACTAGAATTTTTTTGCTTCTTAATCCTAAGAAACCACGGAGAATTTAATATTATGAAACGATTTATTACTGGATTCGTTACTTTAGCGTTCTTACTCGCTACAACGCCGTTCACTCTTGCCACCGATTACGACATCGAATTAGTCGTGCCGGACGGCAAAAAATCTAAACAAACCGACACCGTTTTACGCATAAAGGAAACTACTTTTGAATTCGATATTGAAAAGGAGAAATTTAAAGACCAAGAAAAGACATTTAACTTCAAAGATTTAAAGCTTGCGGATTATTCCTACTCGAAAAAACCAATGCTATCCGGCGGCGGCGCGGTCGCTACGGCTTTGCTGGTTGGCTTTATCTTCGCGCTTCCTTTCTTGTTTATCAAAAAGAAAAATCATTGGCTGACCGTTCAAACTGAAAAGGAATTCGCTGTAATGAAACTCGACGGCAGCAACTACAAAGCGATTATTGCCGAATTTGAAACGCACGGCGTTGACGTAAAAGAAGTTAAGGATGAAGACAAGAAGGACGATAAATAGACCTTTCGATGAACTAAGCAAATTATTTAAGCCTGTACGGAAACGGACGGTTTTTTCATAATTCGTCATGGTTAGTTAGCCGAACAGACGCGGCAGGCGGTTGTTTAAATTTTTCGGCAGCAGAATTTCCATCGCGTCGTCAACCGTCACGATTCCGGCAATCTCGCCCAAATCGTCTATCACGGGCAAAGCGAGCAAATTATATTCGGCGATGGTTTGCGCCGTTTCTTCTGCCGAATCGCTCGGATGGGCAAATTGAAAGTTATCGCGCATTACCGCTGACAAAGGAAAAGTCGGGTCGGCTAAAATCAAACTGCGAAGCGAAATCAAACCGACGAGTTTCCAGGAATTTTCTTCCTCGACAATATAAAGGTAATAAATCATCGCGGGCGTTTCCGCCATTTCGCGCAGCCGGGCAATCGCCTGCGCGACCGTCAGATTTTTCGGAAAAGTGACGAACTCGGTCGTCATCAAACCGCCCGCCGTGTCTTTATCGAACGGCAAAAGTTCGGCGACGTCGGCGCGTTCGTCGTCTTCCATCAAATCGAAAAGCTCCTGCGCCTTTTCCTCGTCCATCTCGCCGAGAACGTCAACCGCGTCGTCCGGCGACATTTCTTCTAAAATGTCGGCGGCGCGTTCCTCGTCCATTTCTTCCAGGATTCTGGCTTGGTTTTCCGTGGACATTTCTTCGAGCGTGTCGGCGGCGATTTCGTCGTCCAGCGATTCAACGATTTCCGTGCGGTGAATAGGCGAGAGAGCTTCGGCAAGCTGCGCGATTTCTACCGGATGTAGGCGGGCTAACTTATCTTTCGAAGATTTTAGCTGAACGGCGGCGGTCGCTTTGTCGGTTGCCAGATAGCCGACATCAGCCCAATCAATCACTTCGACCGGACGTTTGGCAAAATAAAATCCGTTCGGCATCAGGCGGCGCATAAATCCCTGCAAACTGACATCCGCGCCGCTCACGCGCCATTCGCCCGCGACTTCGATAATCTGCACGTCGTTGACGCGCACGACTCTTTTCCCGTCAACGTCAATGAGTTGATTGTCCAAAACATCTTTCGCCAAAAGAACTTCTCCTTTGCGGCGCGTGAACGGTTTCAAGTCAATAACTTCCGAATTTATTCGCGCGCCGTTTTCGTTCAGTGATGAAATTTTCCTTCGCGGCATAAAAAACAAACGCCGCCGATAACGCGCCACTAAACCCAAAACCGGCGGATAATCTTCTTCACCGTAGCGCACAATGATGTCTTTTATTTGAGCGATGCGCTCGCCTTCGGCATCGAAAATCGGACGCGCTAAGATTTGCGAAAGATAAAGCATAGCTCAAAGATAAATGAATTTTGCTCAAGATGTAAATTTTGACGGGAAAATTAAGCGATGCAAAATTTTGTTAAATTAAGTTTAAATTTTTCTGGAACGCAGGCGGCTTTACGCATTTTTATAAAGTAGCGCGCAACGATTACGTGCGAAAACCCCAAAAAGCAATCAGTCAATCATAACTTTTGCCGCGATGTAAATTTCAAGAGAATTTCAGAGCCGACGAAAAATTCAGCCACATATAACGATGAAAAAAGTTTCTTACAGCATAGCTGTTCTCTGTTTGCTCGCCGCCACTGCCGCCGCTCAAGACCGTTCGAGAGTTTTCGATAATTTCGACACCGTGCGCGGCGTGCAAATTGTGACGCCGACGATAGCGCCGGCGATTCAAACTAAAAAACTCGTCAAAAAAACCGCTTCGTCAAAACCGATGAACGTCGCCGACGGTTTGAGTTTGAAGCAGCCGGTCAGTTATTCGCAATTGACGATGGCAGCTGGAAACTCGATGGGCGCGTTCACGACCGGTGATGCGACGATTGATAATTACATCACCGCTTCGTCAGTCCGATACCGCATTGACCCGCTGCTGATTTACGCGCAGATGCACCAGGAATCGGGTTTTAAGTTGAAAGCGACATCGAATAAAGGCGCGAGCGGATTGATGCAGTTGATGCCCGGAACGGCGATTCGGTTCGGCGTGACCGACATTTATAATCCAAAGCAAAACATTGACGCGGGCGTGAAATATATGCGCTGGCTGCTCGATAAATTCGGCGGCGATGTCGCGCTCGCGCTCGCCGGTTACAACGCGGGCGAAGGCGCGGTTATGAAATACGGCAATAATATTCCGCCGTATCGTGAAACGCAGGAATACGTCCGCCGCATCGGAGCCAGATACAACTCGATTACCAATCCGAATCTGGCGAAAATTGTTCGCAAGGTGAGCAATCAACAGTTAGTTAAATTCGAGAAAAAAGAAGCCGCGCCGCTGACGGTTTTAGAGCGCAGCGCGCTGACGATTCGCACGGCTGACGGCAGAATGCGCCTTGTCAATCAATAGACATCCGACAGATTTTCTCTTCTCCTCTGGTCTGAAAAAGACTTGCGGCTGGAAATGTTTCCAGCCGCGTTTTTTTTGCGAAACGGGTGAGTTGTTGTATGATTTGAGAGTCGAGAATCGAGAGCCTTTAATCTCTCGATTCTCGACTCTCAAATTTATGTTTTGCATCAAATGCGGCGCGAAAAATTCGGACGAAGCGATTTACTGCCAAAAGTGCGGCGCACTGCTCGAAGCCGAAGAGCAAACGCGCATCGCCCGTCCGAAGAGAATTGATATTGACGATTCCGAAGACGCGGAAAGACAAATCTTTTCGATTACGCCGACTTTGATGTTCGTCAAAATCGGTTACGGTCTGGCGGTTTTAGGCGCGTTGCTGCTGGTTGCTTTGACGGCTGTTATTTATAACGTCATAGCAATACCGACCTGGATTTCAATTCTGGCGGGAATCGCTTTGCTTTTGATTCCGGCTTTTTACCATCTCAAACACAAAATCGTCCGTTACACTCTGACCGATTCAAAGATTGAAATTGACGAAGGTTTTATATCCAAAACCACGAGAAACGTTCCGCTTCGCACGATTCAGGACGTGACGGTTTCGGCGACCGTGCCGCAGCGAATGCTTGGCTTCGGCAATCTGATAATCGAAAACGCGGGCGAAACCGAAAGCCGGATCGTTTTGAAAAACATTAATTCCCCAAAGAAATACGCGGACGTATTGCTCAAACAGATGCGGCTCTTGCACAAATAATTATGAAAACTATTTTCGTGACCGGCGGCGCAGGCTTTATCGGCTCGGCTTTCGTCCGGCTCATCTTAGAGGAAACGCCCGACGTTAAAATCGTTAATTTCGACGCGCTGACTTACGCGGGAAATCTGGAAAATTTAACGGGTTTGGACGAGGCGCGCCATCGGTTTATTAAAGGCGATATTTGTAAAAAGGACGAAGTTTTTAACGCCTTACCTGACGAGGCGGACGCGATTTTTAACTTTGCCGCCGAATCGCACGTTGACCGTTCAATCGCATCGGCGAGCGAATTTGTGTTGACGAATGTTCTCGGAACGCAAATTTTGCTCGACGCGGCACGGGCGAAAAATGTTCGGCGATTTGTTCAAATTTCGACCGATGAAGTGCAGGGAAGTTTGCCTGACGATTCGGATTCGTATTTCACCGAAACGTCGCCGATTCAGCCCAACTCGCCGTATGCCGCCTCGAAAGCCGCTGCCGAGCATTTCGTCCGCGCCGCTTTTGAAACCTTCGGCGTTGATGCAATCATTACGCGCTGCGGAAATAATTACGGCGAGCGGCAGTTTCCCGAAAAACTGATTCCGCTGATGATTGCGAACGCGATGAACGACGAGCCTTTGCCCGTCTACGGCGACGGAAAAAACGTGCGCGACTGGATTTTCGTCCGCGACCACGCCCGCGCGATTTGGCTCGCCTATCAAAAAGGAAAGTCGGGCGAAAGCTATAACATCGGCGCGCGAAACGAGCGGCAGAATATCGAGGTCGTCAAAGCGATTCTCGACGCGCTCGGCAAACCGCGCAGCTTGATAAAATACGTTGAAGACCGGCTCGGACACGACCG
>CBDUBY010000186.1:0-7103 GCA_965365505.1 uncultured Pyrinomonadaceae bacterium | reverse complement strand
AGCGTCGGCGACGAAGGCGGTTTCGCGCCGAATCTGAAATCGAACGAGGAAGCGATTGAAACGATTTTAGAGGCAATCGAAAAAGCCGGTTACACGGCGGGCGAAAACGTGATGCTTGCGCTTGATCCGGCGGCGAGCGAGTTTTTCGACGGCACGAATTACGTTTTCAAAAAATCGGACAACCGCGTTTTATCGAGCGACGAAATGATTGCATATTGGGCAGACTGGTGCGAAAAATATCCGATTATCTCCATCGAAGACGGTTTAGCGGAAAGCGATTGGGACGGCTGGCGAAAAATCACCGAACAAATCGGGCGCAAAGTTCAGCTCGTCGGCGACGATTTGTTTGTGACGAATACAAAGTTTCTGCAAAAGGGAATTGACATCGGCGCGGCGAATTCGATTCTTATAAAAGTCAATCAAATCGGCACGCTGACCGAAACTCTGGACGCGATTGAATTGGCGAAAACGAATAATATGACCGCCGTCATCTCGCATCGGTCGGGCGAAACGGAAGATTCGTTCATCGCCGATTTAGCCGTCGCAACCAACGCCGGACAAATCAAAACCGGCTCGCTTTCGCGCTCCGACCGCATTGCGAAATACAATCAGCTACTCAGAATCGAAGAAGATTTAGGCGACAGCGCGAAATATCTCGGACGCAAGGCGTTTTATCAAATCAAACAAACGGCGTGATAAAATTGAAACGAGGAGAATTTTTTATGGGACAACTGGTCATCGAAGTGCCGCAAAACATCAATCTTAAAGTCAGCGTCGAAAGCGTTGCCGTTGCCGATGAGATTTTGCGACTTGTGAAAAAACCGAAAAAACTCGAAACGCTTCAGTCAGATTATCCATTGCATATAGACGACATAAATAGCGAAAAAGTATTCGAGAATTCGGACGTAGTAGAGCAGAAAACGAAATCGTCGAAAGTTGCCATTATTCCGCCTCGCCGGAACAGTATGAAGGAAGATTTGGAAGCGGTTTTCGGCATTTGGGCAGACCGCGAAGAATCGGCGGAGGAAATCTCTCGCCGAATCCGCGACCGGAACAACGGGAAAGATGTTTGATTATCTGCTCGACAATAACGTGATTACGCAAGTGTTGAAAGCTAATCGAACGGTGGCGAATTTCGTCGCCAATCTAAACTTCGCGGTTTGCGCGATTGTTTATATCGAAGCCCTGCAAGGCTCAATCTCGAACGCGCAAAAGCAAACTATTAAAAAATTTCTCGATAATGTTCCGTTGCTGTTGATTACGCCCGACGTTTCAAAACGCTCCATCAAACTGATTGACGCTTACTCAAACACGCACGGTTTGTTGCTCGCTGACGCGCTGATTGCCGCGACCGCGCTCGAAAACGATTTGACGATTGTCACCTACAATGTGGACGAGTTTAAGTTCGTCCAAAGTTTGAAATGGCTTAAGCCGCCAGTTTAAAGATTTATGTTTTTTATCATCGGCACAAAATTCTTCGCTTGGGGTTCGGCGAAAACGGCGCAAACTATTCGCTGTAGTCAATGCGGCACGCTCGCGCAGTTTACTGAAAAAACAGGAATGCGTTTTATCACCTTATTCTTCATCGTGCCGACAATTCCGATTAGCGGCAAACGGAAAATGATTGAATGTCCGAATTGCAAAACGCGATTTGAAACCGAATAATTTATGCAAATAGAATCGCAACACGGCGAATTCACTATCAGCACCGACCGCGCGCGTTTGCAGATTGATGTCATTCACAAATATCTTTCTGAAGAATCTTACTGGGCGCGCGAAAGAACTTTGGCGCAAACCGAAACGGCGATAAAAAATTCCTTGCCTTTTGGCGTCTATAAAGGCGAAAATCAAGTGGGATTTGCGCGAATTGTGACGGATTACGCGACGTTTGCCTATCTCGGCGATGTTTTTATTTTGCCCGAATACCAGGGAAAAGGTTTAAGCAAATTGTTGATGAAAGTGATTGTTGAGCATCCCGATTTGCAAAATTTGCGGCGTTGGATTTTGGCGACCAAAGACGCGCACACGCTTTACGAAAAGTTTGAATTTTCCGCACTGAAGTTTCCCGAAAGGTGGATGGAAAAAACTGCGCCGAACGCTTATTAGATGCCGAGATTCTTATGACCGATAAACGAAGACCGCTCGCACTGATCATCCTCGACGGTTGGGGCTATTCGCCGAAGCGCGAAGGCAATGCCATCGCGCTGGCACACACGCCGAATTACGATGGAATTTCCACCAAATATCCGATGACTTTTCTGGCGGCTTCCGGGTTGCGCGTCGGTTTAACGCCGGAAACAGTAGGCAACAGTGAAGTCGGGCATTTAAATATCGGCGCGGGTCGCATCGTGCAGACCGACGTAGCGCGGGTTTCTTATGCGATTCGGACGGGAAAGTTCTTTGAAAATAAGGTTTTGAAAAATGCTTTTGCCCGTGCGAAAGCCGAAAATTCATCGGTGCATTTGATTGGATTGTTGAGCGACGGCGGCGTTCATTCTTCGTCGGAAACGCTGTTCGCACTGCTGCGCCTGGCAAAATACGAAGACATCAAAGACATTTTCGTTCACTGCATTCTGGACGGGCGCGACGTTCAGCCGCGCACGGCTGATATTTATGTCGAAGCGTTGGAAATAAAATTATCGGACATTGGCATCGGCAAAATCGCCACGCTTTGCGGGCGTTATTACGCGATGGATAAAGACCAGAATTGGGAGCGAACGGCGCGGGCTTATACCTTGCTCGTCCACTCGGAAGGCGAACGCGCAACCGACGCGGTTTCAGCGATTCGCGGCTCGTTCCTGCGCGGCATCTCCGACGAATTTATTCAGCCGATAGTTCTGGAATCGTCGCCCGGCGTTCCCGTCGCCAATATCAAAAACAACGATGTCGTTATTTTCTTCAATCACCGTTCCGCGCAGATGCGCCAGCTCGTTAAATCGCTCGCCGTTTCCGACGCGGATGAATTTGCCGGCAAGCCGAAAATCCACGCCGTTTGTTTGACCGAATACGACCGCACTTTTAATCTGCCATCGGCGTTTCGACAGGAAAACGAGGAAAACGTGCTGGCGAAAGTTTTTGCCGAAAAAGGCGTGTTGAATTGCCGCGTCACCGAAACGGAAAAATACGCGCATCTGACCTATTTTTTCAACGGCGGAATCGAACTCGAACATCCCGTAGAGCAGCGCATTTTAGTTGCTTCGTCAAAAGTCGGCGGCTACGAAGCCCAGCCCGAATCGGCTTCGTTCAAAATTACCGACAAGCTCCTTCGCGGACTCGAAGCCGGAGAAAACGATGTCTACATCGCCAATCTCGCCGCGCCGGATTTGGTCGCGCACACGGGAAATTTAGAAAAAACCATCGAAGCCGTGCAGTTCGTTGACACCTGTCTGGGCGGCATCGTCGAGAAAATACGCGAACTCGACGGCATCGCTATTATCACGTCCGATCACGGAAATTGCGAAGAGATGGCAGATTTATTAACCGGCGAACCGAACAGTTCACCGACGAGTAATCCCGTGCCGTTTCATTTAATTGACGAACGTTCCGACGGTTTGCGGCTGCGCGAAGGCGGCGCGCTCGAAGACATTGCGCCGACGATTCTCGGTATTTTGGAAATCGAAAAACCCGTTGAGATGACAGGCAAAGACCTAAGACAGATTTAAAAGTGAAAAAGGTTCAAAGTGCAAAAGCGCAAAAATAAACCGAACCTCGACGCCTGCTTTTCACTTTTAACCTTTTCACTTTGAATTTTAATCCGCAGAACATTTTAATCATCAACTTCGGACAAATCGGCGATGTTGTGTTGAGTTTGCCCGCCCTGAAAGCTGTCCGAGAGAGATTTCCCGACGCTCGTCTGACAGTGATGATTGGCAAATCGGGCGCGGAGATTGTCGAGATTTCTAATTTTGCCGACGAGAAAATCATAGTTGACCGCGTGAAGCTGCGCGACGGCAATAAACTCGTTTCAATCAAAGAAGTTTTGAAAATTGCCAAAGATGTTCGCCGCCGAAAGTTTGATTTCGTCATTGATTTGCACAGTCTTTACGAAACGAATCTGCTCGGGTTTTTATCCGGCGCGCAGCATCGGCTTTACGCCAATCGTGAAAATCGGTCGCTCGATTCTCTGGCTAACTTTGAGCCGAAACCGCCGCGTGAAGATAAACGACTGCATTTGACCGATCATTATTTGAACGTGCTGAAACCGCTCGGTATTGATAACGCCGCGCGTTCAATCGAGATTCAGCCGCGCCGAAAAGATTTGGAAAAAATAGACACGCTTTTTCAATCGTTCGCAGGTAAAAAATCAATCGGTTTGTTTCCGGGCGCGGGCAACGTCAGCCGTCGCTGGAGTTTAGATAATTTTGCCGAATCAGCGCGGCGGCTTGCGGCAGATGAAAAATTACAGACGATTGTTTTCCTCGGTCCCGAAGAAAAAGATTTGCGCGCGGAAATCGAAGAAAAATTTCCGAGCGAAACGCTGATTGTTGATAAACTTACTTTACTCGAATTCGTCGCTGCGTTGTCGAAATTGGCGGTTTTAATCAGCAATGATACAGGTGCTATTCATCTCGGCGCGATGGTCGGAACACGGATTGTTTTAGTGATGGACAAACTGGCTCCGACGACTTATCTGCCGTTGACGGAAAAAATTATAGCGGTGAACAACGACACCATTGACGCGATTAAAACGGAAGATGTTTTGCAAGCGGCACGGGAAATTTTGGCAGCGTGAAAATGAACAAAATGACAGATCGAAAGAAATTTTTATTTGCCCTGTTTCTGGTTATCAATTTCTCCGCCTGTTTTTCTTCTACCCAAACTAATCAAAATGAAACTGTTTCGCCAGCGGACGAAACAAATTTTCAAGTTCCGAGTTCAAACATCAATCTCGCCGCGCCGCTGGAAATTTCTGCCGAGCCGAACGATGTTGCGTTGTGCGAGCGCGTCAATCAAACAATCGAACAGAGCGAATTTTCAAACGCGCGTTGGGGCATTGCGGCGATTAGCTTAAAAGACGGACGGGTCGTTTGCGCGCGCGATGCGAGGAAACTTTTTAATCCGGCTTCGACGCAGAAAATTCTCACGTCGGTGGTCGCGCTCGATAGTTTGGGCGCGGACTTTCGCTGGCAGACAAAAGCGTTTTCGAATCGTGAAATCGAGAATGGAATTTTAGACGGCGATTTGATTTTATACGGACACGGCGCGCCGGATTTTGACGACGCGGGCGTGGAAAATTTAGCGAATCAAATCCACGCGAAAAATCTGAAAACGGTTAAGGGGAACATCATCGGCGATGAAAGTTTTTTCAAAGGCGAAAATTTGGGCGACGGCTGGACGTGGAACGACGTGCAGTGGTATTACGGCGCAGAAGCGTCGGCGCTGTCGGTCAATCGAAATCAAACGGCGGTAACTTTAGCGGGCGGAAAATTAATATCGGCGGACGAATCCGTGCAGATTTCCGGCTCGCTCCAGCCGACCAATGATGTCGAAGCCTACGGTCTGCGGCGCGGACTCGGCGACAATCAGCTTTATGCCTGGGGAAATGCCAACAGCGTCAACGCTCGAATCGCGATCAATAATCCCGCGCTTTCGGCGGCGAAAAATTTGAAAGCCGCGCTCGAAAAACGCGGAGTCAAAATAGAAGGCGAAGCGAAATCCGCCGATTGGAAATCGGAAAACAAAGCGGACGCTGCAAAGCTGTTTGAACTCGCTTCGATTGACAGCCAAACACTCGGCGAAACCGTGCGGCGAATGAACAAAGATTCGGTAAATCTTTATGCCGAATTGATTCTGCGCACAGTCGGCAAACAATTCGGCGAATCTGCGCCCGACGAAAACAAGAGCATTCAGCGAACACGCGGCGACGACTCAGCAGGCGCGAGCGTGATGAAACGGTGGCTGACCGAAAAAAACGTCGTGACTGACGAGATAAAAATCCACGACGGTTCGGGTTTGTCGCGTCTTGATTTCGTCACGCCCGAAGCAGTTGCGCGGGCATTGATTTTCGCTGCTCAATCGAAGTTCGCCGATACGTTTAAAAACTCTCTGCCCGTCGCCGGAACCGACGGAACTTTACGCGGGCGACTCGGAAATGTGCGCGGAAAAATTCTTGGAAAAACCGGCTCGATAACTTACGTCAACGCGCTTGCCGGTTACGCGAAAAATTCAACGGATGAAACTTTCGCCTTCGTGATTTTCTGCAACAATCAAACGCGAAAGGCGGACAGTTCAAGCGTTATTGATCGAATTGCAACGATTTTAACCGAGTAATTTCAGCGAAATAGAAATCCGAAGAAAAAGAAAAGCCAAAAGAAAATCATCAAAAAAAGCGGCAGAATCATCGCCAGCAGACAGCCGACATTCGCCCACGATTCCTGATTCCAAGTGTAAGGCGCGGGACAACTTGGGCAAAACTCCTTGTGTGCCATAAACGGACGCTTGCACTTTTTGCATATCTTGAGCGACATAAAATTAGAATAACAAAAAACGTCGAAATCGAGCGACGGATTTGAGCGCGAAAGCCGAATGATTTCAGGGTTAGGAGTTTTGGACTTTCGGCTTGCCGTTGTGATAATGTTAGCGTTTCAAATCACACTAAAGGGGAAATTTAACGAAAGAAATGGTTGAAGAATTTGCGTTCGACAATACGGAAGAACGCCGCAAAAGCCGCCAGAGCGATGACGGCGCAGGCTGGGTCGAAGTCATCGTCGGTTCGATGTTTTCAGGAAAAAGCGAAGAATTAATCAGAAGATTGCGCCGCGCTCAAATCGCGCGGCAGAAAGTTCAGGTTTTCAAACCGAAGATTGACGACCGCTATTCGATTGAGCAAATCGCGTCGCATTCGGGAATGACGCACGTCTCGAATCCGGTGATGACGGCGAAGGAATTGATGGCGCAAATCGAAGCGGAAACGCAGGTCGTCGGCATTGACGAAGGACAATTTTTCGACGCTGAAATCGTGTCGGCGGTCAACGAATTAGCCAACAGCGGCAAGCGTGTCATCGTCGCCGGACTCGACCAGGATTACACGGGCAAGCCGTTCGAGCCAATGCCGCAGCTTTTATCAATCGCCGAATTTATCACGAAAACTCACGCCATCTGCG
>CBDUBY010000185.1:0-7126 GCA_965365505.1 uncultured Pyrinomonadaceae bacterium | reverse complement strand
AGTTACGGAAACAAATCTTTGATATGATTCATTGACTATCAGCTACATCATTTAAATATTTTTTCGCAAAAGTATTTTCTAAACTGACCTTGAGACGGTCAAGTTTTTCAGCACAAAAAACTGTCTCTCCTCCTTCCCCTGCCGAAGATTCGCGAAGCGAGCCGTTTAATATATCGCGCTCCATTTCCATTCCCGAAGGCGTTTCTTTAATTCCAGATTCTCGCGTTCAATAAAGTCAAACTGCTCGGTTGAAATCGTCCGCCCGCCGGAAACGATAGAAGCACAGCCTGTTTAACAAATCGTTTTGTAAATTAATGTTGCGTGAAAACACTTGGCTGTTTCGGGTATTAACTCTCTTTTTTCAGCCAGAGCAGACGGGTAAAATTAAAATATATTGAAAAGAAAGTATAAAAATTTTCAATATTTATGCGGGTAACAGAAGCAATCGAATGATTTATTTTTATCCGAAATTATTAAAAGCGAGGTGACATTTTATGAGAATTTTAATTGGATACGACGGCTCGGCGAGTGCTGACGCGATTGTAGATGATTTGAAACACGCCGGACTTCCGCGCGACTCGGAAGCGTTAGTTGTTTCGGTCGGAGATTTGGTAATGAGCAATCCGCCGATTCGGGAAATGGCGGCGCTAGCTTTTCCTTCCGGCACGGCAGCGGCAGCGAGATTAAAACCGGCAATGACTTACGGAGAGCGCGTCACAAAGGAAGCGGAAGATTTTGCCGCGCACGCCGCCGAACGTCTGCGTTTGCATTTTCCCGAATGGACTGTCCGCAGCGAAGCTGAAACCGGAACGCCCGCTATGGCAATAATGGAAGCGGCAAACCGTTTTAATGCCGATTTAATTGTCGTCGGCTCGCAGGGGCGTTCGGCGGTGGGACGTTTATTTCTGGGCAGCGTTTCAAAACAAATCGCCGAGGACGCGGACAGCTCGGTGCGGGTCGCGCGTTCGATAAATGGAAAACGCGATGAATCGCCGCCGCGCATCATTGTCGGCGTAAACGATTCTCCGACCGCCGTCGAAGCGATACTATCCGTCGGAAAGCGCGTTTGGCAGGACGGAACTCAAATCAGGCTGATCGCCATTGATGAAACGGATTCGACAAATCGCATTGCCGATAATTTTCCGCAGTCGGTGGAAATGATTAATAGTTATCAACAGTCGGTATCGCCGAAAATTCGTTCGATTTTGGAATGGGGCGCGGAAGAACTGAAAATTATCGGAATGAAACCGTCAATCTGGACACAGACGGGCGACCCTAAACGAGTTCTGATCAGCGAAGCAAAAAGTTGGAACGCCGACTGTATCTTTGTCGGCACGCGAAGTTTCGACAATTTTTTAGAAAAATTCCGATTGGGAAGCGTTTCGACCGCCGTGGCGACGAACGCGCACTGCTCTGTCGAAGTCGTTCGCCCGCCGGACGCGATGCGCGAATAAAAAAAACGAGGCGGAAATTTGATAGTTTCCGCCGCACAAAGTGAGAAGTTCAAAAAGTAAAAAATCATACAAACGGAGGTTATGAAAATGCCGGATTAAATTTCGAGAAAAAAACTAAAGAAAAAGGTTGTGGACAGATGGGAAAACGAAGGCGGAAAAATTGTCGCCGATGGTAAAAGATTGCCCGAAAGCAGTATCCCGCCCAAGCGAAAACGCAAAAAGGATCGCTTGGGGAAATCGCCGGAGGCGGCTTCGGCATAATCGAAACCGTGCTTCATTCAGAAGCAGCTTAGGTATTTTTTAGGCAGGAAGAATACCGGAAATTGATTTGAATGCCGGTATTTAAACTTATATCGTTTCATTTATCACTTTTTAGAAACGAGCGAAGAATGTTTTTATAGATCATAAGAATTCAGCTCGATTTTTATAAAACTTTATAATGAAACGAATTGATTGGAAAATTTAACTAAACGCCGCGTTTTCGGATTCGGCGTGATGGCTTTGGGAGCGATTATGATATTCGTTCCCGTTTTCTTTTATTGACATTATTTTGCCAAACGAAATTGATAATTTAGAAGAAATATTCGGCGCGATTGTCGCCTGACAGGGATTTTCGAGGCAGGAGTTACAGCACCGAAGTGCCCATGTGAAAAAATCTTTTTTGCTGTTTGTTTTACTTTAATCCTCCTGCTTACGTTCGGCAATTTGCAGAGCGAGTTCGACGCGGTTGTTTAAGTTTTTCTTGTCGAGTATGCGGCTGATGTGACCTTCGACGGTTCGCAGACTTAAATTTAATTCGGCGGCGATTTCCTTGTTGCTTGCGCCTTTGGCGACTTCTTCGGCGACGCGCCATTCGGCATCGGTCAATTCTTCGTCGCGGATAAAATCGCGCTCATCCGGTTCTGATTCGCCGAACATTCTGGCTAAATCCGAATGTGTGCGTTCGACGCGATTTAGGATTGCCTGGACGATTGCCGCGAGTTCGTCAGGCTCGAACGGTTTTGTCAGATAAGCGTCAACGCCCGTGCGAAAACCTGTGATGCGGTCGGCGATTTCGTCTTTGGCGGTTAAGAAAACAATCGGCACAAGCCGTGTGCGCGGATTCGAGCGCAGATTTTTCACGAGCTGATAGCCGTCCATTCCCGGCATCCGAATATCCGAAATGATTAGATCGGGCAGAGATTCGGCAATGCGCGTCAACGCTTCCCCGCCGCGCCGCGCCGTTTTTACTTCGTAGCCTTCCGCCCGCAGAGTGTCCGACACCGCCAGCAATAAACCCGGATCATCGTCAACGACCAACAATCGTTTCGCCATAATTTTCACCTTCCTCCTCGCTTGTATTTTTTCCGCAACCGGAATCCTTCCAGATCGGCAGATGCAGATCGAACCGGCTGCCGCGCCCAACTTCGGTTTCGACCGTGATGCGTCCGCCCATTTGTTCGATTACATATTTGCCCATATAAAGTCCTAATCCGACACCGGAAACATCCGCGTCACTAAGGAAATCTTCGTTCGTCTGAGAGTCTGCCCTGACAGGTTTTCCGCGATGAAATTTGTTAAAGAGAACGGGCAGGTCTTCCGGCGGAATTCCTCGTCCGTTATCCGTCACGCTGATGCTGACAAAATCGTCTTCACCAATCCGAGCCGAAAGCGTGATCAATCCGCCGTCGGGCGTATATTTTATCGAATTTTCAATCAAGTTGCTGACCACGCGCCGCAGAGCTTTCGGGTCGGCACAAACGGGAGGCACTTCCGCAAAGTGTTCGACGCGCAAAGTATGGCGGCGTTTTTCGGCGGCGGTCATTTCGGATTTAACGCACGATTCGATGGCTTCGAGCGGTTCGACGCGCTCGAAATTGAGGCGATAAACGCCGCCTTCGATGCGCGATAAATCGAGTAGATTCAATACCAGATCAATTTGCCGGTCGCATTCGACCGAAATGGTTTCGAGATATTCGCGCCGTTTTTCGTCCGTTATTTCGCCGCGCATCAAGAGTCTGGTCAGGGCTTTAATCGTCGTCAGAGGCGTGCGAAGTTCGTGCGAAACGCTCGAGACAAAATCCGATTTCACGCGGTCAATTTCCTGAAACCTGACGGCTCGTTTTTCCAGACGCTCCGCCATTTGATTAAAACTCGCTTCGACCGCGCCGAGTTCGTCCGCTGCTTCAACTGAAACACAGGCGGAAAAATTCCGGTCGCCGAATTCATCGGCGGCTGATTTCAACAGCCTCAAACGCTCATTTATATTTTTTGACATTATCCTAAGTCCCGCCAAACGTCTCTCTTTCAATCCGAGTATAGCAAATCGGAAAGTTTCAATCACAGGAGTAAACACCTGTATTTTCCGCGTGTTAATACTCTCGTTAATCCGTCGCGCACTGTCTAAAATCAAAATTAGCAGCTATGATTTTCAAAACCGAAACAAAAGATTATTACGGAGTAGTTGCCATCGAAATTGTGCGGGCGATGGAATTAGACTCAAAAGATTATCCGCATCAAGGACAATCAATCAAGCAGTTTCTGCGTTGGTCGCTTCGACGTTTCGGCAATCGTCTGCCGCCGCGTGATACGGATTTAAGCGACCGGATGAAAGACGAAGAACTCGCGCTTCACTATCTTTATTTGCGCGACGAATACGGCGCGGGAAAATTATTGACGGACGCGGGTATGCAAGTGTAAATACTGCCGGAGCAGTTTAAATCTCAAACTTATCTTTTTATAAGCAGTTAGGCTGAAAATTGCGGCGGACTTTAATAGACGATTTTTATAATTTCAAATGTCCGGTTTCCTTTAGCCAGTTTTAACACGGCTGTTTCACCGACTTCTTTGCCCATCAACGCTTTGGCGATTGGAGAAAGAAATGAGATTTTCCCTTTTGAAACATCGGCTTCATCAACGCCCACAATTTGGTATTTTTGAGTTTGTGTTTCGTCATCAACTTTCAGCGTGACGGTTGCGCCGAACCATATTTCGTCCGCTGACTGTTCGCTTAAATCTATTATTTTCGCCGTCAGAATTCTCTCACTTAATAACTGCAATTTCGCGTTCAGGTGATTGAAGGCGATTCGTCTTTGATTTTCATCTGAAATGTCCAGATTGTCCCGTTCACTGATGAGTATCTGTTTTTCGTTTAAAAGCTCATCCATCCCGACTTGCGTAACATAATTGATTACGCCGTCGGGCAGATAAGCTCTCGGCGTTAAAACAGGAACTTCTTCCTGATCGCCTTCTTTGACAAATCCCCTGCTCATAACCCGGTTTTCATTATTAAAGATTTCATATTTTGCATTACACCTGGCAAATTATACCGCCTGAAGGTGCGGTTTGACGTGTGTTGTATTCAGATACGCGCCGACCGGAACTTCCGGGTAAATTTCATTGTATTTCAACACTTTGGTTGCGCCGATCCTTCTGTTGATGTGTTCACGACTCAGTTCATCGGCGGAAAGCACGCCGGAGGCGGACATTAATTCGATAAAACTCTTGATCGTCGCTTCGTGCAAATTGGCAACTCTCTGCGCTTTGTCTTCGACAACCAAGCCTTTCATCAACCCTTTATCCTGAGTCGCAACGCCGGTCGGACAGGTGTTCGTATGGCATTGCAGCGCCTGAATACAGCCGGTCGCCAGCATCATCGCTCGTGCCATACTGACCATATCGGCGCCGATCGCGATCAGCCGTGCGATATGAAATCCGTTGAATACTTTTCCGGTGGCGATCACTTTGATATCCTTTTTCAAATCGTAACCTCTCAAGGCATCAATGGCGAACGAAAGTCCGTCGCGCAGAGGCATTCCGATCGAGTCGGCAAATTCGATCGGCGCGGCGCCCGTTCCGCCTTCGCCGCCGTCGATGCTGATAAAATCGGGCGTAATTCCCGTAGAAATCATCGCTTCGCAGATTTGTGTGAATTCCGCTTTTTTTCCGATGCAGATTTTAAAGCCGACGGGTTTGCCGCCGGACAAATCTCTGAGTTGTTTAACAAAGCGCATTAAGCCTTCGGCGTCAATAAAAGCCGTGTGAGCGGGCGGTGAGTTGACGGTCGTGTGCGGGACGACGTGGCGGATGGCGGCGATTTCCTTCGTATTTTTCGCAGCGGGCAAAATTCCGCCGTGTCCGGGTTTCGCGCCCTGTGAGAGTTTTATTTCGATCATCTTCACATTATCGAGCGCGGATTTTTCCCGGAAAAGTTCCGCACTGAATTCTCCGTTTTCCGTGCGGCAGCCGAAGTAACCCGTCCCGATTTGCCAGATCAGATCGCCGCCGTGCTCGAGATGATACGGGCTGAGTCCGCCTTCTCCCGTATTTTGTGCGAAATTACCGATTTTCGCGCCTTTATTCATTGCCAAAACCGCGTTTTTGCTCAAAGACCCGAAACTCATTGCCGAAATGTTTAATCTGCTTGCCGAATATGGTTTCAGGCAGTCTTTTCCTCCGACCGTGACTCTCTGTTCGCTTTCCAGATCATGCGGGTTTGCGGCGTAGATAGAATGGTCAATCCACTCATAACCTTGCCGATAGACATCCCACTGCGTTCCGAACGGGCTGGTGGAGTTTTCATTCTTCGCCCGTTGATATATCACCGAACGATACCGCCGGTTGATCGGCTGTCCTTCAGTATCCGTTTCGACAAAATACTGCATTATCTCGGGTCTAATCTTCTCCAGCATATAGCGAAAATTTCCGATTATCGGAAAGTTCCGGCGAATCGTCTGCCGCTTTTGGGTAATATCCATCACGCCAACAACAATTATTGGTGCGATTACTATAAAACTCAGCAAAAAATACGGACTGATTAAACTGAGAAGTAAGATTACTGCAACTATTACAATAGATGATGTTATAAAAATTTGTCTGACGCTCATATTTTTAAGTTGTGGCAGGCACCGCGCCTTTTATTTTTGCCATAAATTAAGTCTAAATCTTACCTTCACACATTTAAAGGGTGAAAACTCTTATCAATATCGGGTGTTTCCACGCTTATTTACGAGCCGCACAATTTATAAAATAATTATCAACGGGCGTTATCACCGATTTTACATATTTTGATTTTAACGAAAAGCATTTTAGGAGAAAAGAATTGAAATGGAAACACCAAACACGCAAACAAAAATGAATGATGAATCTCCGGTTTTTATTGATGAAGTTTCTATTCTTCAACCGATTGAAGACGAAACGGCGCGCCTGCGCGAAGAATTGGAAGCCGAACGCGATAAATATTTGCGGCTCGCGGCGGAATATGAGAATTACCGCCGCCGCACGAAATTGGAGCAAACAACCGCCGCCGAAAAAGGCAAACGCGAACTGCTCGTGCGGCTCATCTCAATTGCCGACGATTTCGATCTCGCGCTCGCTAATGCGGATGACGCATCGGATGAAAGAATCGTCGAAGGATTGGAATTGATCGAGCGGCGTTTGAAGTCAATTCTTGATGCAAACGATGTCGTCCCTTTCAACAGCGCGGGCGAAATCTTTAATCCCGAACTGCACGAGGCTTTCGACGTCGCCTCAAGCGCGGAAGGCGAATCAAACAAAGTTCACAGCGAGCTCCGGCGCGGTTATTTTTGGAATGAGAAACTGCTTCGTCCGGCGTTGGTCGTGGTCGGGCAGTAGAATTTAGATGAAAAACAAAATTTAGTGAAGAAAGATACTTTCATTCTGCACTTAAAAGA
>CBDUBY010000184.1:0-7147 GCA_965365505.1 uncultured Pyrinomonadaceae bacterium | reverse complement strand
ACGGCGATGGTCGCGCAGGGCGATAAATTTGAAGTCATCGGCGAAGGCGCGGTAACGGTCGTCTGCGCAAAAGATTCAACGCACACCAATTTACCGTATATCAAAGCAAACCAGGCAATCGGAATTTTCAATGTTAGTTTTCACGTTTTGCCGGAAGGTTATCATTACGATTTGAAAAAACGCGAACCCATCGCTCGATCTGAGAAAAAAATTATGGCGGCAGCCAACGATGAATAATCTATGCGTTTAATTATGACCGCCGCGCCCGAAGGCAGAGGCGACGACGTTGCCCGCGCTGCATTTACGGTCGGTATTGAGAAAGTATTGCGTCGGCAAGTTGAAACCCATCACCGAAGTAGTCGGCTCAGGAAGATAATAGGCTGGTGGAAACGCATATGGCATACGGCGGCACGGCTTATTACCGGCACGGCAATTCGATTCTCGAAGCAACAGATCGAGAGCGGCTAGCCATCGCGGAAATCCTCAGCATTCCGGCGACGATGAACGGGACTGCCGAGTTTCAAATAGCCAATGTGATAGCGGCAATCGCCGCCTGCCGCGCACACCAAACTTCTTATAAAAACCTCGCTCGCTTTCAGACGTTTCACAGCGACGGGAAATCTTTAAATCAAAATTAATCAATATGCTGACGTTAATTGAAAACGGAGAAATTTACTCGCCCGAACCGCTCGGACGAAATTCTATTCTGCTCGGCGCGGGCGTAATTTTGAAAATCGGCGGAATTGACCGCCGCGTCGTCGAATCGCTTGGCATTGAACTCGACGTAATTGATGCTTCCGGTTCGCTGGTCACGCCCGGATTTATAGACCCGCACGAGCATCTTTTGGGCGGCAGCGGCGAAAAAGGTTACGCTACGCAAACACCGGAAATTTATCCGCGCGAAATCGTTTCCGCCGGAATCACGACGGTCATCGGCTGTCTCGGCGTTGACACGACGATGAAAACGATGGCAGGCTTGCTTGCCAAAGCGAAGGCTCTGAAAGAAGAAGGTTTGAACGCATTTCTCTGGACGGGCGGTTACGACGTTCCGCCGACGAACATCATCGGCACGCCGCGCAACGATATAATGTTTATCGAAGAAGTTATCGGTTCAGGAGAAATTGCCATTTCCGATGAACGCTCGACCGACCACGTTCCGCACGAACTCGCCAGGTTGGTCATTGACACGCACAACGGCGGAATGCTGTCGAAAAAAGCGGGCGTGACGCATTTTCACGTCGGCGAAGGCGAAGAGCGTTTGCAGCCGTTGAGAAATTTGCTTGAAAATTTCCCAATCGAACCCGAATGGATTTACCCGACGCACATCACCCGCAGCGAAAAATTAATGAAAGAAGCCATCGAACTCGCCGCGCAAGGCTCGCTCGTTGACATTGATACGGTTAACGAAGATTTACCGAAGTGGTTTAAATTCTATCTGGACAACGGCGGATTACCGGAAAAATTAACCGTTTCGACCGACGCTTCGGTAACCAGCCCGAGCAATCTCCTGACGCAGATTCGCTCTTGCATCGTCGAACATAAATTTCCGATTGAACAGGTTTTAGCGTGCGTCACGGCGAACACCGCAAAAGTTTTGAAGCTCGAACAAAAAGGCAGATTAGAGGCGGGCAAAGCCGCTGACGTTTTAGTTCTGGAAAGAAAATCTTTTGAGCTGCGCGAAGTAATCAGCGGCGGACGAAGATTATTTAAAGACGGCGCAATCGCCTTCGAGGAAGCATTTTTGGAAGAAAGCAATCGCGAAATCAAACTCGAAGGCGCGAAAAAATCAAAGAGCTAAATTCACTAAATTCTCTTTGATAAAACTTTCGCGCCTGTCGTTTGGTGGTCAAGGGGTGAATAAATGACTGAGGGTGAATTTCGGAAAGACTTCTGATGTGCGAGAGCAATTCAGCGGTTGCAAATTACTTTTCACTTTTCATAAAGTTTCCGAAACTCGCCCGCTCAAGCATTTTTCGCCATTTCGCGCCGCGCGTCCATCCAGCGTTTTATCATCTCGCGCCGGGCGGCTAATATTTCCTTCGCGTCAGGCATTTTCATAATCAATGTTTCGAGATTCGACAACATTCGCGGGCTGCCCATCATTTCGCGCAGCTCGGGCAGAAACAATTCGATTTTTGAAAAGACCATCAGATGTTCGGCGTTCGCGTCGTTGAACATCGCTTCATCAATCGCGCCGTGGTTAACCAGCGTCGCCGCCATCTCCCAATAGCTCGTGACCATTCGATAATAAGCGGACGTTTCCGTGCTGATCATCGCCTGCATAACTTCCGCCGCGCTTTCGGGGAAAAACCCGATAATCCACGCTCGCGCCTCGCGCATTGTCGGATCGCGCCGCTGTTCATACAATTTCAATATCAAATCCGCCGATTCAGCTTTACTGCTCATAAATTTTCTCCTGATAAATAATTTGTGGAATGCCGATGCAAAAATAATCTGATTCGGAAATAAAGTCAAAGACAACGGGCAGATGCTGTTTGTTGTAAAATAAACAAAATGTCTTTGCCCGAAAAAATCGAATCGCTCGTCCGAACGCTGCCCGACGCTGAGGGCGCGCGGCGATTTTACGCGCGGCTTACCGAAAAATTTCCCGCCGAAGAACGAAAACTCGTTAAAAATGAAGGCTTGCTCTCCGACGTGCTGACGCTCGCCGCGTTCAGCCCTTTGCTGGCGACGACGATTCTGCAAAATCCGCAGTATATTTCTTGGCTCAACCGCCAGCGCATTTCGTCGAAAGTTCGCGGCACAGACGAAATAATCGAATCGCTGGCGCGTTTTGCGTCGGTCAATTCGAGCGTCGAAACAAACATTCTGCTGGCGCGTTTCCGTCGCCGCGAGCTTTTGCGAATTTATCTGCGCGACATCCGCAACCTCGCCAACATCGTCGAAATCACCGAAGAGATTTCTAATCTCGCCGACGCGATTCTCGAATACGCGCTCAGGCAAGCCGCGCAGGAACTCGACAATCGTTACGGCGCGCCGCTCGAAACCGATGAAAAAACCAGAAAGCGACGAGCCGAATTCTGCATCGTCGCGCTCGGGAAGCTCGGCTCGAAGGAGTTAAATTATTCGTCGGACATTGATTTGCTTTTCCTTTATTCAAACGACGGCTCGACCAGCGGACGCGGCACGCGCGGCGCGGTGACGAACCGCGAGTATTTCGTTAAACTCGCCGAATTGATTACAAAACTCGTCGGCGGACAAACGGGCGAAGGCGCGGCGTATCGCGTGGATTTGCGCCTGCGCCCGAACGGTCGCGTCGGCGCGTTGGCAATTTCGTTTGACGAAGCGGTTAATTATTACAGAAAAACCGCCAGAAGCTGGGAACGTCAGGTTTTAATTCGCTCGCGCGTCGCGGCGGGCGCGGTGAAATTGTTTCAGGATTTTTACGAGCAGGTGAAATCCAATGTTTTTTCAACGGACGAAACCGTCGAAAACGCCCTTCGCAACGTGCGCCTTTCAAAAGAGAAAATCAACCACGAAAAAATCTCTGACGCGAATTTCAATGTCAAACTAGGCACTGGCGGCATTCGCGAAATCGAGTTCATCGCCCAGGCTTTGCAGCTTGCTTACGCGGGCAAAGACGAATGGCTGCGCCATCCGCACACCTTAATCAGTTTGTCGCATCTCACCGACCGCAAGTTGATTTCCGACACGGAACTGACCGAGCTTTTCGAGGCTTATGCCTTTCTGCGTCAAGTCGAACATCGCCTGCAAATGGAAAACGGTTTGCAGACGCATCTTGTCCCGAACGAACCGGAAAGACGCTTACTGATTGCGCGGCGAATGAACTGCGCGAGCGTTACGGATTTTGAAGACACTTTGCAATCGCACTCGCAAAACGTCAACCGGATTTTCAAGCGCGTTTTCGGCGCAGCGGATTTTGCCGCGCCGTTTGAAAAGCCAGAGAACAGCAAGGAAAATTTCATTGAAAATCAAACAGACGCCGACCGTCTGCAACCGATTATTTCGTCTTTGAAAAAATCCGACCTTAAAATTGATTTAAATAAAGAGCAGCGCGGCACGCTCGAACTTTTATCGAAAACATCCGCTCATTACGCCGAAATGATCGCCGCCAATCCGAATTTGATAAAAAATTTACCGGATGTCGAAAGCGATGCGACGGAGAGAAATTATCGGGAAATTTATTTTGCCGTCGCTGCCGAAAAAGATTTCAAATCAGAATTAGCCGTTTTGAGGAAAAGCTGGTCGAAATTTTTGCTGGAAATAGTCGTCTTTGATGCGTATGAAAAAATCACACTTAAAAAATCGAAACAACTGCAAACCGAATTAGCTGAAGCGAGTCTGGAAACGGCAATTTTAGTCGTCCGGCGCGAACTCGAAAAACGCTATGCGGTTGTTATTGATGAGTTCCCTTTTGCCATTTTGGGTTTGGGCAAACTTGGCGGCGGCGGACTCGATTACGGTTCGGATTTGGATTTGATTTTGATTTACGACGACGAAAAACCGCTGCCTGTCGAAAACTTAACACACGCCGAATTTTATAGCCGCGCCGTCGAGATTTTCGTCAACGTGCTGTCGGGTATGACGCGCGACGGACAGCTCTACCGCGTGGATTTGCGCCTGCGACCCGACGGCAAAAACGGCGTGAATTCAATCGGCAAAACGGCTTTTATTAATTATCTGGAAAACCGCGCCGCGATTTGGGAATGGCTCGCGTATGTCAAACTGCGCGGCGCGGCGGGCGATTTGGATTTGGCGAAAGAAACAGAATTCCAAGCCAGAAAAATTATTCACCGCAACGCGCAGAAACTCAAAACTCAGAATGCAGGACTGAAAACTTTAATCGAAGAAACGCAGCGCATCCGCGAGCGGCTCGAATCGGAAAAATCCGCCGCGCGGAAAAGCAAGGAAATTGATATTAAATTCGGCGCAGGCGGAATGCTCGACGTTTATTTCGCCGTCCGCTTTTTGCAGCTTCGTGACGACGTTCCCGACGACGCGGCAAATCGCTCGACCATTTTCACGCTTGAAAAACTACACGCAAACAAATCTCTGAGCAAAAATGATTTTCAAAACTTTTCCGCCGGTTACGAATTTCTAACCGAACTCGACCACAATCTGCGACTCGTCGGCGGACGCTCGACGCGCCTGCCCGCCGCCAATCATCACGCTCTCGAAACAATCTGCCGCCGTATGAAATTAGCTTCCGTCAAAGATTTATTCGAGCATCTAACCGCTCATCGCCTGAACATCCGCGAATCGTTTGAGCGAGTTTTGAACGAATCGTTATGACAGTTGTAAAAAGTGTCACAACGGCAAATCCGAACGCGCAATCTTTAACTTAAAATTTGTGATTGATTAAAAATTGTTTCGCAAACAATCTGAAAATTTTATGAAAACAATTTCACCATCCAAAATTTTACTTTTGCTGTTCGCTCTGGGAATGACGATGAATGTCGCGGCGCAGACAAATTCGCCGAACGGGGCGGAAGTTTTATCAAACGCTGACGTGATAATAATGGCGAAATCGGGTCTTGCCAAAGTCATTATCATTCGCAAAATTGAAGAATCGAACAGTGATTTCGACGTTTCGGTGAAAGGTCTGGTCGAATTAAAAAACGCGGGCGTTAACGAAGAAATTATCGAAACAATGATGGAACGCAGCGAGGGCGGCATTCAGACGAAAACTTTGATTGCGACGAAAACCGACACAACCGCCGGAACAATTTCGACTATCGAAACCGTTTCAACCGAGAAAAAAACCGTCGCCAACGCGGGTGACCCGAAGGAGATTTTGCGAACGGCGAAAACCGTCGCCATCGCCAAATCTTCGGTTCAGCCGTCGCGCCAGGCGCTCGAAAAAGAACTGTTCAAACGTAAGGATTGGCAAACTCTGAATTTAAATCTCGTGCGCTACAAAGACGGTGCGGATTTGTATATCGAAATCGGCTACGTTTCGCTTTCGTGGATAACGCATCGCTACGTTTTTCGCATTTACGACAACCGAACCGGCACAATCATCGCGGCTGGCGAAACCACTTCGTGGGGCAGTCTGGCGCGAAATCTGGCGCGGGAGATTTCGCAGAAACTCGTCAAAGCGCGGTAGAGGAAAAAGCGTGTTAATATCAGTCAGCTTTTTGGAGTTATTACAATCATTTTTTTTTAATTTTACCGAATAACAAAAACCATTTGGAGCGTTCAAAATGAAAAGATTAACATCTTTATCGCTAACCTTTTTATTGCTGCAAAGCACTTTTTGCTTTGTGTTTCTGTCAACTAGTTTACCGGCTCAAACTGCTGTCGCCGAGCCGGTTCAGCCGTCGAAAGAGCCGCTCGTTTTTGGATTACAAGACGGAACGCCGGTCAAATTGCGGACCAGCCGAAATATGTCTTCGGCTGACGACAAAACCGGCTCGACAGTTGACTTTGAAGTTCTCGAAGACGTTAAAATCGGCGACACGATAATTATCCCGCGCGGCGGAATCGCTCTCGGCACAGTTACCAGAGGCAAACCGAAAGGCAGATTGGGACGCGGCGGAAAGCTCGATATAAACATAGATTCCGTCCGACTCATAAACGGCGAAAAAGTCGCGTTGCGAGCGGTCAAAGGAACAAAAGGCAGGGATAACACCGGCTCGATGACTACGGGAATCGTTATCACCAGCGTTTTGTTTTTCCCGGCGGCTCCGCTTTTTCTCTTTATGAAAGGCAGAGATATTACGATTCCCAAAGGCACGGAAGTCACGGCATACATCAACGGCGACATCGCGCTCGAACAAAGCAAATTTATTCCTGTCCAAACTGGCGAAACACCAAATATAAATGCGGCTGATTCTTCGAGCCTGTTGGTTAAATCTGCTCCCGAAGGAGCCGAAATTATCATTGACGGCAAATACGCCGGAAGCACGCCTTCGACTTTGCAAATCAAGTCGGGCGACCATACAATTTCCGTCAAAAAAGACGGTTATGCTTTATGGGAACGAACGCTGACGATAAACGCCGGCGGCAGCATCACGATTGACGCCGCTTTGGAGAAAATTCCTTGAAAAATCTTTCGATAAATTTATAGCGAAGAATTGTAGAAAAGCGTCACTCAATAAAAATGAGTGACGCTTTTCTTTCGCCAAAGTTTGGAAAAATCGCAACAGCGGATTACAGCAAAAGC
>CBDUBY010000183.1:0-7179 GCA_965365505.1 uncultured Pyrinomonadaceae bacterium | reverse complement strand
CTTTATTATCAAAAAAGCGCGCCGGAAATTTCTGATGCCGAGTTTGACGCATTATTACAAAAATTAAAAAACCTCGAAACGGAAAATCCTGATTTGATTACGCCCGATTCGCCGACGCAAAGAGTCGGCGGACGCGCCGAAGGTTTTCAATCGTTCACGCACCTGGTTCCGCTGATGTCGCTCGACAATTCCTACGACATCGGCGAACTCAAAGCGTTTGACGAACGATGCCGGAAACTCGCTGACGGGCGCGATTTTGATTATGTGGCGGAATTAAAAATTGATGGACTCTCGCTCGCTTTGCATTACGAGAACGGATTTTTGATTGCCGGCGCGACACGCGGCGACGGTTTTACGGGCGACGATGTTTTCAGTAACGTGAAAACGATTCGCACGATTCCTTTGAAATTAAAGGGCGATTTTCCCGAACGAGTCGAAGTTCGCGGCGAAGCATTTCTGTCGCGCTCGCAGTTTGAAAGAATTAACGAAGAATTCAGAGAAAAAGAACAAAAAACTTTCGCCAATCCGCGCAACGCCGCGTCTGGAACTTTGCGGCAGCTCGAATCTTCAATCGTCGCGGCGCGCCGCCTTGATTTGTTTCCGTATGATGTTTTGTCGGGCGCATCGAAAATGTTTGCGACGCATTGGGAGAGTTTTGAATTTCTTGAGAAAGCCGGTTTTCACGTCAATGCGAACCGCCGTTTGTGCCAAGACATCGAAGCCGTTATTGAATTTTGTAATGAAATGCAGGAGCGGCGCGATTCGTTTGATTACGACATTGACGGCGTAGTCGTGAAAGTTAATTCAACACGGCTGCAAGAAGAATTCGGCGCGACGAACAAAGCTCCGCGCTGGGCGATTGCGTATAAATATCCGGCACTTCAAGCAACAACCCAACTTGAAAAAATAGAAGTGCAAGTCGGCAGAACCGGCGCGCTTACGCCCGTCGCATATCTTACGCCCGTTCTTCTTGCGGGAACGACGGTTGCCCGCGCGTCTTTGCATAATGAAGACGAAATAAAACGGCTCGGCGTAAAACTCGGCGATTGGGTTTTGATTGAAAAATCGGGCGAGATTATTCCGCAGGTTTTGCAAGTCATCGAATCAAGACGCGACGGCAGCGAGCGCGATTATGAATTTCCCCAAAATTGTCCGGTTTGCGCGACACAGGTCGTGCGTCCCGCAGGCGAAGCCGTCACGCGCTGTCCGAATCACGATTGTCCGGCAAAAGTAAAAGCCAGAATTCTGCATTTCGCTTCGCGCAAGGCAATGGACATTGAAGGCTTGGGCGATGTGCTGGTTGAGAAATTGGTTGATTTAAATTTAATCAAAGATGTTGCCGACGTTTATTCTCTAAAGCTCGAACAAGTCGCCGAACTCGAACGAATGGCGAAAAAATCGGCGACGAATTTGATGAATCAGATAGCAGCGAGCAAAGAACGCGCCTTGCACCGTTTAATTTACGGCTTGGACATCCGGCACGTCGGCGAGCGTTACGCGAAAATTCTCGCGCGTCATTTTCGTTCGATTGAAAATCTACAAAAAGCGACGGTCGAAGAACTCGATCTTATTCACGAAATTGGATTAGCCGTGGCAATGAGCGTTTTTAATTGGATAAACGATCCGCGCAATCTCGATTTGGTTGAACGCCTGAAAACGGCGGGCGTGAAAATGGAAATCGGCAGCGACGCGCAATCAATTACCAACGAGAATTTTAACAGCAAAATTTTCGTTCTGACCGGAAAGATGGAAAATTTTACACGCGACGAGGCGGCAAAGTTGATTGAGGAACGCGGCGGGCGCGTTTCTTCGTCGGTCAGTAAAAAGACTGATTATGTCGTTGCCGGAAGCGATGCTGGTTCAAAACTAGAAAAAGCAAATTCGCTCGGCGTGACGGTGGTTGACGAAACTGAGTTTGCCGAAATGGTTAGTTGAATTTAATTAAAACAAACGCCTCTGCGAAATTTTTCATCAAGTAACCAAATAGGGTCGTATCGCCCGCGTATTGGACTTTGCCCGGTAATTTGGTAAAATCTCGCTTTGTCCAATCAATCCAAATTTAATCTGTAAGAAGTAGGAAAATAAAAGATGTTAAAGTTTTTCAGTCGGATGGAGCGCACGCGCAACGTCATTCTCTTAGCTTTCGCCATTTTAATGGTAGTTTCTCTGATAGTTGTTTACGCGCCGACGCAGGGCGATGTGGCGGGCAATTTGACGCGCAGCGACGTGACGGCGGCGAAGGTCGGCGGCGAGCGCGTGACGGTCGGCGAAGTCGCTCTGCAAAAGGAAAATATGTCGCAGATGGGACGACCGATGCCTGCCAAGACTTTGGTTGACCGTTTAATCGGCGAGCGTTTGGTGCGTGTGGAAGCCGACCGGCTCGGTCTCGAAACTTCTGATGTCGAAGTAGCGGCTTATATTCGCAAGCAATTCAAGTCAATGGACGGCTTGCCGTTTGACCAGAAGCGTTATGAGCAGAATGTGACCGACCAGTTCGGCAGCGTCAGAAACTACGAAGAAGCGGTACGCGACCAGTTGAACGCGCAAAAGCTCGAAGCGTTTTTGACTTCAGGCGTGACGGTTTCCGAGCAGGAAGTTTTGACTGATTACCAGCGCAAGAATACGAAATTTGATTTGAGTTATGTTCCGATCAGCAGCACCGAGCTGGCGCAAACCATCAAGCCGACCGATGAAGAATTGAAAGCCTATTTCGAGCAGAACAAGAAAAATTATTACATCAATGTTCCGCAGAAAAAGATTCGCTACATTTTTGTGAATACGGCGAAGCTCGGCGAAAAACTGTCAGCTTCCGAAGAAGAACTCCGAGCCGAGTTTGAAAAGATTCCCGCCGATAAAAAACAGGCTGGCGTTCAAGGGCAGCAAATTGTTTTGCGAATCCCGAAACCCGAATTAGAATCGCAAATTCAAGCCAAAGCTAATGAAATTGCCGCGCAGACCAGAAAAGACGGCGGTAAAATCAGCGAAGAAGCGTTTGCCGAACTCGTGCGCGGTTATTCGGAAGACGCGGTGAGCAAATCCAAAGGCGGCAGTCTCGCCGGTCTGATCAAGGAAAATAAACAAAACCCGTCCGACCCGTATCAAAGGCTTTTGACGATGCAGCCGGGCGATGTGACCGAGCCGATTAAATTTGAAAATCGTTATTTTATTTTGCGACGCGGCGAAGCCGTACCAAAAACTTTCGAGGACGCGAAAAAGGAAATCGAAGTCAGTTTGAAAAATCGCAAAGGTTATACTGCTGCCGCTGAACTCGCGCAGAAAATCGCGGAAGATTTGAAACAAACCAAAGACGTGCAGGCGACGGCGCAGAAGTTTGCCGCGCAAGCGAATATGTCGGCGGCGGAAATGGTCAAAGAAACCGGATTCGTCAAACCGGGCGATACGGTGGAAAATATCGGCAATTCGCCGCAGTTCGAAGAAGGCATCGCGCCGCTTGAAAATCAGGGCGATGTCGGTGAGAAAACGCCGATCCAAAATGGTTTTGCGATTCCGATGCTCGTCGAAAAACGCGACCCGCGCGATGCGGAGTTTGAAGATGTGAAAACGCAGGTTGCGGAAACCGTTAAGGTCGAGCAGGCAAGAGCCAGAGTCGACGAAATCGCCAAACAAATTGCCGCAGGCGCGACCGGCGCGGGCAATCTCGCCGCTGCCGCGACGAGCAAAGGCTTGAAGGCGCAGGAAGCGAAATCTTTTGTTTTAGGCTCGCCGCTCGGAACGGGTCCGAGCGCGGCAACGTCGGAAGCGTTGGAGGACGCGATTTTTAATTTGAAGGCTGGCGAAGTTACCAAAACGCCAATCAAAATCGGCGATAATTATTACGTCGTCGGAGTGAATAGCCGCGAAGAAGCGAAAATGGACGAATTTACCAAAGAGCGCGAGCGTCTGCTTGAGCAGAAAGCGCAGGAAAAACGCGGGCAGATTTTTGCCGATTATCTCGCTTCGGTGCGCCGTGAAATGGAAGCGAAAGGCGACATCAAAATCTATTCGGAAACTTTTGCGAAACTCGACGAAGGCGATGATGCTGAAGGTGCGACAAACCCGCAACAGATGCAACAGCAAATGCTGCAACAGCAAATCCAACGACAGATTCAGCAGCAGCAGCTTCAACAGCAAGCACCGCCGCCGCAAGGAAAATAAATTGGCTGAATTAAAGTAAAAGGGCAGACTTTTTGGCTGCCCTTTTTCATTTTTTGAGGATTGTGGTTGTAGGTATGTTGAAAAAGTTCTCGAAAAGTGCAAACGCTAAACAATGAATAACCCATTTTTTATTGTCGAACCGAAAGGTAAGCGAGTTCCTGTAATTTTAAGCGTTCCGCATTCGGGAACGGATTTCCCGGAAGAAGTAAAGGCGCAGTATCGCCCTGAATTGGCGGCGCAGCCTGATGATACCGATTGGTATGTTCACGATTTGTATAACTTTGCGCCTGAGCTGGGCATTACCGTCATCCGCGCCAAATACAGTCGCTGGGTGATTGATTTGAATCGCGACCCGGAAAACAAATCGTTATACAACGACGGGAGAATAATCACCGGACTGACTCCTTCGACCGATTTTCTCGGCAATGACATATACCTCGATAAAAAATTCATTCCGAACGAGGAAGAAACCGGTAGAAGATTGACCGGCTATTATTATCCGTATCATCATAAAATCGAAACTCTTTTGAAAGACAGAATCCGGGAATTCGGGCAGGTGCTTTTGTGGGACGCGCATTCTATCCGCCGATTCGTGCCGACCATCAGAAACGAGCCGTTTCCCGATTTGATATTAGGCGATAACGACGGGCGTTCCGCCGGCAAAGAAATTATCGGCATCGCTTTGGACGCGCTTAAGGCGGGCAAGTATGAGTTGAGCCACAACACGCCGTTTAAGGGCGGACAAATTACGAGATTTTTCGGACGACCGGAAACGGGCGTTCACGCCTTGCAGCTTGAAATGTCGAAACTTCATTATATGAACGACGACGAACTCGACTTTAACGAAAATCGAGCCGAAGAAGTGAGAAAACTTCTGCGTCCGACTTTTGAACAGCTGATCGCGCATTTAACGAAATGAAATCATATCGCTTCCGAGGACTGCTGCAAAATCGCGGATGGATTGAAAACGCCACGGTTTCAATCGGCGAATCCGGCGAAATCATCGCTGTCACGCAAGAGGAAAATTCCGACTCGATTGTTATAGATGGCTACGCTTTGCCGGGTTTTCAAAACGCTCATTCGCACGCTTTTCAATACGCAATGGCGGGTCTGGCGGAACGGCACGGCAGCGGGCAAGCGGATGATTTCTGGTCGTGGCGCGAGGCGATGTATTCGCTGGCGCTGAGCATTAACCCGGAGCAGATGAAAATAATCGCCGCGATGCTCTACGCCGAATTGCTGCGACACGGTTTTACGAACGTCGCGGAATTTCATTATCTGCATCACGACCCGAACGGCAAACCTTACGACAACGCGGCGGCGATGGGCGAAGCACTCATCGAAGCCGCCGTCGAAGCGGGCGTAAAAATTACTTTAGTCCCGATTTTTTATCAAAAAGGCAATTTCGGAGAGCCGCCCGGCGAGCGGCAGCGGCGATTTATCTCTGGCACTTTTGAAGATTATCAAAAACTTTTCGAGGCGTCGGCGACAGTTTGCCAACGCTCTGAGAAAGCGAACTGCGCCGTCGGCGTTCACTCGATGCGCGGCGTTGACCATCAGGATATTTTACGAGCCGTTCGGGAAATGCCCGCCAACATTCCCTTTCACATTCACGTTTCCGAGCAATTGAAGGAAGTCGCCGACGCCATTAATTATCTCGGCAAAAGACCCGTCGAGTGGCTGCTCGACAACGCCGAACCCGACGATCGTTTTCATCTGGTTCACGCCACGCATCTGACAAGCGATGAAACGAAACGGCTGGCGCAATCAGGCGCGAACGTCGTGCTTTGTCCGAGCACTGAAGGGAATCTCGGCGACGGCATTTTTCCGCTGCGGCAATATCAATCTTTCGGCGGCGAATGGAGCATCGGAACAGACAGCCACGTCGGATTAAATCCTCTGGAAGAATTGCGGCTTCTGGATTACGGGCAGCGTTTGACGACGCACAAGCGCGACACTTTTACCGAAAACGAAGCGATGGACAGCGGATTATACGCGATTGGCAAAGCGACCGCTGCCGGACGTAAAGCGATGAATAATTTTGAAACGGAATTTTTCGCCGTTGGCGCACCATTCGACGCTTGTATAATCAACGCCGACGAACCGCTACTGGCTAATGTCAAAACGGAAAACCTGACTTCTTCAATAATTTATTCAACCGATGCTTCACAGATTTACGGCACTTTTGTTGACGGCGAGCTTATCGAAAAAGGCGAGAATTACCGGCGAATAAAACGCGACTTTATCGCCTGTATGAAGCACTTTCGATAATAAATTTGATGGAATCCGAGAATTTCGATTCACATTGTATTATGCGCAAACAAAGTTTTTCGGTGTGTTTTTGAAAGTTTTTGTGTTTGAATTTGATTTGTGTTATTTCGTGGTTTAATGCAAAAAATTGAATCACGAAATAACACAAATCAATATGAAAAGATCAGATACCAAATTCTTAATCCGGCATTACGAATTTATCAGCGGATGTTGGTTTGAAATAAAGCATTTTTAATTTTCGGATTACGCATAAACCAACGCGAGACATTTCCGCTTCGCAGATTTTCCGCACTAAGCAGTGTGATGCCGACATCAATGCCGATCACGGCTGGATTGACCCAGCCGGTCTGCGGGTTGAATGCATCGGCAAACCGTAACGCCCGTAAATGTTGCCGCCAAAGCGTCGCTTCATTTCCCCGCATTGCCTTATAAAATCGGACGGCGCATCTCTCAAAAACGATTAAACGGAAACTAAAATTTGAAATCGCCGAAGTCGTTTCAAAATTCGCTTCCGAACGAACGAAAATTCTCACTTTATCTTGAACTGTTAAATCGGTTTACTGAATCGTTTTACTAGATATTCGATTTTATAACACTCCCGTAACGCAAAGGTCGAAAGATTTTTCCCGAAACGCCGAAATTATTTTCGCTTTTGTTCTCGATTCCAACAAAAATTCCGTTCGTAAAAATCTTGCACAACTTTTGACTGTGTGAGAAACTTTTCGCTATGCCGTCCAAGCGACCGAATAAAGA
>CBDUBY010000182.1:0-7197 GCA_965365505.1 uncultured Pyrinomonadaceae bacterium | reverse complement strand
CGAAAAACGGAATCGCCAGCGCGAGCATAATGTTCATAAACGGTCCGCCGATCATTACCAAAAACTTTTGCCAGCGCGGGCGCAGTTCATAAAGCTCCGATTCGGGAACAGGTTCGCTTCTGTCATCTTCGCCTTCAAGTCCTGAATTCGATTCGTCGCCGTAGAGTTTCACATACGCTCCCAAAGGGATCGCGCTGATGCGGTAATCGGTGTGTCCGTATTTGAAACCCCAAATTCTCGGACCCAAGCCGAAAAACGAATAAGCGTCAACGCGCATTCCAAAAAGTTTGGCGACGGCGAAATGTCCGAATTCGTGAATGTTGATGGCGATGCCGAGAACGAAGATAACGGCTAAAATTACTATGATAATATCTGGCATTTTATAAATTCCTTTATTTGGTATTTCCGTTTAGAAACAAAATCTCGATTTCGAGTTGTCATTAAAGTCTAAATCGGCTTTTGAGGTTTATCAACTACGGCAGCAAGTCGGCGACTTTGATTTTAGAGTCGGGCGCGGCGAGCGGCGCGATTGTTTCATCTTCGGTGATAATTTTTATTTCCGTAAAAACGAAGCCGATTTTTTTATCGCGCTTCGGCTCGCGGTAGATTTCCAGACAGCGATTTTTCAAATTTAAAATCCAGTAGTCGGCGATTTTATTCTCTGCATACAAACTCGCCTTTTTTGTGCGATCGTAATGAAGCGTCGTATCGGAAACCTCGAGGAGCAGAATGGCGTTTTTCGGATGCGCGTGAGCGAAATCGCGGACTTCGCCTTTGACCACCGCGACATCCGGTTCGGGTTCGTCCGTCTTACCGAAGCTCATCGGAAGTTGACTATCAACGATAAACCCGCTCGCAAAAACTTTTCTGAGCATTTCAACGACTAATCTGACAGCGGTCGCGTGCGCGCTTTTCATCGGCGACATTTCGATAATTTCTCCCTTAATCAACTCAACTCGTCTGCCTTCAAAAAAACCGAGTTCAGCCATTCGATAATACTGCTCGCGCGTCCAGCGAATCGTTTTCGGTTCGCCGTTCGTCGGCGGCTTTTCATAAACGATTGTCGCGCGCGTGTTCGCTTTTTCTAAAACTGCGTCCATAAAATTTCACCTCTTGACCGATGAAGCGTTTCGCTCCAATTTCATTATAGCCTGTTTTCTGGCTCGCGCATCGGTTTCCAAAACGATTTCCAAACTCGCCGCCGGTTTTGATTCGTGTTCGTTCATCACCGATTCGATAATTTTCGGGATGTCGGACAGGCGGATTTTATCTTCCAGAAAAGCGGCGACGGCGATCTCATTGGCGGCGTTTAGAGCGGCGGGCATCGTGCCGCCAATTTTCAACGCTCGAAAAGCCAAAGCCAGACACGGAAATTTTTCCAAATCGGGTTCTTCAAAACTTAGCTGCGCGAGTTTTGCGAAATCGAGCGGCGGCAATTCGCCCGCTTGACGTTTCGGGAAAGTGAGCGCGTATTGAATCGCGTGGCGCATATCGGTCACGCCCATCTGCGCGATAATCGAGCCGTCAACCATTTCGACCATCGAATGCACGACCGATTGCGGATGCACAACGACCGCGATTTTGTCCGCCGGAAAATCGAACAGCCAACGCGCTTCGATAACTTCCAGACCTTTATTCATTAAGGTCGCGCAGTCAATCGTGATTTTATCGCCCATCGCCCACGTCGGATGATTTAAGGCTTCTTCGACGGTCGCGTTTTCAATTTCCTGTTTAGATTTTTGGCGAAAAGGTCCGCCGCTCGCCGTTAAAATCAGACGTTTGATTTCGTCGCGCGATTCGCCGCGCAGACATTGATGAATAGCGTTATGCTCGGAATCAACCGGCAGAATTTCCGCGCCCGATTTCCGCGCTGCTTCGGTCATCAGTTCGCCAGCCATCACCAAAGTTTCCTTATTCGCCAGCGCGACGCGCTTACCGTTTTCCAATGCTCTCAATGTCGGCACAAAACCGACTGCGCCGACGGTTGCCGAAACAACAATTTCCGCTTGTTCGTGCGTGGCGACGCTGATTAAACCCGCTTCGCCAATTTCGATTTTTGGAATTTGAGATTTTGAATTTGAAATGCGGCGCAGCAAATCTTCAGCGCACGCTTCGGTTTCGACGGCGACGAGTTCCGGCTGGAATTGCGCGATTTGCGCGGCGAGCTTTTCCATATTCCTGCCTGCGCCGAGCGCGATGACGCGAAATTCGCCCGTGAGGTGTTCGACAACTTTCAAAGTGTTGCAGCCGATTGAGCCGGTCGAACCTAAAATTGAAATGGCTTTCATATAAATCGTTCAGCGGTCCAGTAAATTTACCTTGACATAAATTTACATTAGAAAGGCTGTTTTATTCCAACTACGACTGTTTTCGGCGCGTCATAAATTGCGAGTCGGTTAATTGGAATGAAACATCTTTCGTTCCGCCGACCAGAAAAAATTTACGAGTAAGGGAGAAATAAAATGAAAAAATTTGTCGCATTATCATTGCTTTTGTTGTCAGCAATGGCTTTCGTGCCGTCGGCTGAGGCAAAATCAAATGATACCAACAATCTAACGGCAAGTTCTGCCGTTGAACTGCAACAGCGTCGCAATCGAGTTTATCAGAATCGCCGCAACAACCGCACCGTTCGCACCTACGTGCGAAATGTTCGTCGCGGTCGCGCCGTTTATCGTGAAACTTATCGCGTCGTTTACCGTCCCAACGGAACGACCAGAACTCAGCTTGTCAGCCGCGTTCGCATTCGCTAAAATAGTTGTCATCAATAAATTTTGAGCGGGAATCTACTCTCTTCTCCCGCTCTTTTTTATTTTAAATTCTGTTCGCCAAACGCCCGCGCCGTATCCAGATAATTTCCCTTATCTTCCTTTTTGCCCAGCCAAGCGTTAAATTCAGCCGACTTATTTTTCGGAATGCTCAAAGTTTGCCAATCCGAAACGCGCAGATGTTTCGCCAGAAACTGAATCTGCCCGATGTGCGAAGCCGTGTGCATCGCCGCGCGGTTTATCGCTTTGACAATCGTGAAATCCTCACCGCGAATACGCACGGTTTTCTCGAAATCTTCCGTCGTCAGAGTGCCAAGCGTATCGAATAAACATCGAAAACCCGTTTCCCATAAATCCATTATACTTTGGCGCGTGTCACTATCGGTCAAAAACTCAGAATCGCGGTCGCGGTCTGCTTTTTCGCCGTCAGTCGTCAAAAAATCCGTCCAGCGCGAGCGCAGATTTCCGCCGACGTGCTTGCAAATCGCCGCCAGACTATTTGATTCCGCGTCAATCGTTTGAAAAAATTCCTCGTCTGAAATTTGCGCCAATGCTTTTTCGGCAAGCGTTTTATAACTGCGAAAACCGGCGATTGATTCGGACAGAAAATTTTCGATGATTTCTTTACTCATACGGCTATTTCACAACATTTCCGCATTTAATCCAAGTTTCCGCGAAACAGATAAAATTATTTTATCGTTGCTTATAAAACGGAACTGGTTTAATAATAACTCACCACGCGCGTTAAATTATGAAACGCAGTCAACCGCCGACAATTAATTTACTTTTCGCTGCCGTCGTTTTATTCGTCGCTGCGTCGGTGATTTTCGCCGAACGTCTGCCGGTGAAAATTTATACGTCCGCCGACGGTTTGGGCAGCAGTTTCATTAACGATATGATGCGCGATTCGCGCGGCTTCGTATGGATTTGCACGCGCGACGGGCTTTCGCGTTTTGACGGTGCGCGATTCGTCACTTACCAGGTCGGCGCGGAAAATTCCGCGCCCGGCATCGAAACGATTTACGAAACGCGCGGCGGCGATTATTGGATTACGACGACCGGCGGACTGTTTCGCTTTAGACCCGAAGCGATTTCGACTGCTAATCAAAAGGGCGCACCCAGACCGACACTCAACGCCGAATTCATTACCGGCGCGCGCGGCGATATGCTCGAAGACCGGGCGGGAAATTTGTGGTATGGAACGGGACGCAATCTGAATCTTGTGAAAGAGCAGGACGGCAAAATCATCTTTGAAAAAGTCGCGCTGAATTTGCCGCCGAACCCGAACCGAGATTTTCTGATTGCCGATATTGCCGAAGCCGCTGACGGCAGCTTGTGGGTCAACACGAGTTGGGGTCTGGCGCGTCGGCTGCCCGACAGACGAGTTGTTTTTTACGCCGGCGAAACTATGACCACAGAAGGCAACCTGGCGTTATTAATCGCCGCCGACGGCAGAGTTTGGCTGGCGCGGTCGCTGCAGCTTTTCGTCATCAAACCCGAACCGCTCGAAGACCTCGCCGATGCGGGTCAGATGACCGTGAAATTATTCGCCGAATTCGCCGCTTCGCCCGCCGAATTGGAAAAGGAAATTCGACTGCCGGAAAATCCTGAAGAAATTATACACCTGGAAAGTGGCGATTTCTTCTCGAAATATCCGGTTAAGCGGCTTTATCAAACCGCCGACCGCCATATTTGGATGACGACCAGCCACGAGTTAATCGAATTCGACGGGCAGGCGTTTCACCGTTACGACGCGGCGCATAATCTGGCGGGCGGTTTGGCAGCGATAATGGAAGACGCGGCAGAGAATCTGTGGCTCGGCGGGCGCAACGGACTGGTACGGCTCAACCGTAAAGGTCTGACGAGTTACGGCACGGCAGACGGTTTCAAGTCCGAAGCCGTTTATACGATTTCCGAAAGCGGAAACGGAACGCTGGTTTTCGGCGATGCCGATTTTCACCTGAACAGTTTTGACGGAAAAAAGTTCGATTCCGTGCGTCCTGCGATTCCGTTGACTTCCGCTTTCGCCTGGACTTCACGTTACGCTTTTCTGGACAGTCGAAACGAATGGTGGATTTTGACGAACGATAAACTTTACCGCTTCGCCGCATCGAATTTGTCCGAACCGCTCGCCGTTTATACGACTGCCGAAGGACTCAGTGCCAACCAGATATTTCAAATTTACGAAGATTCGCACGGCGCGATTTGGGTCAGCGTTCATCCGACTAAAGATGTTCCGATGCGACTGGCACGATTCAATCGAGACAAAAATCAATTTCAGACTTTTACCGAAGCCGACGGATTTCCGCTGAATAAATCCGTTTCCTCGTTCGCCGAAGACCGGCACGGAAATCTTTGGCTGGGTTTTTATCAGGGCGGCTTGGCGCGTTACGCTAACGGGCGTTTTACGACTTTCAGCGAAAATTTATCCGAAGGCTTAATCGGCGATTTGCACGTTGACCGCGCCGGACGTTTATGGCTTGCCTCGTCGGTCAGCGGCTTGTTTCGCATTGACGACACCGGCGCGGACGTGCCGCGACTAACGCGCTTCACCATCAACGAAGGGCTTTCGAGCAACAGCGTGCGAACGATTACCGAAGACCGTTTCGGCAGAATTTATCTGGGAACGGTGCGCGGCGTTGACCGCCTCTCGCCCGACACGATGCGCGTCAAGCATTACACGATTGCCGACGGTTTGGCGGGCGATTTCGTCAACGATTCGCTAAGGGATAAAAACGGCGTGCTGTGGTTTGCGACGATGGGCGGTTTGTCGCGTCTCGTTCCATTGCCCGACGAGAAGTCATTCGCGCCGACGGTTTGGCTCGGCGGTTTGCGAATTGCCGGAGTCGAACAGCCGATTTCCGATTTGGGCAGCGCGGAAGTTACGACCGGCGAGCTTGCCGCCAATCAGAATAATTTGCAGATTGATTTTTTCGGAATGGATTTTCGTGCCGGAGAAACTTTGCGTTATCAATATCTGCTCGAAGGCGCGAACGCCGATTGGAGCGAGCCGACCGAACAAAGAAGCCTGACATTTGCCAATTTGTCAGCGGGCGATTACCGATTTTTGGTGCGCGCCGTTAATTCCGACGGCGTGCCGAGCGAACGACCGGCAATCGTCAGCTTCAAAATTCTGTCGCCGGTCTGGGCGCGCTGGTGGTTTGTGGCACTGGCAATTTTAATCATCGGCGCACTGCTTTATTCTTTTTACCGCTATCGCACGGCGCGTCTGCGCGAAGTTAATTTCGCGCTGGCGGAAGCCAACCGTGCTGAACTGGCACTACTCAAATCGCGCGAAGAAAGATTGGCGGAACTCGAAAAAGTCCGCTCGCGCATCGCCGTTGATTTGCACGACGACATCGGCGCATCGCTCACGCAAATCGCCGTTTTGTCCGAAGTGGCGCAGACGCAGAGCGCGAAGGGCAACGGCAACGGAAAAATTTCCGTGCCGCTGCAATCAATCTCGAAAGTTTCCAACGAACTCGTCGAAACAATGAGCGACATTGTTTGGTCAATCAATCCATCGAAAGATCATCTGCACGACTTAACCCAGCGAATGCGGCGTTTCGCGTCCGATGTTTTATCGGCGAAAGGCATCGCGTTTCAGTTTCTCGCGCCGAATCTGCTGGACGGCGACGTTTCCATCGGAACGAATCTCAGACGCGAAGTTTTCTTGATTTTCAAAGAGTCGGTCAACAACGTCATCAAACATTCAAATGCCGCGCGCGCGCAAATCGAACTGGAAATTTACCAGGGAGATTTGGTTTTGAGAATCTCCGACGACGGCGACGGGTTTCAAACTTCCCTGCCGGAAGCAGCGGACGAGTTTTCTTTCGAGAAGGAAACTGGCGGCAACGGCTTGTTGAGTATTCGGCGGCGAGCGACGGAGATGGACGGCGAACTTCAAATCATTTCTGCACCGGGCGCGGGAACGCAAATATTTTTGCGTCTGCCGCTTGAAGCAACCGTCCAAACGGGTGGCGACGCGCCGTTTGAATTTCAATAAAGTCATTTTTACCAATGGAATCCCTAGAAACTAAAACAGTTAAAATCGCTGTTGTCGAAGACATCCGCGACATCCGTGAAGGTCTGACGACCTTGATAAATTTCACTGACGGCTTCGGCTGTTCGGGCAGTTACCGTTCGATGGAAGAAGCGATTCACCGCATCAAATCCGACGTGCCGGACGTTCTGCTGTCGGACATCGGATTGCCGGGAATGAGCGGCATCGAAGGCGTGCGGATTTTGAAAGAACAGTTTCCACAGATGACCGTTTTGATGATTACCATTTACGACGACGACGACCGCATTTTCGACGCGATTTGCGCGGGCGCGAGCGGTTATCTTTTGAAAAGAACGCCGCCCGCGAAATTATTAGAAAACATCCGCGAAGCCGTTTCCGGCGGTGCGCCGATGTCGCCCGAAGTAGCGA
>CBDUBY010000181.1:0-7206 GCA_965365505.1 uncultured Pyrinomonadaceae bacterium | reverse complement strand
TTTTCGCGTGGCTCGAACAATACGGCGGCGAACGCATTCTGCTCGGTGCGGATGTCAAAGCGGATAAACTGGCGATTGACGGCTGGCAAACCGAAACGGAGATTGAAATTCTGCCTTTTTTGACGGATTATTTCACTCGCGGCGTTCAGCAAATTTTCGTGACCGACATAGTAAAAGACGGACTTTTGCAGGGAACTGCAATTGAACTTTACGCGAAAATCCTGACCGCATTGCCCGGTTTAAAACTCATCGCGTCGGGCGGCGTTTCGAGACTTGAAGACATCCGCAAACTTGAACGAATCGGATGCGCGGGCGCAATCGTCGGCAAGGCGATTTACGAAGGGAAAATCAAATTGGCAGAATTTGCTGAGTTTCTAAAAGATAAAAGTTAATAAAATGCTGGCGAAAAGAATTATTCCGTGTCTGGATGTCAAAGACGGGCGAACGGTCAAAGGAACGAATTTCGTAAATTTGCGCGACGCGGGCGATGCGGTCGAACTTGCCAAAATTTATTCGGAACAAGGCGCGGACGAATTGGTTTTTCTCGACATCACGGCGACCGTCGAGCAGCGAAAAACCTTGAGCGAACTGGTCAGAAAAATTGCGGCGGAAATCAATATCCCGTTCACCGTCGGCGGCGGTATAAATACAATCGAGGACATCGAAACGCTTTTGAGCGCGGGCGCGGACAAAATTTCGATTAACACGGCGGCGGTGAAAAATCCGCAGATTTTAAGCAACGCCGCGAAAAACTTCGGGTCGCAGTGCATCGTGCTGGCGATTGACGCAAAATTGGTCGGCGGCAAATGGAAAGTTTTTTTGAACGGCGGGCGCGTCGAAACGGAACTCGAAGCAGTGGAATGGGCGCGAAAAGGCGTTGCGTTGGGCGCAGGCGAAATTCTGCTGACTTCGATGAACGCCGACGGCACGAAAAACGGTTTTGAAATTGAGTTCACGCGGCTGATTTCTGAAACGGTCAATGTTCCGGTTATCGCTTCCGGCGGCGCGGGACGAGTCGAACATTTTGCGCGAGTTTTTACCGACGGACGAGCCGATGCCGCGCTTGCGGCAAGCGTTTTTCACTTTCGGGAAATTGAGATTCCGACGCTGAAAAATTATCTGCGCGGGCAAAATATCGAGGTGAGAATATGAAAATCAATTTTGAAAAATACGCGGACGGTTTAGTTCCGGCGATTGTGCAGGACGCGGAAACGAGTCGGGTTTTAATGCTCGGCTTTATGAACGCAGCGGCGTTTGAGCAAACGGAATTGTCGGGGAAAGTGACGTTTTTCTCGCGCGTCCGCCGCACGCTCTGGACGAAGGGCGAAACGAGCGGAAATTTTTTGCGCGTTCAAAGCGTCGCGCTCGACTGTGACAGCGACACGCTTTTGATAAAAGCCGAACCGTCGGGCGCGGTTTGTCACACCGGCGCGGATACTTGTTTCGGCGAGCGAAACGAATCGGAAAACTTTTTGTTTGAACTCGAAAAAACAATTCTGGACAGAAAAGCGAATGCGTCCGATGCGTCATATACGACGCAGCTTTTTCGCAAAGGCATCAATAAAATTGCCCAAAAGGTCGGCGAGGAAGCCGTCGAATTAGTAATTGAAGCCAAAGACGACGATGACGAATTGTTTAAAAACGAAGCCGCTGATTTGCTTTATCATTTGCTTGTTTTGTTTGCCGAAAAGGAAATTTCGCTGAAAGATGTTCTTGAAAAATTGCGAGAGAGAAAAAAGTAACGGAAGCCAAATTTAATTCGACTTCCGTTACCCTTTTTTCTCTCAATTTTGCTTCGGAATAACTGATAGCTGGTAACTAAAAACCGCTCGCCGCCATCAGCCGTTCTGCAATCTTACTTAATAGTTTTCGGATTGGTTTTAGATTTAGCGAAATCGCCCGCCTTGAAAATCGAAATTTTGTCGGGCGTGAGATATTTCCGCATCGCGGCGTTGACTTGTTCGGCGGTCAGATTTTTGATTTTCTCCTCGAACGCCGCATCGAAAGCGAGTGTTCGGTCAAGAAATAAATACCTGTTGATGCTGTTCGCCAACTCGCGGTCTTGCGCGCGGGAAACTTGTCGGGCTTGCGTCAAACCTTGTTTGCCTGCCGCAATTTCTTCGGGCGTGAAACCGTCTTTGAGCAGTTTGGAGAGTTCGTCTTTGAACGCCGCTTCGAGTTTTTCGGCGTTCTCCGGCGCGTAGCTGGCGTTGACGAAAAATGTTCCCATTTCGTCAAGCGCGCCCGCCGCAAGACTCGACCCGGCGCCGTAGCTCAAGCCGTCTTTCTGCCGCAAACGGTCAAATAGACGTGCGCTCAAACCGCTCGCGCCGAACATATAATTGCCCAAAACCAGAGCCGGATAATCCGGGTTATCGTCGCGCACCTTTAAGTTCAAACGCGCCACGAAAATCGCGCTGGCTTTGTCGGGCGTTTCAAATGCTTGATTGACTGCCGCTACATCACGATATTCCTGTTTAATGCGCGCGTAGCCGTTTGGACTTTTCCAACTGCCGAATTTTTCGCTGATTATTTTCTGCACTGCCGCTTCGTCAAAATCGCCGACAATCGTTAGTTCGCCGTCTGACGCGCCGTAAAAATCCTTATAAAACTTTTTCGCTTCGTCGAGCGTGGCGGCTTTTATATCCGCCAATTCCTCGTCAATTGAGCCGGCGTAAAGCGGATGACCTTTCGGATAAATGCTGAAATGTTTGGAGAGAGCGGTGAACGCCACCGTTCCGGGCTCGCTTTTTTGCGCTTCCAAATTTGTAATTTGCTCTTGTTTCAGCGTTTCAAATTCCTTTTCGGAAAAAGCCGGTTCGCGCAAAATTTCCGCTATCAAATTCAACACGGCGGGCAAATTTTCTCTGGTTGTTTCGATTGAAGCGCTCGCACCCGTCACGCTGCCGAAGACGAAAGCGCGTGCTTTGAGCCGGTCGAGTTCGTCCTGAATTTGCTGGCGCGAGCGTTTCATTGTGCCGCGCATCAGCATTTGTCCGGCGAATCCGGCGGCGGTCTGGCGGTTCATCAGGGATTTTTCGTCGCCAAAGCGAAGATTCATTACCGCGACTACCACGTCGCCGCGATTTTCTTTGGGCAGCAGCGCGATTTTCAGGTTGCCGAGATTCGTTCGCTTGACCCGCGTTTCGATGTTGGCAGGCGACGGGTCGAAGGCTTCGCCCTGAGCAATCGCCGCTTCGCCTTTGTAATCTTTGACCATCGCCGCGATTTCCGTGTCGCTGACTTTCGGCACTTCGGCGCGGTCGGGTTTCTCTGCCGGAACGAATCTGCCGACGGTGCGGTTCGATTGTTTCAGGTAAGCGGCGGCAACCCGTTTCACGTCGTCCGCCGTGACTTTTTTAACGCGGTCGCGCGCGAGGAAAAACAGACGCCAATCGCCCTGCGCGATGTATTCGCTCAAGCCCAAACCAACGCGGTCGGAAGCGGTCAAGGTCAGTTCGATGTTTTTCAAAATCTTCGATTTCGCCCGTTCGATTTCTTCGGCGGTCGGCGGATTTGAAGCGATGGTTTCAATCGTTTGCAGCATTATATTCTGCGCTTCGTCGAGCGAATCTTCCTTTCTGAGTTCTGCGCCGAACAAATGAAAGCTCGGCTCTTTGGCTTCAAAACCGAAGCCGAAAATCGAACTCGCCTTTTTCGCTTCGACCAGCGATTTGTGCAGTCTACCCGACGGCGTATCGCTCAAAACGATTGACAAAACATCCATCGCTGCGTTGTCCGGGTGCGAGCCGGGCGCGACGTGATAACCGGCGAAAACAAGCTGCGTGTCGCCGGCGCGCCGCACCGTCACCTGCCGTTCGCCGTCCTGTGTCGGTTCATCGGTGTAAAATTTCGGCAAGGTGCGCGTCGGTTTCGGAATCGGATTAAAGTATTTGTGAACGAGTTCAAGGGTTTTCGCTTCGTCGAATTTTCCGGCGATGATCAGCACGGCGTTATCCGGCTGGTAATAGTTTTTATAAAACGCCTGTAGGCGGTCAATCGGCACGTTTTCAATATCCGAACGCGCTCCGATAGTCGTGTTGCCGTAGTTGTGCCACTGGTAAGCGGTCGCCAGCGTCTTGTCAATCAGCACGCCGAACGGATCGTTTTCGCCGCCTTCAAATTCGTTGCGGACGACGGAAAACTCCGAGTCCAAATCCTTTTTGGCGATAAACGAATTAACCATTCGGTCGGCTTCAAAATCCAGCGCCCAGTTCAAATTTTCATCGGAAGCGGGAAAGATTTCAAAATAATTCGTGCGGTCAAAGTTCGTTGTGCCGTTAACGCGCGCGCCGCGTTTATCGAATTCCTTATCGGGTTCGAGATACTTCGGCGAGCCTTTAAAAACCAGATGTTCGAGCAAATGCGCCATTCCGGTTTCGCCGTAATTTTCGTGGCGCGAACCGACCAGATAAGTCACGTTGACCGTAATGGTTTGTTTGGTCTGGTCGGGAAACAGCAGGATTTTCAAGCCGTTCGGTAAACGATATTCGGTGATGCCTTCGACCGAAGTCACTTTTTCCACGCCGCTCGGCATTTTGTTTTGCGCGAAAATAACCAGCGATAAATTTAACAGCAAAAAAACGGACAGAGTGAATTTCAGTAGTTTCATAATTTTCTCCTTCCAGGTTTGGGAAATTGCAGAATCGTCGTCGTCGTCGTTCTCTAGCGACGCGGATAAATTGATTGTTGCGCGGAAATAGTAGCAGATTGCGGACGAAAAATAAACGGCATATTTTCCGGGTCAACTTTTACGTTTGCGCCGCGCCGAACGAATATAATTTGAGTTCTTCGTCATCGTTCGCCAGTCGAATCAAACGCTCGAACTCGAAACCGAGCTTGCCGAGCAGCTTGCCCGAAGCGTCGTTGTCTTTTGAAGTGATGGCGAGAACGCGCGCGAAATTTAGTTTTTCCTGACCGAAACGCATCGCCGCGCTCGCCGTTTCAAAGCCGTAGCCGCAGCGTTCAAACTGCGGCAGAAAGGCGAAACCGACATCGGCGTCGGGCAAAGCGTCCCGTTTGACAAAGCCGCACAGCCCGATTACGTCGCCCGTTTCCTTCAACTCGACCGCCCACATTCCAAAGCCGAATTTCCGGTAGCCTTCCGTAAAACGGCTTTCGATATAATCACGCGCCGCTTCGACGGTTCGCACGTTGCGGTCGCCGATATATTTGATAAACGACGGCTGATTGAGCAAATCGAGAACAAACGCTGCATCCGTTTCGACGATTTCGCGCAGAATTGTGCGTTCGGTTTCTAAAATTTTCACGATTATATTTCCAGACAGATTCGTTTGACGACGCTCTAAGGTAAAAACGCCGCGCCGACTGGTCGGTCGTTTGCCGCGCCGAATTGGACTGTGGTTGAGCCTTGCTGCGAACGGATTATATTCCAGGTTCCGTCGCGGAACACGGCGGCATCCGCTTTGCCGTCCGCGTCGTAATCAGCGGGAACAGGCGTGTCGTTTGCCGTGCCGAGTTCGACGATATTGTAGCCGAGAAACGTGCCGAAAATATGCCAGATGCCCGAACGATAAACGGCGAGGTCAACTTTTTGGTCGCCGTCGTAATCGGCGGCGACGGGTTTATCGGCAGTTTCGCCGAATTGAACCCAGCGATACTGATTGTTGGAACTGTTCAGCAAATGCCAGATGCCGTCGCGGAACACGGCGAGATCGGTTTTCCCGTCGCCGTCATAATCAGCGGGAACGGGTCGGTCGGTTGCAATGCCGAACTGCACGGCTTGAAATTGATTGTTCGAGAGGTCGAGCCGATACCAAAAGCCGCCGCGATAAACCGCTAGTTCGGCGCGTTTGTCGCCCGTGTAATCGAACGGCAAAGGAATGTCGCCCGCCTGACCGAATTGATACGACCTAAAGCTGCCGTCGGAACTGTTCAGCCAATACCACGCGCCGTCGCGGAAGACGGCGAAATCGGTTTTGCCGTCCGCGTCGAAATCCGCCGGAACGATTTTATCGGTCGCCAAACCGAACGGCGCGGCGGTCATTCCGTCGCTCGAACGATTCAAATACCACGTTCCGTTCGACGGACGGAACACGGCTTGGTCGGCTTTGCCGTCGTAATCGAAATCGTAAAGCGTCGAAGCCGGCGCGACGGGTTGCGAACTCCAATCGGGCGAAGTTTCACTCGCAATGCTGAACGTCAGGCGCGTCGGCGTGCCGCCGCCCGCCGAATCCGTCACATAAATATCATAGTTGCCGTCACCGGCGAGATTGCGTGACGAAACGAACGCGATTTTGCTGCCGTCCGGCGACCACGACGGATTACTGTCGTCCCGAAAATTCGACAAGCCGTCAGTTACCATATAACGATTTGAACCGTCGGCGTTCACGGCAAAAACTTCAGACCCGAGTCCCGCTCCGCCGTAAGCCGTGAAGGCTATTTTTGAACCTTCCGGCGACCAGTCCGGTTGGTAGGTAGAAGGATCGAGAACCAAAGGCAATACCATCCCGTTGGCAAAATTCAGCGTGTAGATGTAACTTGCCGTGGTCGTCGGATCGCGCTGCGTGTCGAAAGCGATTCGTGAACCGTCCGGCGAAAAGCTCGCTTTCCGATTTCCTCTGGAACCGGAAGTCAACTGCGTTAGATTCGTGCCGTCAAGGTAAATGTAAAAAAGATGCTCGTTATTGTCTTCTGAGCCTCTCGAAAATATTATTATGCTGCCGTTCGGCGAAAAAACCGGATATGCCGCCGAAAAATTAGTGTTCGGCACAGCAGTCTTATTTCTGCCGTCGGCATCCATCATCCAAAGACGAGTGTTGCGAATGAAAACGATTTTGCGACCGTCAGGCGACCAGCTCGGCATCGAATCTCTAAAATTTGAAGCCAAGCCGTTGTTTTTGGACAAATTAATTTTCCCGCTGCCGTCCGACCGCATCCGGTAAATCTCCGAACGCCCAATCTGTGAATTGGTATAGACAATCTCGGTCAAAAAACTCTGCTGCGCCGAAGCGAACAAACACGAAGCGGCAAACAACCAAAAAAACATTCCAAACCCGACAGTTGAACGAAACATAATTTTAAAGTTCCTCGATTAAAATTGATTGGAGACAAAGATAGTATAACGTGAGTTCGGGATAATGATGGAACGCCGTCATCTTGACGGCAATGAACGCGACAGCGTTCAAATGGTGTTTGGTTAAATTCAATTTGAATGTTTATCAACGCCGTTAGATTGCGCGGCGC
>CBDUBY010000180.1:0-7233 GCA_965365505.1 uncultured Pyrinomonadaceae bacterium | reverse complement strand
GAAAAGTGAAAAAGTAAATCGAGCAGCGATTTTACTTTTTCACTTTTTGCATTTAATTTGAGTTTATGGACAAGAAGACAATCAAAGATACGGACATCAAAGGCAAGCGCGTATTCATTCGCGTAGATTTTAACGTGCCGATAAAAAACGGCGTGATTGAAGACGATACTCGCATTCGCGGCGCGATGCCGACCATTAAATACGCGATGGAACAGGGCGCGAAAGTAATCTTGGCTTCTCACTTAGGCAGACCTTTGAAGGATAAAAAGAAAGCTGAAGAGAAGGGAATGCCGTATGACGTGAATAAGTATTCGCTCAAGCCGGTTTACGAATATCTGCGAGCGATGCCCGAATTTCAAATTGTTTCGGCGCGCGGCGATGAGCCGGTTGAAATATCGAACGACGAAGCGACGCTTGGCAAAGCTGAGGTAAAAAACGATAAAGTTTTCTTTGCTAACGATTCAATCGGCGCGGAAGTTAAAGCAAAGGTTGAAGGATTGAAAGAAGGCGAAGTTTTGCTGCTCGAAAACCTTAGACTTCACGCGGAAGAGGAAAAGAACGACGATGAATTTGCTAAACAACTGGCTGAACTCTGCGACGTTTACGTCAACGACGCTTTCGGCGCGGCGCATCGGGCGCACGCTTCGACCGCCGGAATTACGAAATATGTTGATACGGCGGTGGCGGGTTTGCTGATGGAAAAGGAATTGAATTTCTTAAGTAAAGCATTAAATAATCCCGAACGTCCGTTTGTCGCTATCTTGGGCGGCGCGAAGGTTTCGGATAAAATTCCGGTCATCGAATCTTTAATCGAGCGCAAAGTTGATAAACTTCTCATCGGCGGCGCGATGGCTTATACGTTTTTCAAAGCGAACGGCTACACGGTCGGCAAGTCTTTGGTCGAAGATGAAATGATGCCGAAGGCTTTGGAGATGGAACAGATGGCGCGTGAGCGCGGCGTTGAATTGATTTTGCCAACCGATCATCAAGTCGTAGATTCTTACGACCCGCTCAATTCGCGCAAAACGATTCCGATTGATTTCACCAATACCGGCTTAGTCGGTTTGGACATCGGCGCGGAAACAATCGAGATTTTCCGACACGCGATTCAGGACGCGAAAACAATCGTCTGGAACGGTCCGATGGGAATGTTCGAAGAGAAACCGTTTGACGAAGGCACGCTCGCCGTCGCCGAAGCCGTCGCTTTGGAAACCGAAAACGGCGCGACTTCGATTGTGGGCGGCGGCGATTCGGTATCGGCAATCAACCAAGCCGGACTCGACGATAAAATCTCGCACATTTCGACCGGCGGCGGAGCGACTTTAGAATTTTTGGCAGGTGACGAACTGCCCGGCGTGGCGGCTTTGAACGACAAATAAAGTAAAATTAAAACGAGTCATCGAATTTCTCGCAAAAGCGGTTCGCTCCGAGCCGTTTTTGTTTTGTGATAAAATGATTTTCTTAATCGGAACGCATTAGGTTTTGGAGATTAGCGGAAATGGATTTAACTAAAATTCCGGGAATTATGCGGCATCATAACTGGACGAACGGAGCGCGTTTGATGGAGGCGTGGTTTGCGCGTCCGGTCAGCCGCAAGCCGTCTTACGGGTTGCCGCCGATGTTTGTCACGATGGAATGGGCGTTGGGTTTCGCGCCGGTTAAATCTAAATATGACGAGATTTTTCGGGAGAAAATCTGGGCGAATCCAGCCGCTAAAGCCGAACTTAGAAGACAGCTTGAAAGAAAGGGATTGCTGCGTCAATTCTCGTGCACACAGTTCGGCGATTTGTCGAAATCCGCGCCGAATCTGGAAGACGATTACGTAAATTTTCGTCCTGTTGGCGGTTATGTTTATCAGTATTACAGTTATCGCGGTTTGAATGATTTAACGGCGGCTCTCGGCAGATTCGTGTTGAACGTGGCGATTGCCGGAATGGTCGAAGCAGTGCCGAACTCGCTGCAATTTAAAGTTTCAGTCAGCGAAGTCGGCGTGTATATTAAAGATTCTTACGATTTTGAAGGCGATCAGTTTTTAGGCTACTGGGACGAAAACGACAACTCGGTCAGCACGATAAATCGTTTCAGCGGCGACGGCGTGACGAATGAAGATTTCAGAAATTGGCGCAACGCCAACGGCAAGGGCGGCGACTTTCGGGTTTATTCCGATGTCAAACGTCAATGTTTCGGCAAGCCGCACACATTTAATATATGAGCGGCAGTCGAATCGGCAAAGCCGCGCTGCTGACTATCGTTCTACTAATCGTCGTCGGTTTGATTCAAGGGTTTTTTATATTTGGAGATTCAAGAATGGAAGATTACGCGACTTTTGAAAGCCCTGACGGACAATACAAAATCGTCGTGCTGCGAAAAAAAGAATTTTTCGGCAGCGCGCCCGGTCAAGCAGGCGATTCGCCGGGCGAAGTGAGATTGATAAATAAAAACGGCGACGTGATTGAAAAGACCGATGTGGAAATGGTGCAGCTTGTCGAAAACGTCGAATGGACGGATAAATCGGTATATATAAAACTGGTCGCTGATTGGAAATTACCCGAATAGAAAAGTAAAAATGAGAAAACCTGTTATTGCCGGAAACTGGAAAATGTATAAACTGCTCGGCGAAGCGGTTGATACAGCGTTGGCGTTAAAGCCTTTGGTGGCAAATGCAAATCATTGCGAAGTCGTCATCGCGCCCGTGTTCGTTCATTTAAAAACCGTCGCCGATAGATTGGAAGGCTCGAACATTCGCGTCGCGGCGCAGAATTGCTCAACCGAACAAAAGCACGGCGCGCACACGGGCGAGGTCGGCGCGGATATGCTGAAAGATGTCGGCGCGTCGCATATCATTATCGGTCATTCCGAGCGTCGGCAGTTTTACGGCGATACCGATGAGTCGGTTAATTTAAAAACAAAAGCGTGTTTGGCAAACCGTTTGACAGCGATTGTCTGCGTGGGCGAAATGCTGGCGGAAAGGGAAGCGGGCAACGCCGAATCAGTGGTTAAAACGCAATTAGTTGGCGCATTGGACGGTTTGACAGTTTCGGATATGGAACGTATTATTATCGCTTACGAGCCTGTTTGGGCAATCGGCACCGGAAAAGTTGCCACGCCTGAACAGGCTCAAGAAATGCACGGCTTTATTCGTCAAACCGTCAGCGAAATGCACGGAAAAGAAGTGTCCAATGCGACGAGAATTCTTTACGGCGGTTCGGTCAAACCCGATAATATAGCTGGTTTGATATATCAAACAGACATTGACGGAGCATTGGTCGGCGGAGCGAGTTTGGATGCGGAAACATTCGCACAGATTGTTAATTACAAATAGTTTGGGAAGTATTTTAAAGTGACTTATTTTTTATACATATTATTTTTTACGTCCTGCGTGGCGTTGATTGCGAGCGTTTTGCTGCAACCGGGCAAAACCGACGCGGGCGCGCTTTTTACCAGCAACATTTCCAGCACGGCGTTCCAGCCGCGCGGGTCGCAAACGATTTTATCGAAAATTACGATTGTCGCGGCGAGCATTTTTATGGTCTCGGCTTTGATGCTGGCGATGCCCGCTTTGAACGGCGGCGTTTCGGTATTGGAAACGGTTGCCGAAACTCCGGCGGAATCAACGCCCGCAACCGACGCGAATACAAACGCTAATGTTGATGCGAACGCCAATGCGAATGTTGCAGCGGACGCGAATATAGCAAATACAAATTTGCCTTCAAACGTTGCGGTCGTCGTCAATTCAAATTCGGTTGCTGCTGATGCCAACGCCGCTGCGAATCAGGCGAATAAAGCCGCGAAGATTGACGAACCGAAACCGCCGGTGACCGAAGGAAACGCTAATCGTTAAAAAGTTGATTTTTTGACAAATATTTCGGGGACGTGGCGGAACTGGTATACGCGCAGCGTTGAGGTCGCTGTGGAGCAATCCATGAGAGTTCGACTCTCTCCGTCCCCACCAAATGCTTAAAGGCGATTTAGAAACTAGATTCTAAATCGCCTTTGTTGTTATAAGCTGCCACAAAATTTGAATTTTAATCTCTTCAAAAAGCATATGGCGAAGATTTACCGCTCTTTTCACTTAACTCTTAAGTTTCATTGAGAATAAAAATTCAATTTGGTTAATTCCTCGTTCACTGTCACAATCTGAGGCGCAAATTGAAAACGCTTTGCCTGCACGGTCACAATGTAGGTCTGTCCGGTTTCGATATTATCGAAACGAAAGTAGCCAAACGGAGTTGTTCTCGCAGCTCTCGCGTTTCCGTTCTGATCGGTCAGCGTCACCGTCGCGTTCAGCAAGCCTCGATTGCCGATTAGCACTCTGCCCGACACAGAAACGCTCGCCGCCGTCGGCGCGGCTTGCAATTCAAACGCTCCGATATCCGAACCATCGCCGCCTGACTGGTTCGGAATTGCCGGATCGTCAAACGGACGCGGAACGCCGCGCTGGTCGGTTGTAATGGCAGTGTTTGTAATCGGGTCAATCGCCGCCGCGCCTTGGTCAATCGCCGGACTGCCCGTCAAGAGTCGGTGCGTCTGCGTCGCGGAGGCGTTGTTTGTCAAAGCAGCCAGCATCGGATTGAGCGGCGCGGCGTTCGTGCCGGTATGATCGCCCGTCTGCGTGAAATTTGGGACTGCGCCGACGTTGCCGATGAGATTGTAGCCCTGCGAAACGAATGAACCGGCGTTTGCCGTGCTAAAGACATCGGGAGTCGCTGCGTTGTTGACGTTTGCGGCGATGATTGTGTTTTTGACATTTATCGTGCCGTTGAATCTGTAAACGCCGGACGCGCTGTTCGCGCCAGCCGCCGAATTGTTGGCAATCGTAGCGTTTGTCAGCGTTGCCGTTCCTTGATTCCAGATGCCGCCGCCGTTGCTGCCGTCGCCGTCGTTTGCAAAATTACCGCTGATGGTCGAATTGGTGACATTCAAAACGCCCGCTGCGCCGCTCGATCTAATGCCGCCTGACGCAAAACCGCCGCCGCCCGCTGCTGCCGTGTTGCCTGACACTGTGCTGCGTAATAAGTGTAGTGTGCGCGTATTATTGATCGCGCCGCAGTTGATGCCGGTGTTGCCGCTGATTGTGCTGTCGGTAATTGTCGCCGCGCCGTTGTTGCGAATGCCGCCGCCGAAACCCGCACCGGCGCTGTCGCTCGCCGAGTTGCCGCTCACGAAGCTGTTGTTAAGCGCCAAACTGACTGTCGAGTTATTGACGTGAATTCCGCCGCCGCTGCTGGTTGCGGTGCCGCTGCCGCCGATCACCGAATTATTGATGACTTGGCTGTTATTGACCGTCAAGGCAACTGTGCCGAGACCTATCAGACCACCGCCGACAGCGATTCCGCCGTTGGTTGTACCGGTGCCGCCCGTCGCCGTGTTGCCGCTGATAACGGTATTGATAATCATTACCGCGCCTGAATCTTCATTGGATGTCCCGCCGCCGACAGCGGCTCCGCCGTTGGTCGAACCGGTGCCGCCGATTGCCGTGTTATTGCTGACGGTCGAACCGGTAATCGTTAAAGCGGCTAGACTGTAAGTGCCGCCGCCGTATGAGTCGCCACCTACATCCGCGCTGCCGTTGCCGCCAATCGCCTGATTATTGGTGATGACGACGTTGGTAAGCGTCAGCGCGCCGATGCTGTTGTAAATACCGCCGCCCTGCGCCGTACCGCCGGTTGCGCCGTTCGTGCCGCGAGCGATGCCGTCGCGGATGGTCATCCCGCTAATTGCGGCGATGCCGCCCGTTTTAGTGAAAACGCGAAACTCGGTCGTCGCCGCGCCGTCTCGCCTGACAGTTGTATTCGCCGCGCCCAAACCGTTGATGGTCATATCGCTCGTCAAATCCGGCAGGACAGTCAGCAGATTGATCGTTCCCGCAGCCGAAATGTTAATGGTGTCCGCACCAGCGCCCGCCGCGCAGTCCGTGCTGCCCGACTGATTATCCGCGTTGGCGTTCACAATCGCCTCGCGCAAAGTGCAGCCGCCGTCGTTGGCAATCGTGTCGCTCAAATTATTAATTGTAATCGTTGCCGCTGCGGTTGACTGTGCAGTTGCGAAACATAAAATAAACAACACGCTGAAAAGAAAACTGCGAAACATTTTTGAATTTGCGCGAAAAATCGCGGTGAATGATGATTTCATAAATTTATTTCCTAAAATTTTCGGTTGGACTCTGCTAGAAGCTACCTCAAAAATAGTTTGAAGCGTTTTGAGTTCCAACTTTAGTTGGCTTTTGCACAGGAATTGCCAACTAAAGTTGGAACTCAAAACGACGAATCCGATTTTTGTGATATCTTCTAATAAAAATTTTCCTGTTATTCATCTAAACGAGATTCGTCCGTGAAAAGGGGAATCAAGTCTAAAAATAATTTCAAATGAAATTCTTGCGATAGAAAGAATGCGCGAAACTTTTCGTCGTTTCGCGCATTCTCTTTGACCTATTTACCGCAAGCCACCGCCGTCGCTGTAAAAGTTCAGCTCGCTCAAATCTTCCGTCACACTGATGACCTGCGGGGCGAATTGAAAACGCTTCGACCGCACCGAAACGATGTAAGTTTGCCCGGCTTCGACCTCATCGAATCGGTAATAGCCGAAGGCGGTCGTCCGCGCCGTTCGTGCATTGCCGTTCTGATCGGTCAGCGTCACCGTCGCGTTCAATAATCCGCGATTGCCGACTATCACTCTGCCCGCAACCATCACCGTTGCCGCCGTCGGCAATGACCGATATTCAAACGCTCCGACATCCGCTCCGTCCGCCATATTAACAACGGTCGCAATATCTATCGGGCGCAGAAAATCGCGCTGGTCGGCAAGCGCGCCGAAGCCGTTGCCGCGATCAATCGCCGGACTGCTGTCGAGCAAGGCGTGCGTGCGGGTTTTGCCGCCGTTATCCGCCAACCCGCCGAGCTGCGCGTTGAGCGGTGAGGCAACCGTGCCGGTTTGGTCGCCCGTCATTGTGAAGCCGTTCGAGCCGTCGGTTTTGCCGACGAGGTTGTAGCCCTGCGAGGCGAATCCGCCGAAGACATCCGCCTGGGCAGCGAAATCCGAATTGTTGCCGGCGATGATCGTGCTGCGAATGTTGAATGTTCCGCTGTTGGTCACGCCGCCGGCGTTAAATCCGCCGCTGTTATTGGTGATGGTGCAACCGGTCGCCGTGATGGTTCCGGCGTTGCTGATGCCGCCGCTGTTCGGCGAGGAATTGCCGGAGATGGTGACGTTCGTCAGATTCGCCGTGCAGCCGCT
>CBDUBY010000179.1:0-7270 GCA_965365505.1 uncultured Pyrinomonadaceae bacterium | reverse complement strand
TTATTGCCGCCTTCATTCGAACAGTGACCGCAAATTTGGCACCGGAAAATCTGGGAGGAAAATAAAAATGTTAGATCAATTAGTCGAATCGAATACGAATCAAAAACAGAATCGCGGCGGATATTTACTGACGACGTTTGTGTTGGTTGTCGGTTTGTTTTTCAGCGCGCTGGCGTGGAGTTTGTTTGCGAAAGATTTAGGAATCGGCAGCGGCAGTCTTGATGTTTCGACGCTCGTTGCGCCGATTGCCGAAAGCGCGCCCGTGCCAATCAAAAAAGAGCAAAAACAGGAGCAAAACAATCAAACCAAAAGCGCAGCAATTACCAGACAGGCGAATATATTGCGGATTGACGAAAATCCAATCGTGCCGAAAGAAGTTTCCGTTGTGCCGAATACGCAGAAATCCCGTCCTAATGGAAACTTTACAATCTCGCCGGATAATTTTGAAAGGGACGGATTTACAACGAATATAACCGGCAGAGAAAACGTCGGCGGCAACGGCGATGACGGAGTTGAAATAAATCCGCTGCCAATTGAAAACGTCAAGAAACCCGAACCGCCGCCCGCACTCAAAAAACCGCCGGTCGAAGCCGCTCCTAAAGCGAAGCCGCCGATCCAATCGCTCGGCGTGGTTAACGGTAAAGCGAAATTTTTGCCGAAACCAATTTATTCTGCGGCAGCCAAAGCTATCAGAGCAACGGGCGATGTTAATGTTCAGGTGCTGATTGACGAATCGGGCAACGTCGTCTCGGCGAGTGCCGCGAGCGGTCATCCGCTTTTGAAAGGCGAGGCTGAAAAGGCGGCGCGGAACGCTAAATTTAATCCGACTCTTCTGAGCGGTCAGCCGGTTAAAGTTTCCGGCGTGATTGTTTATAAATTTTCGATGTAGAAGGTTGACAGCCATAAAAAGGCACAAAGAACACAAAAGAAGAATTACTAAAAATCTTGTTGTGTTCTTTGTGCCTTTTGGCAACTGTTATTTAATACTTGGGCTTATCTCGCTCGCTTTGATTAGCGAGAATTTCCGCAATAAATTCCTGCACGTCCATATCGAAAATCGGCACGTCAAACTGCGCCTTCAAGTCGTCGTATTTCATTCCGTCAAGCAAAATCGGCTCGTCTGATTTGATAACGGCTTTGGGAACAACGGCGAAGTCGCCTTTAATGTTATCTTTGACCGCGAGAAAATCCTGTCCGGTCAGCAGTCCGGCGACGGCGACATCGCCGCCGAAATAAGTATTCGGAACGGCGAGAACGTGAAAGCGCGAATTGATAAGCGCGTTTAGTTTTTCGATTTGTTCGCGCAGAATCGGGGCGAACATTTCGCCGGTTAAAAATGTGCCGTTCAGGGATTTCGGCTTTTGGCTTTTGGCTTTTGGCTTTTCGGTTTGCGGCGTAATAGCTAAAGGATGCGTTCTGGCGTTAGCGTTATTAGATTGCGGCGCGAGAAAATTATCTGCGGTCGGTTTTGAATTTTGAACGACTAATTTTTTCAGCAATTTTTCAAACGAATTGGTGAACGAACGAATCATTCCCACGCCGTCTTCGATTTGCGGATAATTGCCGTAATGTTTTCGGGAGGGAATCGGCAAACCGGCTTTGATGTAAATTTCGTCGCCGAGAAACGCGAACGTCACGCCGAGATTTTTTCTGAATTCCTTTTGCAGTTTTTCGACTTCCCGAACCGTTCGCCGGCAAAACTCGGGCGTGACCCGCGTTAGACGTTCGTCGGTGTTATAGCGCGTCAGAGCAACGGGAACGATTGCCGTTGAAACGACTTTCGGGTAGTGCGCCGCCAAATCGCGCAAGGTTTTTTCAAGTTGTTTGCCGTCATTAATTTCAGGACACAAAACCACCTGCGCGTGAATTTCGATGTTGTTATCGAGCAGCGTTTTCATCTTGCCGGAAATGTCTGCGCGGCGTTCGTCAACGCCGAGCAGGTAAGCGCGAGTTTTCAAATCGGTGGCGTGAACCGAAACGTATTGCGGCGATAATCGCTGCTCGACGATGCGGCGCATTTCGTCGTCGGTAATTGAAGAAAGCGTCGTATAGTTGCCGTAAAGAAACGACAACCTAATATCTTCATCGCGGACGAACAGCGACGGTCGCGCGGTTTCTGGATTGCCTTTGCAAAAACAAAAAAGGCATTCGTTAGCGCATTGGCGCGGAACGATTTGCTCGAACATCAAGCCGAAATCTTCGCCTTCTTCACGCTCGATTTCGAGCGACCAGGTTTCGCCATTCGGTTTTTTGATCTGCAATTCGAGTTCGGTTTCGCCCGCCGTTTGAAAGCGAAAATCAAGATAATCGCGCACGACGCGACCGTTGACGCGCACGATTCTATCGTCGGGCGCGAGCTCCAATTCTTCCGCCAGACTATCGGGCGCGACTTCCGTGATTAAAACTCCGGGTCGTCTTAATTGCGTAATCGCCGGTGTGACTGCAAATTCATACATCGTAAAAAACTCTTGTGCTGTGAACCGTTTAACTAAAAATATATTGACAGATGCGGCATTATCTCATAACCTTAAATCACCCCTGACCAGCACAAAAAGTAATTTTAACAGATAGGCGCAAATAATGTTAGAAGAAAAAAATTCTCTGATGAGTGACGACAACTCTCTCAATCTAAAGATTCTACTGGCAGAAGACGACGCGGCAATGCGGCGTTTCTTGGAAATCACTTTGAAAAGAGCCGGTTATGAAGTGACGACGGCGGAAGACGGTCTGGCGGCGATGAAAATCGCGCTCGCCGAACGATTCGATGTCGTCGTCGCCGATGCGATGATGCCGAACCTGACAGGGCACGACTTGTGCCGCATACTTCGCCAAAATCCCGATTACAAAACCACTCCTTTGATAATTCTAAGCGGACTCGAACAGGAAGTATCGGCGAACGTCGAAAAAGATTGTGCAGACTTGTATATGGTCAAGGGCGCGAATTTGAAAGAAGATTTAACGGAAACTCTGAGCCGTTTGATAAACCAAAAATCATAGTCGCCTGACCGCCGGAAAAGCCGCGCGGACGACTTCTCGGAAAACGATAATCTTCGCAAAATCAATTAACAAATCACTTAAGTCAAACGTCCAACCAGAGACAAACTCTGCGAAATTTTTTCACACTTCCAATAATAAAAGTTTCGCGCTTAATTTTCAGCAGGCTTCATTGAGGTCATAAACGGCAGTGTCATAGAGCTTTGTTTGACCGACTTTCGGCTTGTGCCTTGCTTACTCTCTGCGAATACGCTGAATGGTTCGAGGTCTGCGAAAAAGTTCAAATCAATTAAGTCTTCTGTAACGTTGACGACTCGCGCAGCAAATCGGTAGCGTTTTGAATTGACTGAAATAAGCACGGTTTCTCCGGCGGCAACGTCGTCGAAGCGGTAAGAGCCGAACGCTGAAGTTCGCGCCTTAAACGTCGAGCCGTCGGCGCACGTCAAATAAACGACGGCGTTTTGCAATCCGCGTCCTTTGCTTATCAGCACGCGCCCGCTGATGGAAACGCTTGCCGCCGTCGGCGCGGCTGGCGCGTTGACGAAGAAAAAGACACTGCCTTGATTGGTCGCCGTCGGAGCGAGTTCGTTGTTTTCTCCGGGCGCAAACGGCGTCGAAGCCGAAGCGTCGGAGAGCGGCGCGCCGACCGCGATTTTATCGCCCGAAATGCTGACACTGCTGCCGACAGTATCGCCCGCCGCGCCGCTCGTTCCGGTCAATTTCTGCTGCTGCGTCCAAGCCGAACCGAGGCGCGTAAAAACATACACAGAACCTTGGTCGGCGTTCGCATTGACATCATCGCCGATCGCGCCGATTGCCGCCGCATCGCCTGAAATCGAAACGCTGATGCCGAATTGGTCGCCGAGCGCGCCGTCCGAAGCGACGAGCTTCGCCTGCTCCGTCCAAGTCGTGCCGGAGCGCACGAAGACATACGCCGAGCCTTGCAGACTATTCGCGCCGACCGCATCGGAATATGCGCCGATAATCGCTGTATCGCCCGAAACCGCCACGCTCGTTCCGAACAAATCATTCGCCGCGCCGTCCGACGCAGTGAGCTTTGCCGATTGTCCGGCGGCGTCGAGCGGCGGCGTTTCGGTTTCATCGCTCGTGCCGCGCGCGGCTCGAAACGCTTGTTTCAAACTGTCGTATTGTCCGTTTTGTTTTAATTGTTCGATTGCCTCGCCGCCGCTCAAGACGGTCGTTTGCTGTGCGTGCGCGGTGAACACGGCGCAGGCGAGAAGCAAAAAAGAAGCGATAAAATGGATGAATGTGTTTTTCATATCTCAATACTACGACGCGGTCGGCGGTGCGAAATTCGCTGCGGACGCTTTGCAAATTAAAGATCCGTCGTCAATCGCCTTAGACAATCGAGCCGCGAAGTTATCGGAAAAAGCCGCGCCGCGATTTCTTTCGATTTACCGAAGGAATCAGGACGAAAAATAGTTTCGGCGGTTTCCGAATTGTGCTATTATTCCGTTCTAATCGGACATCTTCAGTTTCCCCTTGTTCCGAAAATTGTTTGATTTTTTCTCTATTTATTAGCGCGACGGTTTAGAAAAACAAAGGTCAAATTTTTCCGAAAAGATTTCAAGAGCCTGATTTTTTTTGAGAATAATGTAAGTAAAGCCAGATGAAGAAAAAAGTCTCAGCGAACAGCATCACCGAGATATTGCAGCATTGGAGCGGAAATAGAGACGCGGAAAATAATAACGCTTTGTTCGATCTCGTATATGACGAGCTTCGGCGACAGGCGCATCGTTTTCTGCGTAAAGAACGCGGCGAACACACGCTTCAAACGACCGGATTAGTTAACGAGGCTTATCTCAAACTCGCCAATCAGAAAGAAGTTTTTTGGGAAAGCCGCTCGCAGTTTTTCGGCATCGCGGCGACGATGATGCGGCGGATTTTGACTGATTACGCCAAACAAAAACATCGCGTCAAACGCGGCGGCGCGGGCGATGATTTGCCTCTCGACGAGGCTTTAACCGTAACCGTCAGCGACGCGAGTTTTGATTTGCTGGCGCTCGACCAAGCCTTAAACCGGCTCGCCGAACGCGAAGAATATCTGGCGAAAATTGTGGAACTCAGATTTTTCAGCGGCTTGGACGTGCCGGAAACGGCGGAAGTTTTAGGCGTTTCCGAATCAACCATCAAACGCGACTGGGCGATGGCAAAAGCGTGGCTTCATCGGGAATTGACGCGGTAAGATTGAGTTCAAAGTTCAAAGTTCAAAACATTGTTCGACTTTGAATTTTGGACAAGAAGAGATGGATGACAAATGGCAAAAAGTGCGAGAGGTTTTCGACTCGGCGATTCGCCGGAAACCGGAAGAACGCCCGCAATTTGTCGCAGAGGCTTGCGGCGCGGATAAATCCTTACTTGCCGAAGTCGAATCGCTTTTATCTTCTCTGGGCAGCGCCGAAGAGTTTCTCGAAACACCCGTTGCCGCGCAAATCGCCGACATCATCAAACCCGCCGCTTACGCGCCCGCGCGCGGAACTCTCATCAGTCATTACGAAATCATTGAAAAAATCGGTGAAGGCGGAATGGGCGAAGTTTATCTGGCGAAGGACACGAATCTTAACCGCAAAGTCGCGTTAAAGCTGCTCGCCGCGCATATTACCGAAGATAAAACCAGAGTCGCCCGTTTTCGTCAGGAAGCGTTTGCCACTTCCGCTTTGAACCATCCGAACATCGTGACGATTTATGAAATCGGCAAATGGGAAAACAGAGATTACATCGTTACCGAATTCGTCGAAGGCTCGACGCTTCGCGCGTATCTCAAAAAGAAAAATCCGACAATCGGCGAAGCTCTCGACATTGCCATACAAATCGCTTCGGCGCTGACAGCGGCGCACGACGCAGGAATAGTTCACCGCGACATTAAGCCGGAAAACGTGATGTTGCGCGCCGACGGTTTGGTTAAAGTTTTAGATTTTGGAATTGCCAAGTATCGCCCGACGGAGAACGGACAAAAGGCTTTAGTAGAAACGGAAGTCGGCGAGATAATCGGCACTGCGGCGTATATGTCGCCGGAACAGGCGCGCGGGCAATCGGTTGACGCGCAAACCGACATCTGGAGTTTGGGCGTTATTCTTTACGAAATGCTCGCCGGACGGCTGCCGTTTCAGGGCGCGACAAAATCCGACCGCATCGCCGCTATTCTCGAACGCGAACCGGAATTATTAACTAAGAAAGGCGACAAAACGGCGCCGCTTCAGGAAATCATTAACCGCGCGCTCGCTAAAGACAAAACCAACCGTTACGCAAACATCTCGGACATTGCGGAAGATTTGAATCTTTTGCGCGAAACGACTGGAAACAAACGGTCGTCGCCTTTGATTTTACCCCGAAGAAAATCACCCGTTTCAAAACGCGCTTCTTTGCTTGCCGCCGTTTCTTTGCTCGTTTTAATCGGCGGCGCAATCGGGCTTTGGCTTTATTTTTCCAATTCTCAAAAAAATTCCGCCGCCGAGCGAAAATCAATCACCGTTTTGCCGCTCAAACCAATCGGCGCGGGCGTCCGCGATGAGATTTACGAAGTCGGCATCGCCGATTCCTTAATTAACCGGCTCGGTTCGATGAACGGTTTTTTGGTGCGTCCGTTAAGCGCGATTCGCAAATATGCCGCCGTCGAACAAGACCCGATTGCCGCCGGACGAGAACAGCAAACCGATTACGTTCTCGCCTCGAATTATCAATTATCAAACGGCAGAATCCGTATAACGGCGCAGCTTTTTAACGTCGCAAACGGACAAATCGAAGAAACTTATAAAGGCGAAAAGGACGCGAGCGATTTGTTTAAGATGCAGGACGCGGTTGCCGGCGAAATCGGAAATGTTCTGCTGGCGCGTTTTGCGACCACTTCCGGCAATCCGACGACCAATCGCGGAACCGACAATGAGGAAGCCTACCGGCTTTATTTGCAGGGCATGTATTTGTATGACCGAAGAACCAAAGCCGATGCGTATAAAGCGGTCGAAGTTCTCGAACAAGCCGTTCGGATTGACCCGAATTTCGCGAGGGCGTGGGCTGGTTTGGCGCACGCACACAGTTATCTCATCAATTTAGGCGGCGTTAATATTAACATTCCCGAACAGCGTCAAATATCAACCGAAGCGGTGAATAAAGCGTTGGCGTTGGACAAAAATGTTTCGGAGGCTTACAGCGCGCAGTGCGATAACAAAATGTATTATGAATACGATTTCGCAGGCGCGGAAACGGCGTGCAAACGCGCCATCGAGCTAAAGCCCGATTCGGCGATGGCGCATAATAC